>CAZGAZ010000121.1:0-8606 GCA_964523835.1 uncultured Ruminococcus sp.
TTTTTTGTACCCTTTTTTCGATTTTTAGCCCATTTTACTATTTTCAAACTTTTTCCTCTCCGCTAATTTGTTGTTGCACCAAAGATACTCTGAAACTTAGGGGTTTACCGCTAACCTTCAAACTTTCCACTCCGTTAATCCGACTTTCACACCAAAGGTGCGCTGAAACTTAGGGGTTTACCGCTAACTTTCAAACTTTTCCACTCCGTTAATCAGACTTTCACACCAAAGGTACGCTGAAACTTAGGGGTTTACCGCTAACCTTCAAACTTCGGTTTCCTGCCTTACCCCGTAAATTTCCGCCATACACAAGACCAGTTTTGCCCATCTGGTGTGAACCTTGGTTTCATACATTCTGCTGCCGTCGGGGCTTTTGAGCACCTGTATCTCGCTGTCCGCCGAGGCGATTATGGCAAGTGCGTCCCTCTGATCTTTCGGGGACTGCTTCATGCTTTCCAGCGCAGGAGCGATCTGGCAGGGGTGGATAATGGTCTTTCCCACAAAGCCCGTCAGCTTGTCCAGTTCTGTTTCACGTTTAAACCCCTCTTCCCAGCTAATACCTCCCGAATTGCCGAAATAATTCCACACGGGGGCGCTTACCGCAAAATGAGGCGTGAACGTCACCGCAATGTCCGACAGCAGCCCCGCAATGGGCGGAATGTCGTAAACAGTGCGGTCAATGGGCGCAGTAACTCCCAGGGCGTTGCAAAAATCATTTCCCCCCACCCGCACATTTGCAATCAGATCGGCTATTTTAATCAGCGACTCACGCAGGCTGCCCAGCCTGTGTCCTCTCCTGCTCATATCCAGCAGGGAGGGATTTTCTATAATAGGCATAATTGTGTGTCCGTCCGCCCGCAGCCGCTCCGCCTCCGCCATATAGGGAACGATCGTTTCATCGTCAATTTTCGGGAGTATGTACCCCCTTATCCCGTGAACATCATCTCCCAGCGCATCGGAAATTTTCCCTATCTGCCCCGGATCTCTCACCCTTATAAAAATATTCAGGTCATTGTCACTATTCAGGGAAAGATACTTTTTTATTTCCTCGACAGTGTTCTTTTGAGCAATTTCCACCATATCGTCTCTGACCGTGTCCTCCAGGCATATGGCGGCGCTTTTAAGCCCAATTTTTTTATATTCTGCCAGCTTTTGGGCAATGTCTTTTCTGAGCCCCGGGGTGTAAAGCAGCGGACCTATGCGGTATTTGAGATACTCCGCCGCCCCTGCGCCCCACTTGATTTCCTCCGACAATTTGTATTTTCACAACCCTTCATAAATTTATTGATATAATCTGAGCATTCATAAACGAAACTATCCTAATCGCAGTCGACATAAAGCAAATGCTTGCCGCAGTGCAGACACTTAAACAAATAACCCTGTACACTGCCGTTATTCTGCAAATTTTCCTTAATAAAATCAAGGTCAAACATATTAATGCCTCTGTCGTAAGTCTCCTCAATTTCCCCGGCAATGCCCATATCTTCAATATCCGGCCAGCCGACATATCCGATAAATGCGCAGTAATCGTCACAATGAGCTATCCAATATGGGTCCTGCCAGCTGCCGTAGCCCGGTGTGCGGTGAATAAGCTCATCAAGCCTTGCAGGGTCGGAAACCTTGCCTGCATTCCCGGGGTCTTGAAATTCACCGTTAAATTTCTGAGCCGCCTTGCCGTTTGAAATACATTCCGGACATAGACAGTCAACATCCGCCGTCGTATAAAAAGGAAAACTGTACCGAATATCTGTCAGCATTCCGCAGCATTGACATCTGCAAGGCTCACCCCGTTCAAAAGCTCCTGTTTTTATCGGGTCGGGGTGGTATTTAAATGTCGGTATCATTTTCGTTCCTCCTGAAATACCGAATTTGCAGCGCTGACAATATTGTCAGCGCTGACAACATTGACAGCACCGTCAGCACCGTCAGCAGTACATTTTCAGCAGCTGTCTCACGCCGTCGTCGTTAGTTCCCTCGCCGATAGCCGAGAATTTCCACTCGCTTCCGTGCCTGTAAAGTTCCCCGAAGATCATGGAGGTTTTGCCCCTGTAATTATCGGTCAGATTATACTTGCACAGTTCATTTCCCGTGTCGTTGTCCACCAGACGTATAAAGGCGTTTTCTATCATGCCGAACTCCTGATTTCTCGCCGTGGATTCGTAAATGCTTACCACAAAAACTATCCTGGAATACTGCCCGGGCAGCAGAGTAAGATCAACAAATATCTGCTCGTCATCGCCGTCGCCCTCACCCGTCAGGTTGTCGCCCATGTGCTTTACCGCCCCCGAACTGTGGGTAAGATTTCCGAAATAAACAAGGTCGTCTTTTCCTGCCGCTTTGCCTGTTTTTTCGTTGATAAGGATCGCCGAAGCGTCGCAGTCAAAGTCATCGCCTCCTTTGCCGAAAAGCTTTGACAGCTTGAAGCCCTGCTTAGCCTCGTCCCAGCCAAGACCCACCATAATGTGCTTCAGCCCCGGCGCATTTTTCGTTAAGTCGATTTTCTGTCCTTTGATAAGATTTACAGCCATTTTAATCTACTCCTTTTCTGAGGCAGGATATTAAAGGCAATAGCATTTTTACATACCTCCTATAAGCCCTGTTCCCCGTTTTATTATTTTAATTCGGAAAATTTGCCGAAAAATATGTTTGAACATGAATATCTTCGCAAACCGAAGATCACCGTATCATGATTTCCTTAAAAACATCCTCAATATCCCGCTTTGCGCCGTCGAATCCCGGCCATGCGTCTATTCCGTCGCCGCTTTTTCTCGGGATAATGTGAATGTGAAAATGCGGCACCGACTGTCCTGCGCTTTCGCCGCTTGCATTCAGTAAATTGACCCCGTTATATCCGCAGTCGTACGCCAAATGCTCTGCAAGCTTTTTTACCGTTTTCATAAGCCTGCCAAGAGTTTCCGCATCGCAGTCAAGTATGTTATTGCAGTGCTTTTTCGGGATAACCGCAATATGCCCGTCAACATCTCCTGCAATATCCATAAAAGCCATAGTGTGTTCGTCCTCAAAGACAACCTTAGACGGAACACTTCCGTTTACGATTTTGCAAAAAATACAATCCTCCATTTTACCCTCCCCGAGGCGTATCACCGCACTTTACCGCCCTTGCCATAAAATACAGTTCGGTGATATCCTCCATCTGACATTCTTCATATCCGTTTATGATAAACCCGCTTCTTATCAGACCGCCCAGATATGTTTCCATACTGTGCCCGTATTCTATCCAGTCGGAATCGTCATGCTCCTTTGAAAAATAGGGCATTTTGTGGACAGCCTTGTAATACCCGCCCTTTTCATCATCAACATAGTCGCAGACATAGTTTATCGGACACGGCGCTGCCATAATAAACACCCCGCCCTTTTTCAGTACACGGTAACATTCCCTAAACACAACATAAGGCTCGGGAACATACATAAGCGACAGCGGATTGATGATATGATCGAAATACTCATCGCCAAACATTGACAGATCGCACATATTGCCCTTTATTATTCTGATCGGCAGCTTTTCACGCTCTGCGATCTCCCTGTCCCTATCCAGCATTTTCTCGGAAATGTCAATGACAGTGACCCTTGCCCCCGCACAGGCCAGCAAAGGCGCTTGCAGTCCGCCCGCCCCCGCAAGGCAAAGCACCCTTTTGCCCTTGATATCCCCGAGCCATTCATCGGGAATCTCCCTGTCCATAAACGTAAGCTTAAGCTTCCCCGACCTTGCCTCCAGCAGATCTTTCTCCGAAGCGCAGGCGCTCCAGTCCACATTGCCCATGACAAGCTCATCTATATTTTTCTCAACTTGATTAAAAATATCTTCCACATCATCACCCCCATGCGTTATGCCGCCCGTACAGCACAAGAGGTTCTTGCTTCCTGCCCGCAATATCAGTGCGCCCCCACAGTTGCCGAAGGAGACGCTCCCATGCTCTGATAAACCTTGATAGTAGGTGCAAGCCAGACCTGCCCCGTGCCTCTGTAAACGTTCACCAAGCCCTCTCCGCTGACCGCCGAGCCAAGCAGTGACTTTGCCGAACGCTCTACAGTAAAGTTTATCCCGCCTGTACGCAGCACCGCAAAATTGCCGTCAACCTTAAGAGTGTCATTGTTAAGCTCGATAATGTCTATCTCGCACATGGGAACTATGGATTCCAGCACCGCAAGCCCCGGCCCTTTGATAGACGTCTGGAAAATGCCCTCGCCTCCCAGAGCCGCCGAGGAAAGATTCCGCTGCATATATGCGCTTACATTCGCCGACCCCTGTGCCGCAAAAAACATTCCCTTGTCAACAATGATCTCTTCACCCATATTCAGCTCCAATGTCAGCAGGTGCATAAACGTCGGCTCCAGCACGATCATTCCCGTGCCTCTGTATTCAGGCTGTGCAATAGCCTCTCCCGTGGCAGCCCCCGTGAACATTCTCCCCAGAAGATTCCCCGCATTCACACCCGAGACCATTTCCAGATTGCCCCGCATATAGCTGAGCGCACCCGGCTCGACCTTTACGCAGTCGTTTTCCATGTAAATGACCGCCTGCCTTGCTTTCATGTTCTGCTTGTCCATAAAGTACATCATCTGCGCCGCATAGGGGTTTCTTCCGCCCTGCAGCTTCTGATATTCCAGTATCTCGATCTTCATGGACTTGCATTCGCTGGTGTCTATCACCTTGACATTTTCCCTTGTGCCTATTGCATTATAGTTCATTTTTCATTCTCCTTTTATTTTAAAATTTTTTACACGGGGCTATTGCCCGTATTGTCCACATTTATCCTATCACCGAAATATCCTCCGACATAGTGCCCTCAATGGTAAAGGTTTCGGGAAAATATCCCTCGTCCTCCTTCTTGTCGTAATTTGCAGCCGGGATAACCGCTATGGGCTTTACGGCAAAGGTGTATTCACAGCCCGATTTAAGCGTACCAAATCTGCATGATGTGCCCTTTGTTGTTGTGAGCAGCTTATATTCACCGCTGCCCAGTTTTTGATAAACTTCATAGTACGAAGCTTTCGGGATTTTATCCCATTTAACGGTTCTGTTCTCTGCTTTCGGCACAGGCTGTTCATATGTAATTAGCTGCGGTACATTCTCCGGTTTATCGAAAGCACTTCTGTCTATCTTAACATTAAAGCTTGGCAGCGTGATCTCTTTTAAATTATATGATGCCCAAAAAACATATTTTTCAATATACAGCCCTGAATTACCCGGCAAAAAGATTACTTCGGATAATTGATCACAGCCTACAAACGCTGCATACTCTATTTTATTGGTACTTTCGGGAATAATCACTTCCTTTAAATTATCCGAATATGCAACAGCTAAACATCCTATTATCTCTGTTTCCTCGGGAATACTATAGCTTTCTCTCAAATTATTTTGGGAATATGCCATCAAGGTTTTTCCGTCCTTGCTGAATATAACATTATCAATGCATTCCATATATTTATTTTTTGGGTTCAAATCAAATTCGGTCGCAACACAGCTTCCTTCAATTTCAACCACCGGTTTTCCGTTTATGGAGTCCGGAACAAGTTTTATTACCGGATGATCCGGATAATACCGTATACCGGCATCATCCACTATCCCCGCTTGCGTAGCAGGACGGTTTCCGTCAAAAAGAATTATATTATCTCTGTTTTTCTCATCGGTTATCCAAGACCATTCATAAGATATTTCGTCATATTCATAATAATCCTTCTTGCTGTCTATGATGTATTTATTGTCCCTTAACGCATACACAGGGAACGAAAACATCTGTATTGCCGATATAATTGATAATAACAATACAACTGTCTTTTTTAAGCTTCCCATTAACTCATCACCTCCTAATATTAATTGCAGCAGTTCATTTTCCGATCCTGCATTTTTTATTTTCACGCTTGACTGTTATTTTTGGCACAGACAGAAGTATATAAATTTCTATCCTCTTATCGAAATATCCTCCGACATAGTGCCCTCAATGATGAAATATTCCGGAAGATTATGATAAATTTCGGAACGGCTGCCTTTAAAGGACCTTATCTTAGCGACAGCCTTTACGGCAAAGGTATACTCACAGCCCGGCTTAAGATTTTTAAAGCAGTGGGACGTTGATGTTGTTTTCCCGAGATTTTTGTATTCGCCGTTACCGAGATTTTGATAAATTTCATAATACGAAGCATTGGGAATGGCATTCCATTGAAGCTTGCAGCTCTTTTCCTCTGTCTGATATTCCGACTTTAATCCGGGCTTTACATAGCTTTTGAGCGTTACATTTGCGGCGCTGTCTCCATAGAATGCGTAATCGCATATTTCCACTTCAAATGACGGCAGCGTCAGTTCACTTACCTTTGTATCATAAAAAGCGTTGCCGCCTATTTTTTTCAGCTTTGAATTTTAGGGTATGTACACGTCCTTCAGGTTATCGCAGCCGTAAAATGCAGAACCCTGTATTTCCTCCACAAGCGGAGGGATATTGATCTTTTCCAGATTATCCATAGAACCGAATGAACTGTCTATTTCCTTTACGGTATCGGGCATATGAATTTCTTTGATATTGTTACTGCTCCCAAATGCACCGAATCCAATAATCTCCGTACCCTCGGGAACTTCATAATATGTTCTCTCATCATACTGCGCATATGACATCAAAGTTTTTTTATCCTTGCTGAAAACAACATTATCCACAAGGGTCATATATTTATTTTCGGGATTCAGATCAAATTCCTTAAAGCTGCAGCTTTTTTCAAGAACCTTGACTTCAATAGTGCTTGTGTATCCTTTGAATACATTACCTCTGTATCTCTTATATTTGAAACTGTCGGGGATCTTTATTTTCAGATCGGTTCTATAGGGTTCAAAATATATGCTGTAGCCGTCTAAGGTGTCTATGTAAGTCATATTCCACGCTCTGCGGGAACCTATATCATATTTTGCCGAGATCACCACATCATATCCGTCATCAATAAAGCTCATGTCCTCGCCTAAAATATAGTTGTTAAGCTCGTCATAAGACAACTCGGGATCGTACCGCTCAAACCCGCCTGTGTAAATATCATCGGAATCATCCGGAGCCTGTCTGCCGCTCACGGAGATTTGCAGACAAACAGCCGCCGCACATGCAGCAGTAATAAAGGTCAGAAATTTTTTCTTTTTCATCATCATTTTCCCCGATCAATCGGTCTGCATTATTAGCCTTGTAAAACCCGACAAAACAGATATATCGGCAATATCAGAGGCAGCCGGCAAAACCGCCTGCCTCCGAAAATCCGATCTTTTCAAAGCGAGCAGCAATTCGGTTTCTTGCTTCTGTTAAACGTTTACCCCATACTGCAAGCACAGCGCACGCAGACCGCCCGCAAAGCCGCTGCCTATGGCGTTGAACTTCCATTCGCCGTTGTTGCGGTACAGCTCGCCTACAACAACCGCCGTCTCAATGGAGAAATCCTCGCCCAGATCGTAGCGGATAAGCTCTCTGCCGCTATTTTCGTCAACAATTCTGATGAACGCATTGGAAACCTGCCCGAAGTTCTGCTTTCTTACATCCGCATCGTAAATGGTAACCGTGAAAGCTACCTTGTTGATGTCCGCAGGGATCTTCGCCAGATCGACCATGATCTGCTCGTCATCGCCGTCGCCTGCGCCCGTAAGGTTGTCCCCCTGATGAACAACAGCCTCGCTGGGGTGCTTTAAATTGCCGTAGAAAACGAAATCCGAATCCTGCCCTACCTTGCCGCTTGCCGTAAGCAGGAACGCAGCTGCGTCCAGGTCAAAATCATATCCGCCGTCGTACTGATTCACGTCCCATCCGAGACCCACCATAATTTTGGTAAGCCCGGGATTGCCCTTTGTAAGGTCTACCTTCTGCCCCTTTTGCAAACTTACTGCCATAGTATTTTACCTCCATTTTTTTAAATCCTGTTAAAGGAAAAAAATATTTAAAAATTTTCCTTAATTCGGTTATAAATATTGTAACATATTTTAAAGAATTTGTCAATGGAAATAAGATTAAAGTTAGATTAAAAATGCACGCATATGCCCCGGGGCATTTCTGCCGGTCATTTTACGGTCATTCGGCCGGGAATGCAAAGAGCTGAAAATCAGCTTTGATCATTGGTTTTTCGTGTGTACCTGATATATATTATTGCGGTTATAACTACAATTATAATAAGAATATGTAAAATAATATGATAAACATCGGGTATATATCTGCCCTCAATTTCGAGCCACTGTAAAGACCCCGAAAAAAATCTGATTTTACTTTCAAGTGTACCCATGATCCCTTTGCCGAAAACAGTGTACCATTCATGACAAAGAAATTGAGTTATAAACCATAAGGATGACCATACCGCAACAGCCCATTTCCCGAATTTCTCTTTAAATATGAATAATATCACCGTTAATAAGTATATAAGGAAAAACATTCCGTCATCTTTGTAAGAGCGTGCAACCAGATAAGTATCACCGAAACAGAACCCTGTCATATCAAGAAAGAACCATACCAGAAGCAATATTTGGGGTATTATACAGTATTTTTTCATTTTTTTCCTCTCCGCTAATTAGCTTTCGCACCAAAGATACTCTGAAACTTAGGGGTTTACCGCTAACTTTCAAACTTTTCCAC
>CAZGAZ010000122.1:0-8589 GCA_964523835.1 uncultured Ruminococcus sp.
GCAGACCCAGAGCGCCCCCTCTCCCCCCTGGGAGGTTGTCCCTTTGGTCGGCAACGTAAAGTCGTTAACAACGTCAAGCATTTCGCATACAAAGTCACATTTCATTTTAGGCAAGTCACAATTGCCAGCCGCCCTCGGCACAGTAGGGGAAGTGGCGGCAGTTTCTCGGCGTGGTGGGGGAGCAAAGCCACTCCCCCGGCGATTGAGAGGGAGCAATGCTGTTTATCGCAGTAACCTTATCACTCCCACAGTCACATCATCGGGCAGACTTGTCTTGCTGCTTTCGCCCTCGTTCACCGCAAAATCCACCAGTTTGTCCGCCGTCTGCTCGCAGGTCAGCCGCTCATTCAAAAGCATGGCATTTATAAGCTCCGTGCAGCTTTCACCCACACCGTCGGTCACCATGATTATACGTGCAGTCTCGTCCAGCTCAAAGGAAATTTCCTCAACGGCAGGACTGTCGATTATGCCCACAGGTGCGGAGGATTCGCTGTAAACACTTATCTCGCCGCCGCATATCACCGTGGTGGGAGCCGCCCCCATTTTAATAAGACGGGCGTGCCCTGTAAGGCAGCTTATGCACAGAAGATCAACAGTCGTAAAGGTCTCGTCCGCCCCTGCGCAGGAAAGCAGAACATTCAGCATTTTCACGCCGTTTATAAGGTCCGCCCCCGCCAGAATAAGTCTTCGAAGAATGCTTACCGCCATGCTGCTCTGAGCGGCAGCCCTGTGTCCCGTGCCCATGCCGTCGGACAGAATAAGGTAGAAATTTCCCCTGCCGTCCTCAAAGGCAGCGCTGCTGTCACCGCAAATGCCCCCCTCGGCAGAGTGGCAGGAAACGCTGAAATCGGGATAATATCCCCCGCCGCTCCACCAGCGTGCACGGTAAAGGGGCAATTCATTGCCTGCGGGTGTGCAGCTGAGCAGAGCGGGCTTTTCAAGATTTTCACCCAGAAGCTCGGAAAGCCTGGCAGTCACACGTGTGAGGCAAAGCGCCGAAAATTTCTCGTGAGCCGTAAAAAACGCCTCGCAGAAAGGTCTGCCCGCCTCGTCATAGGTCACCCTAACGGACTTTACCTCATTCACCTTGCGGCGCAGCACCCTGAAAGCAGCCTCGCTCATTGCCTCGTCCTCCGCCGTCCGACTATCCATCCCCCGTGCAATGTCTCCCATCATACCGCCGCAGGCCGAAAGCTCGTCCGCTATATTATCTAAAAATCGCTTTGCCCCCGCACGCCTGCGGGACTGTATTTTCTTAACTCCGTATAATGTGTTATACTCCCAAGCGATGAGATTTTTTTTCGTGCAGCCCTCGAAGCCCGCAGGCAGCTCTTTTCCAGTAATGCTGCCTTTTTTTTCGAGAATCCCCTGCGCAGCACGGAAGCAACCCTGCGATATCTCCCTCGGAGCGCTGCCGATAACCGCACTGCACCTTTCTTTAGTGCAAATCGAAGCGCAGACCCGTTCCCTGACAGTGTCGCTGACAGCAAGCTCTCCCCCCGCCGTCTGTTCCTTTTCGTAAACCCTTGCAAGCATTCTTGCCGCATCCTCAACATCATTTACCACTTCCGTTAACATATTTTCCGTGAACACAAGTTCGTTTGAACACTGTGCAGCGCCGCTGCTTTTGTATGAGGATATCATCCCCAGCTTTCCTATGTAAATATTTTCGGGGATAATGCAGTAAAGCACCGCCGCCGCACCCATATCCGCTATAAACGCAGGCGTTCCCGAGGGCATTCCCGCTGCGGCGCATATGCCGAATGCGGAAAGGATAAAGGCCACATTCACCGAATATTTTCCCCTGTCGCCGTAAAGCCCTGCTATCATTGCGGCAAACGCCAGCATAGCCCCGCTGCGTCCCGCCCCGGGGTCGCACATCAGAAAAGCCGCCGCCGACAGTATTCCCGCCGCAGACCCGCCTTTGACGCCGAATTTCCTTGCCGCCGCAGTACAGAAAATTCCTGCGGTTATCCTGCCGATGTTAAGAAAACCCAGCGTCCTCGGCATAAGTGAGCATATGATTATCATATACACAGCCCCTGCGGCGGCAAGGCGGTTTGCCGCCCTTATGTCGGGGTTCTGACCTCCGCAGCGGATAATGGTCACTGTATCGAAAAAGCAAAGAGTGCCTGCCATACATATACCGCCCCTGATTATCGCCGCCAGAAACAATGCAGCGCTTTCACCGTCTGCCGCACCGTTTGCGGCGCCGGTTCCGGAGCTGTTTGCAGCACTGACTGCGGCAATGCTTACAAAGCAGATGACCCCCGAAACTGCCGCTGCAAGCCGCCTGTTGTAATTGCCGTTTTTCCTGAAAATAAGGTTATACACCGCCATTATCCCCATAGCCGAAAGCACGGGCAGACACTGCCACGTATTGCCTCCCGCCGCAGTCCCGATAATGCCGCCCGTAAGGGCAGCCATTCCCAGCGGGAAAGGCAGCGCCGACACAAGTGAGATACCGAAAACCGACATACTCCCCGCAAATCTCACCCCCGTGAGAATGCCCCCCGCCGCCATTGCAGCGATACCCGGCGCAAGCATTCTGAGGGTCGGATTTTCCTTTTGAACATCCCCGCATACCTGTTCCGAGGAAACCTCGGAAGCGGGATTTTGAGCTGAAGTTATCATTTTGTTACCGTCCTTACCGAAGAATAATCTTCGCATTTTATTTTTATATGAAAATAATTATACTGCTTTTCAAATGCGAAATTACTCGAAACGGCGGATACTGCACATAATACCGGCCGCTCATTGAATCATATGCAAAACCGCATATATTTAAGCTTGTGCGGCGATTTCCCGTGTATGCGTGTATGATTTTAACTGAAAAAGGAATAATTTTTTCGTAAAACTATTGACAAAATCAAAAGTATCGGATATAATAATTTATAGAACAACTATAAGTTGCTAACGTGTGACTGACACGACAAAAAATCCGATAGTGAAGCCGTACTTGTGGGACGGCATAGTTGGCAGGCAACAGAAAAACCTGATATTAAAGCCGCACTTGTGGGGCGGCATAGTTGGCGGACAACAGAAAAATCAGTCGTTAAAGGGAGATGACTTTCGCTGCGGCAAAGCTTCTCCCTTTTAAATTTGGTCAAAACTTAAATGGTGACCGGTATGAGATATCGTGATTGACAGGCAGCTTAAAATTTGCTGTAAATTAAGAAAACGGCGGAAAAAAGGTGTCGGCAATTTTTGGGCTTGCCTCGGGTGAGGACGGGATAAACCGGTAATAAAAAAAGCGCAGAGGCTTATAATAAAGCTGTCTGCGCTGTTTTAATTATTCATATACAGTAAACATATTGTTACTGCTGCATTTCCAAAAATTGCACGGGAGTCAGAATTTTGGGATTTTCTATACCCGATTCAAGGAAATCCTTGTCACCCGTAAGGAGAATATCCGCCCCTGCTTTTATTGCCGAGCGGAGTAAGGCACAGCAGAAACAAGAATATTTGTGTCAATAAAAACTATCATTATAATTCCTCATCTCTCATTTCCTTTATTAAAGCCATAACATCCTCATCGGTTTTAATACCTGCTTTTTCAGCCTCGCCCGCCATGGCTTTTTGGATAACCTCCATTGCATAAACAGCGGGATTAACGATCCTTACAACGCCGTCCTCCACTACAAATGCCACACGGCTGCCCGGACCAATGCCCAGAACCTCCCTGACATCCTTAGGAATCGTTACCTGCCCTTTAGCCATGACCTTTGCATTATCAATAAAATTGGTAGTTATCATATTGTCACCTCCATTTCAAAAAAGTAGGAAAAGTAGGGAAATCCCTACTTTTATTATATCACAGTTTCAACTCCCTGTCAATGGGAGATAAAGGAAATTTTTTAATGTCCGATGATTGCAGAAGCAGTTTCTTTAACTCCTCCCGCCAATCTCCCCTGCCACTCTTGCGAAATCCTCCAGCGTCAGCTGTTCGGGGCGGATAGTCTCTTTCAGCCCCGCCGCCGTAATCGCCGCAGTGACCTCTTTTTTATCCATACCGAGAGCCGATGCAAGGGAGTTGACAAGGGTCTTGCGCCGCTGTGAAAAGCTGCCCCTTACCACCTTGAAAAAGAACTCCTCGTCCTCCACCTTAACAGGCGGTTCTTTTCGTATATCAAGCCTTATAACGCAGGAATCCACATTGGGCTGAGGCATAAAGCTGCCCCGTGAAACATTGAAAAGCAGCCTCGGCTCGGCATAGTAGTTCACCGCCGCAGTCACCGCCCCGCACTGACGGCTGCCCATTCTTGCGCACAGCCTCGCCCCCGCTTCCTTTTGCACCATTACCGTTATCGACTCCACAGGCAGGCGGCTTTCCAGCAGATACATTATCACAGGCGATGTGATATAATAAGGAAGATTTGCACACACTGCCGCCCGCAGTCCTCCGAAATGCTCGTCTATTACCGCAGCAAGGTCGGTTTTCAGCACATCTGCATTTATTACGGTTATATTGTCATGCTCCGCCAAGGTCTCCTCCAGCACAGGCAGCAAACGGTCGTCCAGCTCAACGGCGACAACCTTTTCCGCCCTTTTGGCAAGCTCGTGGGTCAGCACACCGAAGCCCGTGCCTATCTCGATTATCCCCACGCCCTTCCCTGCGCCGCCAAGCTCTGCTATCCTCGGGGCGACCGACGGGTTTATCACAAAATTCTGCCCCAGTCCCTTTGAAAAGCTGAAGCCATAGCGCTCCATAAGCCTGTTTATTACACCTATATTTGCAAGATTTTCCATAGTTATCGCCTTTTCTTTTTAGTAAATATTTATTGGAATTACAAGACTATTTTTACCGGCTTGTCAATGACCATGCTGTCCTCGGTAACTTTGCAGCTGTACGCCAGAGGAATGACCCCCGCCCCTGCCGCCCTTTTCAGCGCCTCGCCGAACCGGGGGTCGGTGCCGTAATTGGGGGTAAAGTATTTCATTCCGCTCATCTGTATCACAAAAAGCACATACGCTTCATACCCCGACTTTACGCACCTTGCAAGCTCATCCAGGTGCTTTCGTCCACGTTCTGTGGGAGCGTCGGGAAATCTGCAAACGCCCTCCGATTCCAGCGTGCAGCCCTTTACCTCCATAAATATCCTGCGCACTTCTTTGTCCGTTTTCTCCGGGCATTTCCCGACAGGAACGTCCAAATTCTCCGATAAATTTACGGCAGAATTTCGGGGGATTTTATCCGCCTCTATGTAAAAATCAAATCGGGAACTGCCGGATTTTGTTTCCGGACGGATAAGGGAAGTCCCCGGAAAAAGCCGTGGAATAAACTCCGCCGCCGCCTTGTTGGGGCTTTGGCTGTCCATATTTATAAGCAGCTCACCCTTGTAGACCGCAATAAGATCAAATTTAGTCTTTCTGGTCGAATTTTCGGGGAAACTTTCGAGTATGACCGTTGCCCCCGGGGTCAGCAGTTCACGGCAGCGGCCCGTGTTTTTCACATGAACGGTCTCTTGTCTGCCGCCCACATCCACCGTGGCAATAAATCTGTTAGGACGCTCTATAAACCGCCCACGGACAGTGTTTTCATATTTCATTTGCTGCCGCCTCACATCTGGTGCTTTACCACCCCGTATTCATCGTCAATACGGAAATAGGGGCAGTCGGAGCCCCGGCCGTGAATAAAGCGGTACATTTCGTCCTCATCCAGATTCACAAGGCAGGTATAGCATTCGTAATCCTCGTCGTATACGTAATTTACGCAGCTTTCACAGTTGGTCATTTTTTCGAGCATCCTTTTTTCGTTTTACTAATTATACCATATTTTTTTGACGGATTTGTTAAGTATGTTTTAATTTTGTATAAGATAAAAGCGCCTTGACAAAAGACGGCGGCAGGTATATAATAAATACAGCGGATTGAACGGGGAAAATTTGTTAAATTCCGATCGGAGATAAAATCTATGAAGTTTTACAATAACGGTTTTATTATTCAAAAGGTAAATGAAACCGCAAATAAACCGTATAAAGGCATAGAAGCGGACAATTGGTTTTTTATATACCAAAATGACAGGCTTAAAGCGTTTTACGATGAAAATATCGGAGACGAAAGGTCGTGTATAGATGACAGCTATATTGAGTGCTGCAATGATAAGCAATTTATATCCGACTGCATTGAATATTGTGTAAATACCGATCGGAAATTCAGAGTTCTGTTTTGCAGGACACAGCTGCCGACCCCTGAAATCGGCGGGATTGCGGATATGCGTTTGAAATTTTTAGGGTATGATTATGGATATCCCGGAGGTTCTTATTATTCGTGTGTACAGAACGATCTGTTTAGAAATTTCCCCGAGTTCGGACAAATACAATTAAATGCCAACGGCTTATTAAAAAACAGGCAGCAATTAGAACGCTTTATCGAATTAAGAAGTACCGTACCGAAAAATATCCGAGGGGAACGTTTGAATGCGGAAATTTTATTGCGTATATGTTATACGAGGTAGAAGACTGCCGGGCTTTGATAAATAAAGGAACAGGTGATCAAATTTGGGTAAACAGATCATTTTTATGATGACAAAAAACGATTTGGATTTTTTTCTTAGTTGTATCGACAAAGAAAAATTAAAACTTTTTCGATTGGTATCGAATGACAATAATTACAGTATAAAGAAGCTGACAGAAATATCGGAAGATGAAATTGATATAAATAAATCGTATGCAACATATCTATGGAACATAGATTTTTCAATAAATAATTTTAGTAACATTACTGATTGGAAGCATTTTGAACAAATGCCGCTGATAGAATTGAGTTTTTATAAACAAGGAAATCAATCCTTAGGAAGATTATATTGGAATACAGATTATATTAAGGGTTGTGATTATAATACCGAAAAATTTTCAAAATGGTTTGAAAGTTTAAGAAGAATCGTACGCAATAAGTCAGTACGTTCATATGACGATTATATGAAAATATATGTTTTTGAAGATTATTGGAACAAACATAAAGGAACTTTATCGGAAGAGGAAGAAAAGTACAAATTTCAAGGCAGCACAGATGATTTTTTTGAAAAAGCGGACGGCTATGAAAACATTGTATTGCTTAAATGTGAAAATAAATGCTATAATCATTGTAATGATTGCAAAAGAATCACAAAGGATCATTTTGATCATTATAATCAAGCATATTTTCAAGCATTTGATCATATTAACAGCAGCATAGAAATTATCGTTGTTGGGATCGGGTTCGATCCGTTGACTTCATCCTGTTCGCAGATACTTGAATATATAAAAAAGACCTCAAATGTAAAAATTATTATGATAACCAACGGTATAGACGATTTGTGCTGTTCAATAAGCTGCATAAATAATACTGTTGATGAGCTTTATATTTTTATTCCCGCACAGACATCCGAAGAATACCTGATAAAAACCGACTCCGGTCTGGGACTGGCTGCATACAAAAAAGCAGCGGAATTTGCAAAGAAAGCCGCAAGATATATAAACCGTGAAAAATGCAAACTGAATATTGTCTATAATATTTCAAGAAATGATGTATACAAATATATTTGCGGGAAATACGGGAAAGCCGCTAAATGACACCGGCATTGTATCATATGATAAGACAATTTTCCGTCAAAAGGGCACGGGATTTTTGGATATATTGAAAAAAATCATTAAAACCGCTTGACAAAAGGAAAAATATGTGATATAATAAATTTTGCCGCATGTAACGGGGCATTTTCAAGATAAGATTAAGAAGCAAAGAGCATTCGGAGCGAGGCAAATTTCCTGCCGCAAAGTTTTTTGCATATTGCCTCTGGTTCTCTTGCCTCCAAAAAGCTTATCCCCCTACGCAGCGAGTTTATAGAAAAAGGCAGGTGCCGTAAAAATGTACGCTGTAATCGAAACAGGCGGAAAGCAGTATCAGGTAAAGGTCGGCGATGAGATCTTCATAGAAAAGCTGGAGGCAGAGGCTGACGCTACCGTGACCTTTGACAAGGTTATCGCCGTAAACAACGACTCCGCTCTTACTGTAGGCGCACCCTACGTTCAGAACGCAAAGGTCGAGGCTAAGGTGATAAAGAACGGTAAGGCTAAGAAGATAACTGTTTTCACCTACAAGCCCAAGAAGGGTTCTTCCCACAAGAAGCAGGGTCACAGACAGCCCTACACCAAGGTCAGGATCGACGCTATCAACGTATGATAACCGCCCGTTTTTACAAAAGCAAGGCGGGCTTTGAGGGCTTTGAGCTGACCGGGCATTCCGGGCTGGCGGAGGCGGGCAGCGATGTCTGCTGTGCGGCGGTTTCCTCGGCGGCAGAGCTTATCTGCAACGCTCTTACGGATTTTATGGAGTGCGGTGCGGAAGCCCGGGTCGTTGATTCGGACGGCGGGAATGTTCTCAAATGCAGCCTTACAAAGGGCAGCGGGGAGGCATACAGGCTCATGAACGCCTTTTATGCACATCTGAATTTACTCCGGGAGGATTATCCCCGAAACATTAAAGTGATAGTAAAATAATTCCGAAAAAAGGGAGGCATATTGCAATGATCAGAATTTCCATGCAGTTTTTTGCCCATAAAAAGGGAATGGGTTCTACCAAGAACGGCCGTGACTCCGAGTCCAAGAGACT
>CAZGAZ010000123.1:0-8373 GCA_964523835.1 uncultured Ruminococcus sp.
TATGGTGGCAAGCTCCATCATCTGCATCTGGAATGAGCCGTCGCCGCATACCGCAACGACTTCCCGATCGGGGGCTGCCATTTTTGCACCCACGGCGCAGGGAACGGAGTAGCCCATTGTGCCCATACCGCCTGTGGTGAGGAATCTGCCGCTTTCCTTAAAGGCATAGTTGTTACAGCACCAGATCTGATTCTGCCCAACGTCTGCCACACAAATTGTATCTGCGGGCATTCTGTCGGAAAGCTTACGCAAAAATGCCTTGGGGTTTATAAACCCTTCGGTTTCTTCATTTACGGCAATGTCGTTCTTGATAGCCCGGACCTCGTTCAGCCATTCGCTTCTGTCCCTTTCGGCTATCTTTTCGGACATTTCCGCCAGAATAGACTTGCAGTCGCCAACCAGTGGAATATCCACGGGGATATTTTTCCCTATCTCAGCAGGGTCTATATCAATATGGATTATTTGCTTGCTCCGGCTTAAGAATGAGGGGGAACGCACAGCCCTGTCGCCCACTCTTGCGCCAATGAGTATCATGGTGTCGCACTCGTTTACGGCACGGTTGGCGGATTTTACCCCGTGCATACCCAGCATTCCCAGATACATAGGGTGATCCGAGGGGAACAGGCTCAGTCCCATCATTGTGGAAACGGCGGGAACTCCCGATTTTTCCGCAAATTTCAGAAGCTCATCCTTGGCGTCCGCTAAAAATACGCCGCCTCCTGCGCAGATAAGGGGCTTTTCGGAGGCCTCTATCGCCTCGCATATCTTCTTTATCTGAACGGGATTGCCCTTTACCGTGGGCTTGTAGGTGCGCATTTTAACTTCCTCGGGATAGGAAAATTCTATCATCTCATTCTGAACGTCCACAGGCACGTCGATAAGCACAGGGCCTTTTCTGCCCGTGCCCGCAAGGTAAAATGCCTCACGGAAAATCTCGGGCAGACGCTTTGCGTCCTTAATAAGGTAGCTGTATTTTACAAAAGGCTCGGCAGCCCCCGTAATATCCACTTCCTGGAAAACGTCGCAGCCGATCTGATCGGTGGAGACCTGCCCTGTAATGCAGATAAGAGGTATGCTGTCGGCATAGGCGGTGGCAATGGCTGTAAGCAGGTTTGTAGCCCCCGGACCCGAGGTGGCTATACATACGGCGGGCTTGCCCGTTATTCTTGCAGCACCGCTGGCTGCGTGGCCTGCGTTTGCCTCATGGCGAACAAGAACGTGTTTTATATCCGAACTGTAAAGCTCGTCATAAAAAGGACAAATCGCCGCACCGGGGTAGCCGAAGACGACCTTGATACCCTCCTTTTCAAGACATCTTACCATAGCTTTTGCAGCACGTATCATTCCTTTTCACGACCTTTCAAATATATTTGCAGTTTTATGACCTTGTGTGTCCTTTAATAAAAAAACTGCGTACATATATTATTATAATACAATCCGAGTTTTTCGTCAAGCGGTATTTTAAATAAAATTTGGTAAATATGGGATTTAACAAAAAATTCACATATTATCCTGTAAATACTGATATAATTAAATTACACGAGTTGTTACTTTTACAGAAAAAAATACCGTATTTTTCTTTTTGATAAATGCAAACACATACTGTTTGAATTTTTTGTAAAATTTTGTCGGATAATATGTAAATTGACCGAAAATTGTTTATTGGTAAAGGTTTAGATATTAAGGTGCATTATGAAACGATTGTTATTTTTAATTTTTCTTCTGATACTTTTTTTTGCGGGCTGCACGGAAATATCCGAGGACGAGCCTTTGTCCGCTTCCGGGGGAGAGATCACCGAGGCAGCCCCGCCGTCATATCCCGTAACGGTGGGGCAGCTGATGTTCAGCCGTTCTCCCGAGACTGCCGCAAGTCTTTCGCCTGCGGTCACGGAGATCATATGCGAAATGGGCTTCGGGGACAAGCTTATCTGCCGCAGCATTTACTGTGATTACCCTGCGGCGGCAATGCTCCTGCCCACGGCGGGTTCGGGGGCAAATCCCGATATAAACGAGCTTATCGCCCTTTCTCCCGAGGTAATAATCACTCAAAGTCCCCTTACAAATACCGATCTTTCGCTGCTCAAAAGCGCAGGAATAGCCGTGCTTACGTTGCCCGCTCCTTCCACTGCGGAGGAGCTTTATGAAAATTACCGCTCCATAGGGCAGATTTTCGCAGGGGAGACCGAGGGCGCAAAATTAGCGGATGAATGCACTGCCGACCTTGATTCGTCGCTGCGCTCTGCAAAAAAATCCTGCACAGACCTTGTTTTTATTATGGAAGTGACAGAGGGGGGATTTCTTGCTGCCTCAAAGGGCAGCTTTGCAGGGGATTATATTTCACGGTTCGGCTCGAATGCTGCTGCTGAAAGCGAGGGTTATCTGCTTACAAGTGAACAGCTGTTATCTGCCGACCCGCAGGTGATATTCCTTGCCTATCCTCTTTCCTCTGGGGATATTGACCCCGAAATAACGGGGCAGCTTTCCGCTTTTGCAAACGGTTTTGTTTACGTTATCGACAGTTCTCTTATGCAGCGGCCCACATCACGGCTTGCGGGGGTGACACGCTCCATTTCCGAGCAGCTGCGGCAGGATATAGGGACGGATGTGTTTACCGAGGGGTATGCGGTCATTGAGGAAACAAATGTTTCCGATGAGGGATATACGGAATCAGCCGATTGAGGCAATGAACTCTTCTATTGCCCTGTTTACCGCCTTGGGGTTGTCAACATTTGAATTATGGGCGGCATTTGGGATAGTGACCAAAGGAAAGCCTGTATTTTTCGCCCAAGCTTTATTGTAGGCTTTTACTTTGCCTGTTATGTCCTTTTCGCCTATTATCAGCAGCGTGGGGCAGCTTATCTCCAGGTCGCAGTTATCCTCCAGAAATCCGCCGTAGCCTATTCCCATAAGGCGGCAAAGCTCCTTTTTGCCGTAAGGTGCGAGCATTTGCAGCATATTTTTATAAGCCGCCTTTGTTTGGGAAACCTGTTTTGCCATAGCTTTTTTCATTGCATTCAGGGGATATAAATACGACATCCACTCTACTTGCCGCAGCCACCATATATCCGATCTTGAATAATATTCCTTGCCGTAGGGAGTGCTGTCAATGGCGACAAACGCCGAAACTATCCCGGGATAACGCTTTATAACGGCTTGTGTGATAAATCCTCCCATGGACTGACCTATAAAAACAGCTTCGTTTACCGCCTCCGTGTCAAGTATCTGCTTTACGGCGTGGGCGGCTTTTTCATATGTAAACCCTGTAAAGGGACGGGATTTTCCGTGGGCGGGTGCGTCCCATGCAATAATGTTGAATTTTTCCGAAAAGTGCCGTATCTGCGGCTCAAACATAGTATGGTCTGCCGTCAGGCCATGGAGAAAAAAGAGGGTTTTGCGGGCGGGGTCGGGCAGTTCCGATATTTTGCAGAATACATTGCCCCATTCGGTTTTGAAATATTTTTCGGTCACTGCCGCACTCCTTTCATATTACACCTTATATTATGCTGTCTGCTGCCGCAAAATAATCCACATCGGCAGGGGAGTGGGATATTTCAAGGCTGCCGTTATTGTCGGGAGTTACTGCAAGATCGCTGTTTATAAAGCTTTTGAACATCTCTGTCATAAACATAATCGGGTAAAATATCGGTCTCAATAACAGTCCAGCCGTAATTTCTGCAAAGCAATTCAATAAAATTATCTGTTTCTTTATCATACATAAATTCGGTTGCTGCGAACTGATTTTGCAGTTCGCAGCAGCTTCTTGATTTTCCCGATAACAGTGTATCTTTTTTGTAATATTCAATTTCAATTATCATATCTGTAATTTTCTGCCGTTTATTAAGCAAATAGAACAGCCGTATTTATTCGGTTTCATTTAAGTATAGATATACTTCTTCCAATAACTCGCTTGTGTCCATGTTTTTCAGCCTCAAAAAATACATATTTTTATAATCGGAGCCGCTGCAATAGTCATATATTACAACACTGTTTTTATGTACACAGATCTCTTGCGTTACATTGTTAAATTCAAAGGTCAATGATACCTGCGAATCCTTCTGAAATTTTTCGATTTCTTTAACATCCACAACATTTGCAGCTGTGATCTTTTTCTCCATATCAGAAACTAAATTTTTGATATTATGTATTTTTTCCTTATCGGTGATCATAACCTCACTGTAGTGGTCGTTTAGGGTAAAATACAATTTTATCGAATTAATATCTTCATTCGATCTGATCTTCCATCTGCTCAAAAAAATATTCCAACCCAATAATAACAAAATTATAATACTTATCGGTGCAATAACAAATTTTGCAATTTTATTCATAACGGTTTTTGACATTGTAAGACCCCTCCAAACTGTTTATTTCATGCTTTGAGTATACCATATTTGCTGTTATTTGTCAAGGGTAATTTTTCGGACGGTTTTCTGAAATGAACAAGAAAAACGCCCTTGTCCGAATGTTCGGGAAAACACTCGGGCAAGGGCGTTTAACGGGAATTTATTTTCAGTTGAGAAAATAAATTCCGAAATTTAGATATCCGGCAAAGGTCACCCATAAAAGATAGGGGATCATAAGATATCCCGCAAGTTTTGTGTTTCGGTAAAAGAGAACAGTCGCTGCCAGTATAAGAAGCCACATGACCACAAGCCATATAAATGAAAACAGATACATCTGTTTATTGAAAAAAATGATCGACCAGAAAAAATTGAAAAAAAGCTGCACGCCGTATGCAATAAGCCCGAGGGTGTTCGGCTTTTTCGACACAAGCACGATATATGAGGCAAATCCCATCATAATATAAAGTATCGTCCACACAAAAGGAAACAGCTTGCCGGGCGGGGAAAGGGGCGGTTTATTCAGTGTTTTGAATATTTCCATTCCGTCTTTTGTCAGGAATGCGGAAAGTCCTCCGACTGCAAGAGGTATGATAAGGCATAAAATAAGCTTTTTCCAATATATTTTCATATAAGCACCTCCTGCTTTATTATATGAAGTGCATTATATTTCTATTCTCTAAGGGTTGCTTTTTTAACGCTTTAATAAATACATTGTAAAAAAATTTTGGTTTCTCTTGACAAACCAAAGACACTATGATATAATCTGTATTAATATGAATAACAACACTGCCGCCGGGTAGTAAAATGCGATAAGCATTCGGTACACATCATTAGGCCTTTGAAGATGTGTGCCGAATGCTTTTTTACGGGAAAGGACAGTTTTTAATGAACGATAAAAACAAGCAGTCTGTAAAGGGCTATTTTTCAAAAGGGGAGCTTATTCTTTGGGGGACGTCGGCGGGACTTATTCTTCTGTCCTTCTGCATATTTGACAGGGAGAATTTTCTCACTCTCGGGGCTTCGATAGTTGGCGTGACCTCCCTTATTTTCGCCGCAAAGGGCAATCCCGCAGGGCAGGCGCTTATGGTGCTTTTCAGCCTTATGTACGGCGTGATCTCCTATTCATTCAGATATTACGGCGAAATGATAACATACCTTGGAATGACCGCACCCATGTCTTTATTTTCCCTTGTTTCGTGGATTAAAAATCCCTATAACGGCAACCGCTCGCAGGTGAAAATCAACCGCCTGAAGCCCTGCGAATTTATATTTGCTGCCCTGCTTACCGGGGCGGTCACGGCGGTATTTTACTTTGTTCTGAAATACTTTGATACGCCGAATCTATGGCTTTCCACCCTTTCCGTGACTACCAGCTTTGCAGCGGTTTACCTGACATTCAGGCGCAGCGCTTATTATGCCCTTGCCTATGCCGCCAATGATATTATCCTTATAATTCTCTGGACATTGGCTGCCCTTTCGGATATCTCATATTTATCGGTTATTATCTGCTTTTGCGTGTTCCTTGTAAACGACATTTACGGCTTTATCAACTGGACAAGGCTTGGCAGACAGCAGGATTCTTAAACAGCAGTCAATATTTTTGAAACAGGCTTATGCAGCAGCTTTGAAAAACACTTTACCGCAATACCCGTACAGACTGCCGCAATGACCGTGCCCTCACGGGTGCCCACATTTTTGAAGTCAAAGAAAATGAGAGAAATCAGCACAGCCAGAATCACGCAGCTTATGTCAAAGGCAATTTTAACATTTCCGAAGTTTTTGTTTGTAATGTCCGATATTGCCTTGACAAAAGCTTCTCCCGAGTTCATAACCACGTTTGCCGTAACGCACAGGGATATCCCCATACCCAGCAGCGCAGTGCCGCAAAGCACCATGATTATCCGCACAATATATATGTTTGCGGGGATAAAGGAAATGCACAGCGTTCCTATATCCGTAAACCAGCCGAACAAAAACGATACGGGTATCTGCAAAAACTGAATGGGCTTGAAATTTTTCCGCAGCAGAATTATCTGTCCGATTATCAACACGCAGTTCCAGATAATAAGCCAGTTTCCCAGGGAAAGGGCGGTGAATTTGCAGCTCATAACGTTTGCTACCGAAGAAATAGGGGATACCCCCAACTCGCCCCGCTTTGTGACTGCTACGCCGAAGGCGGAAAAAAACAAACCTATTATCAGCAATATGTATCTTCTGAGAATTTCTTTTTTTGGCATTTTATTTTCCTCCGTTTTTACATTTGATAATCCGATATATTTTTGTGAACCCTTTGCAGATACTCCGAAAGCAATTCTTTTTCCTTTTCGTCAAAGCCCTCCAGAGCAGCCGCTTCGATTTTGGTAAATTCGCTGTCTATGCGGTCTGCAAGCTCTCTGCCCTTTTCGGTAAGGTATACGTACAGCGTTCTGCGGTTTCCGTTGCGGTTTTCACGGGTGATAAGCCCTTTCTTTTCCATGCCGCTCAGCACCGACGTAAGCGAGGCTTGCTCGATATGGCAGGCGGCTGCGATCTCCTTTTGAAATGCGCCGTTATGGCTTTTTAGATAGTCGAGGACTTTCGGCTGCCCCAATGTCAGACCTGTGTCCTTGATAGCCCCGAAAAGCAGCTTCTGGAAAATAAAATGATCTGCCATAAGCAGGTAATGAAGCTTTTCCAAAGGTGTTGTCATCTCCTTTTTTTTTTGTTATAATTTTAATAATTAAAATTCTAATTATTATTTTACACCAAAAAATAAATCGGGTCAAGGATAAAATTGACCCAATTTATTTCATATTTAAGAATTATTTTTGTGAACATTATAAAGAAACGGCAATATATGAGAAGCTGACGGTCTAAAGTTTTCCGATATTATTCATAAATTAAGAAAAAATATTAAAATAATTCCGAGGAATAAGTCAACGGTTCAATAATTTCGCTCCACCAGTTTTCCTCACTGTTTAAGATCGCAGGATCTATCTTAAAAAAAATATCAACTAATTTATTATAGATATTTATTTCCTCGTCTTCGCTTATTTCATTTGCTATATTTATAAAAATTTTTTTATAGTAATATAAACACTCAATAAAATCGGAGATGCAGGAATTAACAAAATAATCCCGGTTTTTTCCTGCAGGGTCAAAAGATTGTAAAACTCCGTTATATCTGTCTATACATAAAAATCCTCCTGAATCCTGACCGATAATGATTTTGCGGTCATCTTTTTCATATATTTTAAAATCGTCAAATAACAAAAGATCCTCAATGATGAATATATTTTTCAGCTGCGGCAGTCCGTATTTTGATAAAAAAGACCTTGTCTTATCATCGGGAATAGATTCATGATCTGTATTGATCTTTGTGAAGGCTATTTTTTCCTCGGTAATAAATTTTGAAATAATTTCTTCTGTTTTTTCCATATTTTTCCACTCCGTTAATCAGACTCTCACACCAAAGGTGCGCTGAAACTTAGAGGTTTACCGCTAACTTTCAAACTTTTACATCCCGCTGATTTGTTGTTCGCACCAAAGGTACGTTGAAACATAGGGGGTTACCGCTAACTTTCAAACTTGCTCTCCTTTACAGCTCTGTTTCCACCCATTTGCAATTACCGCATATATTCTTTTCCGTTAAAAACCGTATTAATATTTTCTTTATCGTACAGGAACTGATGATCTGCTTTTGAGGGACTTTAACCTTAAAAGCGGGTGTATCAAGCAGCCGTATTTTTTCGTCGAAATCCAACCCTCCCGAGCATATCTCCGCCCGATAATGCTTATAATCATTTTCCTTGTAAATCCGTGCTTCAAGCACTCCGTCCAACATACTGCAAACAGCCTGCATATAGGAATCCGAAGCGTCATCTTCAATGATGACGATATTATAACTCCGTCCCATATTGTTAAAGGCGTTGTATATATCATCTGTATTTACTGTGTTGTAAAGAACCCTGTCATTTAGAATCAGCTTCATAATTTTAACTTGTATGATATAGTTAGACCTAAATCATACACTCCTTTCCAAAAATATGGTATA
>CAZGAZ010000124.1:0-8363 GCA_964523835.1 uncultured Ruminococcus sp.
AAGCCTTGCCATATTGTCCTGCTCCAGCGCCATATTGGTGTTAAGAAGGGTCTCATAGCCCTCTCTGCCGCCCCAGAAAACATAGCCCTTGCCGCCCAGCTTTACGGTAGCTTCAACTGCCTTTTTGATCTGAGCCGCAGCAAATGCGAAAACATCCGCCGAGGGAGACGTTCCTGCGCCGTGCATATAGCGGGGGTGGTCGAAGCACTTTGCCGTGCCCCAAAGGAGCTTTTTGGAGGGATTGTTTTTCATCATCTCTGCAACATAATCAACTATCTCGTCAAACCTTGCATTGGTCTCTGCAAGGCTGCCGTATTCGGGAGAAAGATCCCTGTCATGCCAACAGAAATAGTCTATGGACAGCTTATCCATTATTTCAAAAGCGGCGTTTACCTTAGCCTTAGCCCTTTCGGCGGGATCGGACTGACCCCATGTCTTGTCGGCAGTGCCCACGCCGAACATATCCGTGCCGTCGCCGCCCATGGTATGCCACCAGGAAAGGGCAAACTTCAGCTGCTCCTTCATAGGCTTGCCTGCTACAACCTCATCGGGATTATAGTACTTGAATGCCAAGGGATTTGTGCTGTTTTTGCCCTCGTAGGGAATTTTCCCTATGTTCTGAAAAAACTCGCTCATTTTTAAACTACCTCCACTAAGTAAAAATTTTTGCCGTAAACTTGTAAATTAATAAAGCTTTAAGTATATTTTACTATGAAAACGGTTACTTGTCAAGAGGTTTTTGTAAAAAACTTCTAAAAAATTAAACAAAAAAAAGAGGCAGAAAAATCTGACCTCTTACTTCTAACCTCTAAAAGCTCACTGCACCAAGCTTTTCAAAAGCTTTCCGCAGAATATCCTTTGATACGGGATAAATGCCGCTTGCCCTGACAGGCTTATCGAATTTTATCAGTCGGAAGATCACATAATTTTCCTCGTGCTCCTCATCCGAATAAAAAGCGGCTTCGATATATTCGTCCTTTAACGCATAATAATTTACCGGCGTAAGCTTTACAAGACATGCCGCCTCAACCTTATTATCTGCTGCCTGTTGCATTTGGCTGCACAGCTCCTCAAAATCGCAGGCAACATAATTCACACGCTTGCAGCGCATGGAAGCAAGCCGCTTTTTTAAGGGCATCGCAGATGCATGCTCTGCCGTTTGTTTTTTTCGGAACAAATCAAACAGGCTCATAATATGTCTCACCGTTTCATAAAAATTATTGCTGCAAACTATTGCCTCTTGCCCAACAAATTCTTATACATTTTCAGCCGCACCGGGTCACGGTATTCGGGCTTAATAAGGTAATAAACATAGCTTTCAAGCACATCGGAGGGGTGAAGCATACGTCCCTCTATCTTGAAATTTTCAAAGCCCATGGGAACGTACTTTTCAAATATCTGCTCCGGTGTCACATGGGTGTCGTAACCTACCGTTTCATAAAAATCCATGCTCATATTGGGGCAGGGAAATTCCTTCTCGGGAATGGGCTTTAATGCCACTCTGTCGTTCCCGAAAACCTGTAAATTATGTTCAAACTGCCGCTCCCCCAGAAATTCATAATGCTTCTTCCTGCGGCGGCACTTAGGGGAACAGTAAGGGTTTATGAGTATCTCCGCTTTTTCCTTATGAGGTATCTTTTCCAGTTCCTCAAAGCGGTTGTTGAAGTTGTAATCCAATACCACCAGCTTGTAGTCCTTTTCCATTTCCGCCGTAAGCTCATCAAGATTTTCTATCTGCTTTACGGTCGAGGAAATAAGAGGGTACTGCGGATATTTTTCACGGATATATTTTTCCAGCACAGGAACGTTTACTATTATTTCGTTAAGCCCGTTTTCGGCAATTCTCGTTATCATATTGCAGAAAGGGTCGGCAAGATGCTTTTCGGTAACAAGGGGGTTGGTAAAGGTGTATCTTATGGGTATTCCCCTGCTGTTGTACTCCTTGATTATTATGTCGATAAATTCCCGTCTGACTGCTCCCGTAGCAGTGCGCCCGCCGTTCCATGCGGCAGGGGGAAAACAGCCGTAGGCAGAGGCTACCTTTACCCCGGGGTAAAAATACTCAGGGTGACTTTGAAGCAGGTCTGCCGTGAACAGATTCATTTTATAATTTCCGCAGAAATCGGGCAGGTGAAAATTTATACTCATTTTAAAAACCAGTCCTTAATTTAAAATTGCCGATATGTAGGGAACGTCCGAGAAAAATATTTTATTGGCCCGATTCCTTTGCCGCAAGGCTTGCCTTGATGAAATCCGCAAAAAGCTTGTGGGGCTTGTTGGGTCTGGACTTGAACTCGGGGTGGAACTGAACGCCGACAAACCAAGGATGATCTGGATTTTCCACAATTTCGACCAAACGTTCGTCGGGAGAGATACCCGCAAGCCGCAGCCCCTTTTCGGTAAGAGCGGTACGGTAGGCGTTATTGAACTCCCAGCGGTGGCGGTGGCGCTCGTAAATAAGCTCCTCGCCGTATATCTCACGGCACCTTGAACCCTCTGCAAGCTTGCAGGGGTAAAGCCCCAGCCGCATTGTGCCGCCCTTTTCGGTAACGGCTTTCTGGCTCTCCATTATATCTATCACAGGATAAGGCGTGTCGCCGAATTCGGTGGAATTTGCGCCGCACAGACCAAGCACATTGCGGGCATACTCAATAACCTCCATCTGCATTCCGAGGCATATCCCAAATGTGGGGATCTTGTTTTCACGTGTGTAGCGAATGGCTTCTATCATGCCCTCAATACCTCTGTCGCCAAAGCCGCCGGGAATTATCACCCCGTCGCAGCCTGCCAGCATTTCACGGGCGTTTGCCGCCGTAAGCTCCTCGGAATTAATCCATTTTATATCCACTTCTGCATCGTTGACGATACCTCCGTGCCGCAAAGCTTCCGCTACGGAAAGGTAAGCGTCGTGCAGCATTACATATTTGCCAACAAGCCCTATGCACACGGATTTTTCCGCCGCCTTTGTGCGCTCCACCATTTGAGTCCATTCGGTAAGATCGGGCTCTCTGTCCTCCAGTCCAAGGTGATGACAGACAGCCTTTGCAAGCCCCTCCTTTTCCAGCCATAGGGGCACTTCATAAAGAGAGGGCGCAGTGAGATTCTGAATAACGTCCTCCGGGCGTATATTGCAGAAAAGGGCTATCTTGTGGCGCATATCCTCGGGGATTTCCTTTTCGCTGCGGCAGACGATTATGTTAGGCTGAATGCCAATGCTCAGAAGCTCCTTTGTGGAGTGCTGGGTGGGCTTTGATTTAAGCTCCTCCGACCCTGCAATATATGGCACCAGCGTCACATGAATGTACATGGCATTATTCCTGCCGACTTCCGTTACCACCTGGCGGATAGCCTCCAGAAACGGCGTGGACTCGATATCGCCCACAGTGCCGCCTATTTCGGTAATAACAATGTCGGTGTTGGTCTCCTGCCCGACTCTGTAGACTTTATCCTTTATTTCATTGGTTATATGAGGAATGACCTGCACCGTGCCGCCCAGATAATCGCCCCTGCGCTCCTTGTTAAGCACCGTCCAGTATATTTTGCCCGTGGTGACGTTTGAATTTACCGAGAGATTTTCGTCAACAAAACGCTCATAGTGCCCCAGATCAAGATCGGTCTCCGCACCGTCGTCCGTAACAAACACCTCGCCGTGCTGATAAGGGGACATAGTTCCCGGGTCTACATTTATGTAGGGATCGAACTTCTGAATAGTCACCCGATAGCCCCTTTGCTTTAAAAGTCTGCCCAAAGAGGCCGCTGTTATCCCCTTGCCCAGTCCCGACACAACGCCGCCGGTAACAAAAATATACTTAGTTGGCATTATTATTTCCCATTCCTTTCGGTTTCGCAAAAGTATTAATACACTATTATTTTTATTATATCATTTTTTTCGACAAAATGCAAGTCTTTAGGAAATTTATTGGATTAATATTTTATGTGGTGTTTGTTAATTTTATTTATAATAAAATACCGAGGGAAACTGCCCTCGGTAAAAAGAATATGATTTCAAGCGGTTTCGTCCTCAAGAACAAAGATCCTTTCATCGGATTCCTCGCAATATGCCCATAACCCAAAGCTGCATACATCGTTCACATCAAAATTTTCATCGGTGAACTCGAATTCGTCACTGTAATCATAGGACATACAAAGTTCAAAAACGTCCTTGCCTTTTTCGGAAATATATTTTTGCATTTCACCCGTATCAAAATCCGGTCTTGAAGAGCTTACATAAAGATCAAGATCATATATATGTACAGTCTTGCCGCAGTCGGCGCAAACTGCGTCTATGGTGGGAAGCTCATCCTTTAACAGGTTGAATTTTTGCGAGCCGCAGGAGCATACCGCCTGCACTATGGTCGAATATTCGTCCGCATTCTCCTGCACCGGATAAAAAACGCTGCCCTTTGGCACAGATTTGCAATTATCCTTGATATGATCAGGAACAATCAACATAACGAAAACCTCCTTAATTTCAGTTGGAATTTTCTTATTACTCTTATTATACATAAATTATTCGTGAATGTCAATACTTTTGCATAATTTTGCGGGCGTAAACATCAATTTCATAAAATTTATTATCCTCCGAACGAAGCCGTATCATGTTATTGTCCAAGTACAAAATTTCCTCAAACCAAATCCCGCCGTCCATAAGCAGGGCATAGCTTTCAAGGGGAACATCAATAAAATATACAAAAGCGCCGCAGCCAATAACAACGCAGAATTTTTCATCTCCGGATATTTCTGCACCGGCAGGGTCGCCGTACATATCCGCAATTTCCGAAATTTTCCTGCCGCTTTTCCTGTCAATAAGATATGCGGTTTCATATTCGTTCAATATATGTAATTCCGGCTTTCGGCAAGCTTCATTCGTTTTATGCTCCTTTACGGTCATTTAAAATGTTATTGCACATTCAAATACTATGACCCCAAAAATCTCTGATCTATTTCCGGAAAATCACCTTCATCTGTCACCTTATTGATGATCTCCTTTATAAACATCATGCTTTCGGGTTCAAGAACAGCATATGCATTGTTCGGGAGACAGTCCTCCAAAGCATTATAAACACCCTTGTAACAGGTAGTCACAATAAAAAAAGGTTTCACATCACGGTCATTCCATTTCCCTATAAATCCAAGAATGCCGTCAGCGTCCTCAACACCCCAGATAAGAACAACTTCAGGCTTTATATTATCTATATCATATTCAAGTCTCTCTGTATTTTTGCTGCCGATAACAACATTCATTCCGGCTGAAGCCATTGACATAGCAGACATAGCAACAATCACCGAGTCTTTGCCGCTTATCAGAATTGTATGTTCTTTATTCATTTTTTTCCTCTCCGCTAATCTGTTGCTGCACCAAAGATACGCTGAAACTTAGGGGGGGTACCGCTAACGTTCAAACATCCACCTCCCATAAACAGCTGAAATTGATCTCTTATTTGTCGGCAATTATTGTCACATTTATCCCTTTTTTATTAAGTAATTCTTTACAATCATCCGATATAATATTTTCGGATACTTCAATCGTATTTAAATTTAACATTGACTCAAATATTTTATATTCAATGCCGAGATCAGATATATTTCTGACCGTAAAATTTTCCAGTCCTTTTAATAATGACAATTTGTCAATATTTTTTATTGTATCTATAGTTGTCAATTTCAAGGTTGTAAGATGTTTTAAATCGGTAAAATTCAATATATCAACTTCCCTAACCACGGAAATATAAACATTTTTTAAATTATAAAACAATTTTAAATTTTCAATGCCGATTATATTGCAATTAATTATATCCAATTTTTCCAGGCTTGCATTTTCGGAAATATCGGTAAGATCAACCTCTGTTTCAAGTATATGTATTTGTTCAAGATCATTCAGATAATTCAAAAAAGACCAGTCATCAACATCACACATATAAATATTGAGCCTTTTTATTTGGTTGATTTCTTTTAATACAGCGCCGATTTTCTCCATTTCGGTTTCAGAAAAAAATGATACGGACAGTTCTTCCAGACTGTCAAAATATTTGAGATTTTGCAGACTTTGTCTGTTGGAATAGTGACTGTCTAACTCTAACTTTACAGAATCTGTACTGTATACCCTGCCATTAATGTATCTGTACCGATCCATTATACATAATATTCCTGCACATATCAACAGCGCTCCTATAACCGCCAAAACCTTTTTTAAAGTCATTGACCCCAACCTCCTATTACATATATGACCCTCAAAAACAAACAACAGAGCAAAAGCGGTCATTGCAAAAAGCCCGCAAAGCTGCTTGACTTATGATTCTGCATATGACATAATAACAATGAACTTGTTTTTACATTGTTACAAAAACAAACATAGCAATATAAATTACCGTCATTCAATTTAATGCTTTTATAGAATGAGCAATGATCGGTAAACAGATTTGTAAAACAAATCATCATTGCTTTGCTCAAAACGAAAGGAAACATTCTTTATGATAGTACGCTTTATTGCAATTATCGGTATTCTGATACCTATTTCGGGAATTTATGCATTAATAAGAAACAACCAGCACAGCGAAAATACCCTGCGCCTTATGCTGACAAATATCGGCTGCCTTATATTGAACAGCGGATATTTTCTCATCCTGCTTTCAGACAGAGAGGTTGAAGCAGGCACGGCTCTGAAAATAGAATATCTGGGCGAAGCTATGTTCAATTTGTTCTTTATTATGTTTATACAGTCATACCTGCAAAAACGTGCAAACAAAATACTCACTTATCTATGGATAGCATTTGAATGTATACTTGTGGGCTTTTATTGGGTAGACCCCATCAGAAACAGATTTATCGGAGAGTACACATTTACAAACGAAAATCACTTTAATATCTATACAGCCCGGATCGAACCAAATACCCTATATCTTATCCGCAGCAGCATTCTTTGCCTTCTTCTGTTTATCGGGCTTATCTATACGACCGTCCGTATGTTCGGAACAAAGCTGAAAGCCGAGAGATATAACCTTGCAAGACTTTCGGGTGCGCAATTTGTAGTAACGCTTTCTCTTGTAATACAACTTGCAGTAAATCCGTCATTAAATATCGTTCCGCTGTTTGCGTCACTTTCTATTCTTTCTGTAATACTCAGTGTTATCAGAAATGAATTTTTCGGTGTTACCGATTCGGGACACGAGTGGGTGTTTGAGCAAATGGACAACACCTATATTATCGTTGACAGCCTTTACGGATATCTTGACTCAAACAATGCAGCGAAAAAGCTTTTTTCGTGTATTAATGAATACCGGCAAAACGAGCGGATTTCGGACAGGCTCTATGAGATATTCACATCTGAAGAAGAAACAATAGAGATCGAAGGAAAATTTTTTGAAAAGAAAGTCACCCGGATAAACAGAGATAATAAAATAATAGGATACGGATTGCTTCTTGAGGATATCACCCTGCTTCATCTCTACAATACTCAGCTTCATAAAAAAGTCAGTGAAAAGACCGAGCATATCCAGATCATACAGGATTCCATTATAACCGGCATGGCAAGCGTGGTTGAAAGCCGTGATAACAGTACGGGCGGACACATAGACCGTACAAGTATGGTTGTAAAAACATTTTCAAAAAAACTTATCGAACATTCGGCGGAGCTCGGCATAGACGAAGCTTTCATGAATAACGTCATTAAAGCAGCACCTATGCACGATATAGGTAAGATAGCAGTCGATGACATTGTTCTGAGAAAACCGGGAAAATTTACCGATGAAGAGTATGCTAAAATGAAACGGCACTCTGCGGAGGGAGCAAAAATGCTTCAAAAGATACTCAGCGAAGTGGATGACGAATATTTCAAACAAATCGCAGTCAACGTGGCACAGTATAATCATGAACGTTATGACGGCAAAGGCTATCCGAACAGAGTAAGCGGAGAAAATATTCCTTTAGAAGCAAGAATAATGGCACTTGCAGATGTATTTGACGCACTTGTGAGCAAACGCTGCTATAAAGATGCATTTACATATGACAAAGCTTTTTCAATAATAGAAAAAGGCCTCGGCACTCAGTTTGACCCTATCCTCGGCAGACTTTTTTCCGAGTGCAGACCGGAACTTGAGAAGCTATATAACAATATGGAATAAAAATATATCAATTCGATCACCGGATCATTTTTAGAATAGAAATTTTTATTCCCAAATATCTTTATAATCAATTCTTGAAGGATCATCAAGTCATTAACCAAATCGAAAGCTCTTGATTAATTGGTTTATCAGATACAAAGAACGCTCTCCCAAATGGTTTAACAAAACCGTTTGGAAGAGTCTTTTTCGTGGCTCCCCCGACTGGACTTGAACCAGTGACACCCTGATTAACAGTCAGGTGCT
>CAZGAZ010000125.1:0-8262 GCA_964523835.1 uncultured Ruminococcus sp.
TACGTTTCATTACTGCGTGGGTGCCTTTCGCAGAAAGGCGGTTTATAAAAATGAATGTTATCAAACCGCATGGCATAACACTGTATGGCGGAAATGATAAATATAAAATCGTGCTGCGTCCCTTGTCGGACGAATATTTGCCGTACTTGTACAAGTGGAATTCCGATCCCGAGGTTTTGTATTGGTCGGAGGGCGAAGATGTTGAAAGCTATCCGCCCGAGACGGTGCATCGGATTTATGGGGGAATATCGCAGAACGATCTTTGTTTTGCGGTTGAAGTGAACGGAGAGATCATAGGCTCATGCTGGCTGCAAAAAATGAATCTGCCCGATGTCAGGGCAATGTATCCCGTTGAAACAGATGTAAGAAGAATTGATATGTTGATCGGAGAAAAATCATTTTGGGGAAAAGGAATAGGGACGATTTTTATCGGAATGCTGATCGATTTTGCTTTTAATGCGGAAAAGGTTGATGTTTTGCATTGCTTTAGCGAAGATTATAATATCCGTTCAGGCCGGGTGTGGAAAAAGAACGGATTTATACGTGTTTTGACCGAAGAAATCCCGCAGCCGCATAAAGGAAAACTGCAATATCATTGGCGGCTGACAAGGGACGGGTATATCGGAAACCGAAGTGAAATACTGCATAACAACGGCAGAGAATGCGGTTCTTATCCTGAGCATAAACAGGCGATCGGCAGGGTCAGGCAGTATATTGTTGACGCCTTTACGGATAAGGTCTTTTCGGGAAATCCTGCGGCGGTCTGCGTTACCGAAAGGGAGCTGCCCGAGGGACTTATGCAGGCTGTGGCTATGGAGAATAATTTGTCGGAAACGGCGTTTGCGGTGAGAGAAAAAGATATGTACAGCCTGCGGTGGTTTACGCCGGGGGGTGAAATTGATCTTTGCGGTCATGCGACCCTTGCCACGGCGTATACTATAGCGAATTTTTATGAAAAGGATTCGGATATTATAAGGTTTTCCTCTAAAAGCGGGGTGCTGACGGTGAGGAAAAACGGGGATTTTTTTGAAATGGAATTTCCCGCTTATAAACTGACCGAAACGCCTGTGACAAAGGATATTACCGAGGCGCTGGGGGCTGCGCCGACCGAGGCTTATATGGGCAGGGATTTGCTGTGCGTATTTGATGATGAAAAGACAGTCCGTGAATTGAAGCCCGATTTTGAAAGGTTAACAAAGCTGCCGGGGGCGCTTGTTAATGTGACTGCTCCGGGCAGGGATTTTGACTGTGTTTCCCGTTCCTTTGCGCCGAAATACAATATTGCCGAGGACCCCGTTTGCGGGTCGGGGCACTGCCATATTATCCCTTACTGGGCGGGTAAGCTTGGCAAGGAAAATTTAACGGCATATCAGGCTTCAAGGCGGGGCGGTGTGCTGCACTGCCGGATGCAGGGGGACAAGGTCATTCTCGGGGGCAAGGCGGTGCTGTTTGCGGTTTCGGATATATTGCCGGAGGGCGGTTTTACCGAATAGCAAGGGCAAAGAAAGGTCGGAGGAACTGACACGGATTTTGGAGGAGTATGATAAATGAACGTAAGCTTAAGAAATATGACGTCGGTTTATCTGATGAAGGGCGACAGAATATTGCTGCTGCTGAGGCAGGGGGGCAGGGTAGTTGACAATGTCTGGATAGGTACTGCGGGAGGACATTTTGAGGAATATGAACTCAACGACCCAAGGGCTTGTGTTATCAGAGAAATGGAAGAGGAAACGGGGCTTACGGAAAATGATACACGGGACTTGCAGCTGCGGTATATAACGCTGCGAAGAATCAATGGTGAAATAAGGCAGAATTATTTTTTCTTTGCAAGGCTGAGAGATGGGGTGAATGAAAATATAGTCTCAAACGAGGGGGTATGCAAGTGGTTTCCTTTGGAGGAGACATGCGGTCTGGAAATGTCGTACAGCGCAAAATATGTTTTGGAGCATTACCGTAAAATCGGGCGTTACACCTCGGAAATATATGTGGGTGCGGCAACGGGGGAGAGGGTGGATTTTTTGAGTCTGGCGGATAATGGGGAGGCAGTGAAGCAAACGGACGTTGTGCCGAAATAAGGCGGTATGTTTTTGCTGCATGGCAGCAGGGTTCAGACTGTGAAAAAATAATTAAACAGGAGGCTGTTAATATGAAAATCAATAGAGAAATGATTAGAAATATATGCACCAATGTTTTCAAAACGTTGCTCATTTTAGGAGCTTTAGTAGTTTTAGCAGGATTTTTGTGGGTCAATCAAAAGCCGAATTTTTCCAAATATCATTCCTATGCTATTGCAGGTGATGGCGGTAATGTACCGCTTACAGATGAACAATTTCAACGTATAGTTGAAGCGTATGAAAATGACGAAATGCATTATATGATATTTTCTGATCGTGTTTGTGCCGGGTATGAGATATATTTGTACAAAACAAAAGATATGAGCGGTCAATATGACGTTTTGCGTACAGGAGATCTCCAAACCAACTTTATAATGATATACAGGAAAACAATTAATGGCGATATTAGCTGTAAATCATTTGAGTATGAAAATTCCGGTGAAGAAAATACGTTCAGACAGGTACAGGCAGTTATTAGAGAAGCGATAAATGAAGCCAAGGGCAAGTAAAAATAGGAGGAATATGCTTTATGAATGTAAGCGGAATAGGCGAGAGAAAGACTGCAAATGCAGGGCGCAATAAAATCAAGGGGGATAAGCAGGGGTTTGCGGGAGAATTGTCAAATGCATTTAGCAAGGCTGCTGCAAATGAGGCAAAGAGTTATAGGGCGGTCGAGAGAGACACACTGGAGATTGGGGTCAAAAATTCGGCCGATGTTTCCGGAAGTGCGTGTGCTGCCGATACTTCGGAGATGAGTGATTTTGAATATGAGGCATATATTTACAGAACTATTGACAAAATGTATAAAAATAATGACAGCAGGCAGAATAATTGGATAATTTTTTCGGATAAGGGACTGGCTGCAATGAAAGCAGACCCGGAATATGAAAAGTGGGTGCTGGGGGAAATTTACGGTGCGATAAACAGTGCAGTGCCTTTTATGGGGCGGGATGTGAAAGTGCAGAGGGATATTATTATAAGGGAAAGCCCAGAGGAATGCATTTTTGAGACACATGTTTCGGGAGACGGGATAGACGATGGCTTTTCGGGGCCTACAAATGAGGAATACCGCCGCATTGTTGAGGCCCGCAAAAAGGAATATGAAAAGCACAGGAAATATGCGAAGCTGCTCAGGGAAAACGCTATTGAAAAGGCGGATATGGAACTGGAGCACATTCGGGGTATCTATGAGGATTTTTTGCATACACGCAAGAGCCTTTGCGCTGCGTTGGATAATATGGATTATTTCTGGGCTGCAAACGGCGGCAAATAATTGCATAGTGCATATTGCATATATTTTGCTATATATTTTGTGCAATTGGGAGAATGTTGCGGAAAATAAAATCAAATTGCAAAAAGCTATTGACAAACTGCGGATTTTATGGTAGAATGTTATTGTGGGAGGTGAGGGAGCGTTTGATGTTTGAGATTATTTTTGTTACGGAGAATTGTAACGCTCGGTTTTAAATAAATTTACGGAAAGTTCGAGGAAAATTTATAAAATAAAATTATGGGAAAGGGGAAGAATCCGCAAAAATTATTTGACAAAAGGGAAAAAGTATGTTATAATATGTTGAAGTATGTATTTTTCGGCTTGTCGGAATTGGCGGCGCTGAAATCCGGCGGCGTTTGAAATTTAAAGTGTGCAGGACGGCAAGCCGTTTTTATAAATCGTTAATTGCGGATCCGGGAGAGTGAATTTTCATAAATGAACAGTTTTATCCAAAAGGTCAAAGAACACGCTGCGGCTATTGTTATAGGCGCTATCGTGCTGATAGTGCTTATTCTGGCGATCATTGTTTTTGTGCTGGCAAGCTCGGGAAATTCGGACAGGCGGCTTATTATTGAAGATATTACGGGCAGCGCCTTTATTCTGAAAACCGACGGGCAGATAAATGCGGACAAGAAAATGCAGCTGGAGAGCGGGGACGTGCTTATTACTGCGGCGGACAGCACTGTTCGGCTTTCGGTCGACAAGGACAAGTCCGTTTATATAGAGCCTGAGACCACGCTGTATATTTATTACACGGATACTGCGGACAAGGGCAGCATTGTGGTGAATATATCCGAGGGCGGTGCGGTATGCAGGCTGGATTCAAAGCTGGGAAAAAATGAGATCTTCCAGGTAAAGACACCAAATGCCGTTATCAGCGCTGCGGGTACGGTGTTCAGGACGGAGTTCAATTATTATGACAGCTACGGCAATTATACTGCTGCCAAGGTGACGGATGTGGACTGCGTGGAGGGAAATGTTAACATTCAGCTTTACGATAACAACGCTGCTGCTGCCGAGCCGCTGATGATGCTGACAGAGGGCAAAAGCGCACGGCTGCTGACGGCTGCGGAGGCTGTGCGGTATGAGTTCCTTAACAGCGAGATACAGCTGGATCTGCTGAAGGAAAACGCTATAAAGACATTTATCAGGATAGCTGCGGAGAGAAAGATATGCTTCTCACTGGGCGAGCTTAACGACGCTTATCAGGTATACCTCAACGGCGGTGCGGTAAGCGAGCAGGTGACTACGGTATTTGATTTTGATGAGCTGCCCCAGACTCCTGCGGTGACAACGGCGATACCCATGATGTCGGACACGGAGACGGAAACGCCGCCTGTTATCCCGAGCGAGATATCCTCGGATATTACGGATACCGAATTTACGGGGCTTCCCCCGGAGGTGACCGAGGAAAGCCCGGAGATCATCACCACGACTGTTCCCGAGGAGGTCACACAGAGCGTTATTTCCGTAACGTCGCCTACTACGGTGATCTATACGGTTCCCGGTAACACGGGCACCACCGAAGGGAGCACTGTGACAACGGCATCGGATCCGGCGCTTACGACAGCGGATACTGCTGCCCCGACCGTTACACAGCCGCCTCAGACGACTACAGCTGCTACGGCCGTTACGACAGTTTCCGAGACTATACCGCCCATTGCGCCTGCGGCTACCGCTGCAACGACGGCTGCGGCAACGGAATCTGTGACAACGGAACCTGTGACTTCGACAGTGTCCGAGACCACCACCGTTACGACCGTAACAAAGCCTACCGAAACCACTGTTCCCTGGTGGGAGATCATTAATTCGGCGGCGCTGACGAGGGACAGCGAAAATTAAGGAAATGCTACAGATAAAAAAGAGATATAAAATGACAGCACTGTTTGCAGCTGTCGGCAAAAGGAAAGGAGAACTGCCTGTATGCAGAACATTAAAACGCCGGTAATTGCCGGGGCTATCGCTCTTGCAGCCGTGATAGTCACGATCATTGTGGTGACCTCTTCGGGAGGCGGCTCGGGGCTTTATGTTGCCGCTGTTACGGGAGATGTGAGCGTCAGCAATTCCTCGGACGGGACGACTGTCCCTTTAGAGGCGGAACGCACTTTGAGCTCGGGTGATGTGATAACCGTCAACGGCGACGGCAGCTGCAAGCTGATATACAAGTGCAAGGACGGCACGGAGAAGAATTATGCGGTGCTGGAACCTGCTACCCAGATATTTGTAACGGGAGAATTTGACGGGAAAAGCGACAGTGAAATGTATCTCAACAGAGGGGCGGTCATTGTAACTGCCATGGAGGAGGACAAGCATAATATTATAGTGCGCACGGAAAATTCCGCCATATCCACAGCCGGGGCAACTTTGCGGATAGCTTTTGCGGTAGGGGAGAGCAATACCACTTCTGTGGCTTCCTTCGGAGGTAATTCTCAGATACAGCTTTTCGACGCTATGGGCAGCGCTGTGGACAGAGAGGGCAATGTCAGCGAAAAGGCGGAGTATCTGGGCAGCGGCCTTTGCGGGCAGATAATCAGCGGGAAGGGCGGCGAACCGCCGAAATACGATTATCTTAATATCAACACCGAGCTTTCGGAATATGACAAGGTAACGCTCAGAGAGCTGCTGACGATTTCTTCGGACACCACGCTGGCGTTTACTCCTGCTGTTATAAAGGGAGCATTTGACGCTGCTGCGGAAAATGAGCCTGCACCCGAGGAAGTGACGGAGAGCGAAACAACATCTCAGACGGAGGTAACGTTCCCCGATATTACCATTGAGACCGAAGCTTCCGTAACGGTCACTGAGCCGCCTGTGACTGAAACTCAGGCTCCTGTGACCACAACCCGGGTAACTACCGCCACTTATGCGACCACTACGGCTGCGCCTGTTACCACAACAGCAGCTCCCACAACTACAGCCGCCCCTGTGACTACTACGGAGGATGAACTTATAGGGGATGACGATCCTGTCGGCGGAGGAAACGGTGAGGGGGATTATATTGATGTTTACATAATGATAGAGGATGAGATCGTTTTAAAGAGCGTTCCCTACGGCGGAAATGTGGAAAAGCCTGCCGATCCCTATATTGAGGGCAAGCGGTTTGTGGGCTGGGACGGCTCTTTTGACAATATTACCGAGGAACGGAACATTTACGCTATGTTTGAGGATATAGAGGGTGTGACAGCCTCGTCCGATTCACCTTCGGATATTACATTCTTCACGGTAACGCTGAACATCAACGGGCAGCTTACGGTACAGCAGGTCCAGGAAGGCGGCTCTGTGCAGCTTCCCGCTGTAAATGTAGCAGGGTATGACTTTATCGGTTGGGACAAGCCCGGCACGGACATAAGGCAGAATGAGACAATAACTGCCATACTTGTGCCGTCAGCTGCTGCGGCAACAAGTTACACGGTGACGTTTATCATTGACGGGATGAGCTATCCTGTGACGGTACAGGCGGGTGAGAATGCGGTTCCTCCCTTTGTGCCTGCGGTGAATTCGGCGGGACAGTTTTTCCTTGGCTGGGACAATGACATTACATCTATAAATTCCGACAGGACGGTCAATGCCATATTCGGCAGCTGATGTGTCGGGTGAGTCAACACTGTAAAAATGTGAAAAAGTCCGCAGCGGAAAATTTTGCTGCGGACTTTGGAGCACTTGGAGGATTTTATATATGTACGGCAGTACGTCTTAGCGGCTATATTTCGGGGATTTTGGGGATATGTGAGATGTGGGAAAAATTTTTTTGAAAAAATTTTCCAAAAACCCTTGACAAATTTTAAATAATGGTATATAATATATAAGTCGGACGATTTAAGATGTTCGGCGAATGGGAGCATAGCTCAGCTGGGAGAGCATCTGCCTTACAAGCAGAGGGTCATAGGTTCGAGCCCTATTGTTCCCACCATTCGGCTCGGTAGTTCAGTTGGTTAGAACGCCGCCCTGTCACGGCGGAGGTCGTGGGTTCGAGTCCCATTCGAGTCGCCATATTTTATTTTGAATTTATGCTGCGGATTTAGCTCATCCGGTAGAGCGCCACCTTGCCAAGGTGGAGGTAGCGAGTTCGAGCCTCGTAATCCGCTCCAATGTTTTCGGTATTTGCCGGAAATACGGCGCTATAGCCAAGTGGTAAGGCGTAGGACTGCAACTCCTTGATCTCCGGTTCAAATCCGGATGGCGCCTCTTAAAAGGGGAATTGCTGTGAGCTTGACAGTGATTCCGTTTTTTTTTATTATTTATGGAAAGCAGGAAATGAATTTGTTTAAATGGTTAAAACTTTTCGGAGAACAGTACATAGGGCTTTGGCTTCCGGGAATTGCTTTGTTTGCCTTGCAGGAAATCCCGTATATGGTCATGCCGTTTGTGAGACTTCAAAATAACCCGATCATGAATATGCAGGAATCTTCGGTCACGTTGGATATTTGTGAAAAGGTGTTAGGGTCTTTATGCGTCGCTCTGATAATCTTCACGGTTCGGGAAAATGTTCCTGTTTTCGGGGTGGGAAGCGGCATTTGCAAGGTCGGGTTTATTTTGGCGGCAGCCACCTTGCTGCTGAATTTCTTCGGCTGGGGACTGTATTTCACAGGTCATCAATCGGTAGGGGTCATGATGTTCTTTATTGTTATGCTGCCGCCGTTATATTATGTTTGTATCGGATTATGGCGGGAAAACGGGGTATTGGTCGTTTTAGGGATAATATTTGAGATAGTGCACTTTACTCATGTGTACGGCAATTTGAAAATGTGAGCGGCAATTTTCTGTTTGACGGGCTGCGGTATTGAATTTTACGGCAGTCCCGATTTGAAGATGTCGGAGGTAAGTTTGAAAGTTAGCGGTAAACCCCTAAGTTTCAGAGTATCTTTGGTGTGAAGG
>CAZGAZ010000126.1:0-7858 GCA_964523835.1 uncultured Ruminococcus sp.
TTTTCCCCTTTGCAATCCCTTTTCCTGAATCTCTCCCCTCCCCCGACCCAACGCTAACTTATAGTGGAGAGTTTGTTGGGCTTTTGTTTGTGATGATTAGCTTGAATTGCGATATTGTATGGTAGGGGATTTACAATTTTTGAGAAATGTTTTAGTAATTCGCTAATGTAAGTTAGTAAGCCAAAAAACACGTTGGTTTACTGTGTGAAGCGTTAATGTGTTTATGTTAAGATGTGCTTTGAGTTTAAAAGCCTATGCCCATTTTTTAGGCTTTAAAGGCTTTGTCTGTAAATTAAAGTGTTTTTTGGCTAACTTATTTTACATTAGTGTTAAATGCAAGTTTTATATTATCGGTAAGTCCGTTACCAGTAGAGAACGTGATACACGGTAATCATCATTAACAAATTTCTTTAATCCCCTCTTATAAAACCGAGCGTTGGGTCGGGGGAGGGGTGTGTTTCAGGAAAGGGGTTTGCAAGAGGGGAATGGGTGACGACAAGCGTCACCCCCTAAAGAGAGGGGAGGGGGGTGACCCACGCCCCCTATTTGAATGAACCCCCCTCCCCTCTCTTTGGGTTTCCCCCTTTGCACCAAACTCACAGTCGTTTGAATGTCAAGCATTTCACAAACAAAGTTACATTTCATTTTATGCAAGTCACAATTTCCTGTCGTTCTCGGCGCAGTAGTGGAAGCGGCGGCAGTTCCACGGCGCAGCAGTGGAAGCAAAGCCAATCCCCCGGCGTCTGAGGGGAAAAAAGCCCTGCGGCGTTTGAGTAGGAACCCCGTAAGTGTCAAAGTATTTTTGGTGTACTGAATTAAGTAAAGGAGCTCAGAAATATGAAATTTTCCGCAAAATCACGATATGCCTTAAAACTGATAGTAGACCTGGCAGAGAATAAAAACGAGACAGTTGTATCTCTCTCGGATATTTCCGCAAGACAGGATATTTCCAAGAAATATCTGGAGCAGATAGTTCCCATGCTGGTAAAGGCAGGGATAGTCCGTGCAAACCGTGGGGCTAACGGCGGCTATACATTAAACAAAAGCCCCGATTCATGCACCGTCGGCGATATCCTCAGAGCCGTGGAGGGCGAGCTTATCCCTGCGGAAATGCCCGAAAACGAGTCCGACAGAAAGGTTGCCTTTGTGTGGGAGGATATCCACAATGCAATGGAAAAGGCCATCGACAGCATTTCCGTGCAGGATATCCTTGACCATAACAGCGGTTTTCTGGATTACTGCATATAAATTTTTCTCCTTGTCTGCGGCTGCGTTGCTTCGTTGGCGGCAGGGGGATTTTTTATCTGTATGATTTGGCGGATATTGCTAAAATATACCCTGCGCAAAAAAAACTTTTGTGCATAAATACAAAAATACTGCAAGCCTATTGACATAGTAGGAAATATGTGGTATACTTAAATCATAGCAAACATATAGGAAATATATGAAATATATTTTTGGAGGAAATCATTATGAAAACATACAAAAAAATCACCGATCTTATAGGCGGCACCCCTCTGCTGGAGCTTACGAATATCGAGAAAGCGGAGGATTTGCAGGCGACCGTTCTTGCGAAGCTTGAGTATTTCAATCCCGCAGGCTCGGTCAAGGACAGGATCGCAAAGGCAATGATCGACGACGCTGAGGAAAAGGGGCTGCTCGTGCCCGGCAGCGTTATAATCGAGCCTACCAGCGGAAATACGGGAATAGGTCTTGCCTCGGTGGCTGCCGCAAGGGGCTACAGGATAATCATTGCCATGCCCGAGACCATGAGCATTGAGCGACGCAAGCTGATGATGGCATACGGCGCAGAGCTGGTTCTGACCGAGGGTTCAAAGGGCATGAAGGGCGCTATTGCCAAGGCGGAGGAGCTGGCAAAGGAGATACCGAACAGCTTTATCCCCTCACAGTTCACGAATCCCGCAAATCCTGCCGTTCATGAAAAGACCACGGGCGTGGAGATATGGGAGGACACCGAGGGCAAGGTTGATATCTTCGTTGCAGGCGTGGGCACAGGCGGCACCGTCAGCGGCACGGGTGCGTATCTTAAATCGAAAAATCCCGGTGTAAAGGTAGTGGCTGTGGAGCCGAAAGCTTCTCCCGTGCTCAGCGAGGGAAAAGCAGGGGCGCATAAGATACAGGGTATCGGCGCAGGCTTTGTTCCCGAGACCCTTAACACAAATATTTACGATGAAGTTATCACCGTGGAAAATGAGGACGCATTTGCTACGGGGCGGAAGGTCGCACGCAGCGAGGGCGTGCTTGTGGGCATATCCTCCGGGGCTGCCGTATGGGCTGCCATAGAGCTTGCCAAGCGCCCCGAAAACAAGGGCAAGACTATTGTTGCGCTGCTGCCCGATACCGGAGAGAGATATCTTTCCACTACCATGTTCGATTAGAGGCAGGATGCAGGAAGCAAGAGGCAGGAATTTGTAAAAATTTTGCGGACTGTTGAATAGTAAGAAAGAGAGGCAGGGTGGTGACATCTTGCCTCTTTGTTATAAATTTTATCTATACCTAAATATTATTTTCCCGTATTGGACAAGGGAGAGGATTTGTGGTATGATAATATATACAAACTGAAATTTGGATGTGAGAATTATGACCGAGATCTTATGGCTGGGCAGAGGCGGACAGGGGGCGTTTACCTCCGCAAAGCTTGCAGGGGCGGCGTTTGCGTCAAAGGGGGACGGCTTTTTTGCCCTTGCCTTTCCCTCTTTCGGACCCGAACGGCGTGGCGCACCCGTAAGAGCGTTTACCAAGCTTGATTCAAGACCCGTGCTTGACCGCAGCGAAACGGAAAAAGCGGATTACACGGTAATTCTTGACGAGACCCTTTTTAATGAAAATATAAAAAATTCCTTGAAAACGGGCGGCAGGATAATCATAAATTCCGAAAAAAATTACGGAGATGATATTATTTCCGTAAACGCCGCCGAAATAGCAAGGGAATTTTCCCTGCCTGTGGTGAACACGGTTATGCTGGGGGCTTTGGGAAAAATTTCGGGGAAAATAAGCCCGTCGGATATAATTTTTGCCATAGAAAATTATATGCCCCAAAGGCTTTGGGAGAAAAATATAAAGGCGGTCACTGCCGCTTCGGAGGGCTTTTGAATGAAACCGTATTTAAGAGAAAAAAGCGAATTTTCCTTTGAGGAAATTCCCGAGAAAACTTGCTTTGAGGCTGGGTATCTGGTAACAAAAAACAGCGGCTGGCGGCGTGTCCGTCCTGTAGTTCACCCGGACAAATGCGTGATGTGTCTGCAATGTTATCTCTATTGCCCCGACGGCGTGATATCGGAAAAGGACGGCGCTGTTTATATTGATTATGACTTCTGCAAGGGCTGCGGGATATGCGGAAAGACATGCAGACCCGGGGCAATAAAAATGGAGGCGGAGGTTTGAAGCACAGCGGTGAACTTTTATGTTTCAGTGCACCTTTGGTGTGAAAGATTAATTAACGGAGTGGAAAGTTTGAAAGTTAGCGGTAAACCCCTGAGTTTCAGCGCACCTTTGGTGTGAAAGTATAATTAACGGAGTGGAAAAAAATGGCATTGAAATTTTTATCGGGAAATGAGGCATTTGCGGAGGGGATAAGGCTTGCCCGTCCACGGGTCGTTGCCGCCTACCCCATAACCCCTCAGACCACGGTAGTGGAGCGGCTGGCGGAAATGGCGGAGGATAAAAGCCTTGACTGCGAATTTATCCATGTGGAATCGGAGCATTCCGCTCTTTCCTGCGCAATGGGAGCGTCGGCAGGGGGCGTGCGCACCTTTACAGCCACATCCTCACAAGGGCTGCTATATATGGCGGAGTGCCTTTACTACGCCTCGGGAGGGCGTTTTCCCATTGTTATGATGAACGCAAACCGCTCCACTGCCCTGCCATGGAATATTTATGGCGATCAGCGGGACAGTCTTTCACAATTGGACTGCGGCTGGATACAGGTTTATGCGGGCAATGCACAGGAGGCTCTCGACCTTGCGCTGCTCGGCTACCGTATCGCCGAGGATAAAAATGTGTCGCTGCCTGTGATGGTGAATCTGGACGGCTTTATCCTGACCCACACCTATGAACAGGTGGATATTCCCGCAGCGGAGCAGGCGGATAAATTTCTTCCCGAATTTGAAACGGACAATAAATTTGATTTTGACAAGCCGAAGAATATGGCGTTTTCCGCAGGGCCCGAATATAATTACGCATTTAAAATTAAACACCACAATGCAATGGTAAATTCGTCCGAGGTTATCAAAAAAGCCGAGGAGGAATTTTACGGAATTTTCGGCAGGAAATACCCGGGACTGATCGAGGAATACAACACCGCCGACGCCGATTACATAATAATAACACTGGGCAGCATTGGCGGACTGTGCAGGGAGGCTGCGGACAGATTCCGTGAAAAGGGGATAAAGGCAGGGGTAATAAGAATACGGTATATGCGCCCGTTTCCGAGGGCTGAGATATGCGAGGCGGTGAAGTGCGCAAAGGCTGTGGGTGTGCTGGAAAAGGATATTTCCTTCGGCAATGAGGGGACGGTCTTTACCAATGTAAATTCCGCTTTGCAGTCCCTTAACAGGCGCATTCCCTCATATAATTTTATCGGGGGACTGGGGGGCAAAAGCATTTTGCCGGGAGACATCGAAGATATCTTCAATAAAATCATATCGGGAACCGACAGGGTAAATTTCATCGGAACGGAGGCGCAGGAATAATGGCGGTCACGGCAAAAAATTTATCCCGTGAAGAATTTTTTTACGGACACAAGGCCTGCCCCGGCTGCGGCGGCAGTCTGGCGGTAAGAAACGCCCTTAAAGTGCTGGGCAAAAACGCTGCGGCAGTCCTGCCTGCGGGGTGTATGTCGGCGGTGGGGTTTAATTTTCCTCAGCTTTGTTTCGGGAACAATGCCATAATCTCCACATTTGCGGGCACGGCTTCCATGCTTACGGGAATTGAGGCGGCACTACGAATAAGAGGCTGCGATTTTACCGCCGTGGGCTTTGCGGGGGACGGCGGCACGGCGGATATAGGCATGGGGGCGCTTTCGGGGGCGATCGACCGAGGTGATAACATAATCTACATCTGCTATGACAATGAGGCGTATATGAACACGGGCATTCAGAAAAGCGGACTTACTCCTTTCGGCGCAAAGACTACCACGACCCCTGCGGGAAAAAATATCGGGGGAAATATCCGCCCCAAGAAAAATATGTTTGAAATAGCCGCCGCCCATGATATTCCCTATGCCGCCACGGCAACTGTGGGGTATATGACGGATTTTCTGAACAAGGTGGAAAAGGCGTCGAAAATAAAGGGCACAAAATATATTCATGTGATAGCCCCCTGTCCCTCGGGGTGGGGCATTCCCGAAAGCGATACGGTGGAGATCGCCCGTGAAATAGTTGACTGCGGGCTGTGGTATCTGGCGGAATTTTACGAGGGCGAATTTAAGATAACACATTCTCCGAAGGAATTTACCAGTGTGGAAAATTATCTTAAAAAACAGGGACGGTTTAAACACCTGACCGCAGAGGACATAAAAATAATCGAAAACTCCCGTGATAAAAAATGGGAGAAAATCCGAAAGGAGTGGGGTTAATGCCTGCTTTATCAAACAGGACGGACAGCTTTACCGATTCTGTCATAAGAAGAATGACAAGAATTTCAAATGAATACGGAGCGGTGAATCTTTCGCAAGGGTTTCCCGATTTTGAGCCGCCGAGGGAGATTCTGGGCAGGCTTGCGGAGGTTGCAAATGAGGATTTTCATCAGTATTCCATAACATGGGGAGCGCAGAATTTCCGTGAGGCGCTGGCTAAAAAGTATGAGCATTTTTCGGGGCTTTCCACCTCCCCGAACAGCGAGATAGTTGTCACCTGCGGCAGCACAGAGGCTATGATGGCGGCTATGATGAGCGTTACAAACCCCGGGGACAAGGTGATAGTTTTCTCTCCCTTTTATGAAAATTACGGGGCGGACGCTGTGCTTTGCGGGGCGGAGCCGTTGTATGTTCCCCTTGTTCCTCCCAAGTTCGGGTTTGACCCGGATGTTCTTGAAGAGGCGTTCAGGCAGAAGCCGAAAGCCATGATATTATGCAATCCCTCCAATCCCTGCGGCAAGGTTTTCACAAAGAGCGAACTGGAAATTATTGCAGGGCTTGCGAAAAAATATGATGTGTTCATTATCACCGACGAGGTTTACGAGCATATAGTCTATGCCCCGAATGTGCACAGCTATATGGCGGCGCTGCCCGGAATGAGGGAACGGACTTTGCAGTGCAGCTCGCTTTCAAAAACCTACTCTATCACAGGCTGGCGGCTGGGCTATGTTATCGCACCGCCCGAGATAACCGACAGGGTAAAAAAGGTGCATGATTTTCTGACTGTGGGGGCTGCTGCGCCCTTACAGGAGGCGGCTGTTGTTGGTCTTGATTTCGGGGATGATTATTATAAGGCGCTGCAGGAAAAATATACACAGAAGCGTGAGCTTTTTCTTAAAGGGCTTGACAGAATAGGGCTTGTTCACACAGAGCCCCAGGGGGCGTATTATGTGCTTGTGGATATTTCCGGATTCGGATATGAAAGCGATCTGGATTTCTGCATAAGACTGGCGGAAAAAGTTGGAGTGGGCGCAGTGCCCGGGTCAAGCTTTTTCAAAGAACCGGAGAACCGTTATATACGGTTTCATTTTGCCAAAAGGAACGACACGCTTAATGAGGCGCTGGAGCGGCTTGACGGTATAAAAATAAAAATGGGGAAGTGATGATATGACATTGCAGCAGCTGAGCTATGCCATTGCCATAAGCGAGGCAGGCTCTATGAACAAGGCGGCGGAGCAGCTTTATATAGCGCAGCCCTCTCTTACCGCCTCGGTAAAGGAGCTGGAAAAGGAGATAGGGATATCCATATTCAACCGTGGCGCAAGGGGGATAACTCTTACAGCCGACGGGGTGGAATTTATAGCCTATGCAAGGCAGGTCTATCAGCAGTATCTTATCTTGCAGGAAAAATATACGGGAGGGGGACTCAAGCGCAAATTCGGGGTCTCCGCACAGCATTATTCCTTTGCGGTGCAGGCGTTTGTGGAGATGGTGGCGGAGTTTAATACCCATGAATACGAGTTCGCTATCAGGGAAACCAAGACTGCCAATGTGATAAATGATGTAAGCAGCCTTAAAAGCGAGATAGGGATAATATATCTGAGCAATTTCAACAGGCACGTTATCACACGTTTGCTGGAAACGAACCATACCCAGTTTACTCATCTTATTGACTGCGATATTTTTGCTTACCTGTGGAAAGGTCATCCGCTGGCGGGGAAAAAATCTGTCAGCATTGAAGAATTAAAGGAATATCCGTGTCTTACCTTTGAGCAGGGGGACAAGAGCTCCTTTTATTTTGCCGAGGAGATAATCGACACTTCGGAATTTGCACGGGTGGTAAAAATTTCCGACAGGAGCACTGCACTTAATTTAATGCAGGGTCTGGGCGGGTACACTTTTTGTTCGGGGATAATCTGTAATGAGCTTAACGGCTCGGAGTATGCAGCCGTGCCCATTGACGATACCACGGACGCTATGGAGATAGGGTATATCACAAAGAAAAATACCATTATCAGCGATATCGGGGAGATATATATTGAAAAGCTGAAAGGATTTCTGAAGAAATGCGTGTGACCCTCAGGCGCCGGGGGGCTTTTCTCCCCTCAAACGCCGGGGAAATGGCTTTGTGCCTCTTACACGCCGAGAAACTGTCGCTGCTTACACTACTGCGCCGAGAACGACGAGCAATTGTGACTTGCCTGTTGAATGAAATGTGCCTTTGTTGGCGGAATGCTTGACATTGTTAACGACTGTAGGTTG
>CAZGAZ010000127.1:0-7736 GCA_964523835.1 uncultured Ruminococcus sp.
TTGTCTCCCTCTTTTCTCTTTTGTTCACAATTTGTTTACTTGTTGAAATACCGTGAAGGCATTGGCATACTGCCTTGACTTTTTTGCCGAAATATGGTATAATATCAATGTAAGGTTTTGAAAAAAATTCTCAAAGAATCATGAAAAAGGAGCTGATAAATTTGCCCGGATTTGAATTATCGATAATTGAAAATACCCGGATAGACAACTGGGATTTTGAAAAATTAAACAGGCTTTTTACTGCGGCAGCTGCCGAATACAGCAGTCGTGTATATACCGACGAGGCGTCGGCAAAGGCGGATAAGGCGGAGCTTAACAAGATCAAAAAAATAGTGGAGGATAAGAGAAAGGAATACAAAAATCAGTGTCTGGCACCCTATAACACGGCGGAAAAACAGATAAAAGAACTGCTTGCGATAATCACCGCAGAGCAGGACAGAATGACCCGTGCGGCGGAGACGTTTGAACAGGAAAGAAAGAATAAAAAGGCCGAGGAAATAAAGGAAGTTTACATAAAAAGAGCCGCCTGTCTGGGGGAATATTCCGAGGCGGTCTACAGGAAAATTTTTGATGAAAAATGGCTCAACGCTTCCGTTGCAAAAAAAAGATATGAGGAAGAAATGACAAGGGCGATAGCACGTGCGGACGATGAGATCGCAAAGCTGAAAAGCCTTGATTCACCTTTTGCAAAAGCCGTTCTGGAACAGTATCTGAGCGGTGCGGATTTTGATTCCTGCCTGAAGAAAAATGAGGAATATATAAGCGTGAACCAAAGTTCCGGAACAGCAATTCCGGCGGCAGCACAAGCAGCACCGTCAGCGGCAATACAGTCCTCCGACAAAAACCGGGACGGGGTTACCGTAAAAATAAAAGCGTCCCAAAGCAGGATAAACAAGCTCACTGACTTTATGAATGCCATTGGGATAGAGTTTGAGATACTGTAATTTTTCCGAAAGGTTTGTTTGCTTATGATAAATTCCGGTCAGCAAAAAGCCATTGAGACCACCGAGGGACCTGTGCTTATAATAGCGGGTCCCGGTACGGGGAAAACATTTACACTGGTCAAAAGAATTGCCCGTCTGATAACCGATATGCACATTGCCCCGAATGAGATAATGGCGGTAACATTTACGGAAAAGGCGGCAAGAGAGCTTATTACACGGGTCTCCGACGAGCTTTCCGGGCTTGCCTGCGATGTGAATGTGAATGAAATGTACATAGGCACATTTCATGCTGTAGCCCTGCGGCTGTTAAAGGAAAATTCACGGTCGGTGCCGGGAAAGATAATTGATTCATTTGAGACGGCGTATCTTGTCTGCCGCAATATGGACAGGTTTGAATATCTCGGGGGATTTAAGGAGCATTTCCCGCCGTCCATGGGCAGGTGGCGGCGTTCTCTTAAAATATGCGAGATCGCAGGCAGGCTGCGGGAAGAACTTTGCGATGTGAAGAAAATGGCTGCCGACACGGATAATGATGTGCAGCTTTTGTGCAAGATACTTTCGGCATATAACACTCTGCTCCGAAAGAATGATCTTCTGGATTTTTCCGCCATTCAGACCTGCGTTTACGAAATGCTCAGAAGCGACAGGGAATGCCTTGAAAAATTGCAGCGGCAGATAAAATACATAATGGTTGACGAATATCAAGACACGAATTTTGTTCAGGAACAGCTTATTTTTCTGCTGGGAGGAGAGCGGCAGAACATTTGCGTTGTGGGTGATGACGACCAGGGAATGTACCGCTTCCGAGGGGCTACGATACGGAATATTCTGGAATTTCCCGATAAATTTCCCGAGGGAAAATGCGCAAAGATACACCTTGATGTGAACTACCGTTCAAAGGCGGATATTATAAATTTTTACAGTCGGTTTATGGAAAATGCCGACGGGATAAATTTATTCAACTGGGATAAATTCCGCTTTGAAAAGCATATTGTCAGCGGGAGGGAGGACGTGGAAAACGATACTCCCGGAGTATTTTACTGCGGCGGCTCGGACGGCTATGTGCAGCGACTGAAGCTTTTGCGCATGATAAATAAGCTTTCGGAAGAGGGATACATTTCCGATCTCAATCAGATCGCATTTTTATTCCGCTCGGTCAAATCCGGCGAGGCGTTGGAGCTTTGCGATTTTCTGGAGGAAAACGGCATAGCTGGTTACTCTCCACGTTCGGAAATGTTTTTCAAAAGAACGGAGGTAAAGCAGATAATAGGCTGCCTTATAATGTGCTTCGGTTCGTACCTGACAGACCTTAAAAGGAACAGCTTTAAACGCCCTGTTCATGAGGGTCTGCGGAATTATTACAAGGCCTGCGTGGGAGAGGCTGCACAGCTTTTTAAGACAAACATCGGCCTGCATGAAGCGATAAAAAAAGAGTTTGATGAAATTTCGGAAATACGGGGAAAAAGCGAAAAGGATCTGCTCAGGATATTCTACAGGATAATTGCCTTTGAGCCTTTTAAAGCTTATCTGAAGGCGTCTCCCGACGAGGGTGCGTCCGCTGTCAGAGCGGCAAGGAATTTATCGGAAATATCACATATGCTCTCCGGGTTCATGGGGCTGCACAATATGCAGTTTCTGAGCGACGACAACAAGATCGACTGCCCCGAGCAATTTTTTAACGAATACCTGAAATACCTTTACATTGACGGTATCGGAGAGTATGAGGATATTTCGGAATATGCCCCGAAGGGCTGCATTTCCTTTATGACAATTCATCAGGCAAAGGGTCTGGAATTTCCCGTGACGGTGGTGTGTTCGCTTGGAGGCAAGCCCCGTGACGACAGCGATATCCTTATTCAGAAGGCGGAAAAATATTTCAGCCGCACTCCTTACGAACCCTTTGCGGATATAAAATATTTTGACTTCTGGCGGCTTTATTACACTGCGTTTTCACGTGCACGGGATATGCTTGTCTTATCCGAAAGAACAGTGCGGAAGGGAATTTTTTCCGAATATACAAGCGCACTTCCGGATATATCCGAGGCAAATCTGATGGGCGAAAAGGCGTCTGCTGTAAGAACTGTAAAATATAAAAATGTTTATTCCTTCACATCTCATATTGCCATGTATGAGGACTGCCCTTTGCAGTATAAATTTTACAAGCAGTTCGGATTTGCGCCTCCGAAAATGCCGCATACCTCTATCGGTTCAATAGTTCATGAAACGCTGGAGGAAATAAACAATACTGCGATCTCGGGAAACGCTCATACCCTGAATGAGGAAAAGATCAAGGAAATTTACAGCGTTCATCTTGCGGATATTCTTGCAAAAACAGGATACAGCCTGACCGGGGAACAGCAGGAAAATGCGCTGGGACATGTGCTGCGCTATTACCGGAACCGCAAAGACGAACTGCGGTTTGCCTACAGTGCGGAGGAGGAAATAAACCTTGTTCTGGATAAATTTATTTTGCAGGGAATAGTCGATCTGCTGGAATATTACGAGGACGAAAACGTCTTTGAAATAGTGGATTACAAAACAGGCCCGAAGCCCGATATAAGCGCCGATCCTCACAGCCTTGACCACTACAGAAAGCAACTGGAAATTTATGCTTTTCTGATCGAAAAACGCTTTAAAAAACCTGTACGCAGAATGAAGCTTTATTACACGGGAGTGACAATGGGCGATCCGTATATCGTCTTTGATTTTGACCGCAAAAAGATCGAAACTACTGTCAATGATATTTCTCATACGATCGAAAACATTGAGGCAAAGAATTTTGAATTTCTCTGCCGGAATAACTACACCTGCAAATTCTGCGGAATGAAATATTTCTGCAATAAAATGTGAAAGGAATACGTTTGAAAGTACAGGAAACCCCTCAGGCTTCAATGTATTTCCGATTTATAAGATCAAGTAAAGGAGCATTAAAAGTTTGAAAGTCAGTGGTAAACCCCTAAGTTTCAGTGTATCTTTGGTGCAAAAGATTAATTGGAGGAGTGGAAAAATGAACATTTGTCTGAACTGCGGCAGTGAATGCAGCGAACTGCTTTGCAGCGCCTGCAATAAGACTGTCGACAAGGAAAACCTTATCACGAAAATCTACTGCTATATCCCCGGAACGAAACCGGACAATATTTACTATAATGATATATGGGAAAAAATAGCGGAGAAAATGTCCTATAAATATAATTTCCGTGACCTTGCCTTTGCTTTGGCGGAGGAACTGGAATCCCCCAGAAAAGAGTATATGATCTTCAGATATATCCACAAAATAAGCGATGATTATTATCAGAAGGACAGCAGAAAATGGTTTTACGAGAATGTGGATACGCTTCTGGGCGAGGGCATAAGCGATGATGAAAAGGTGCTTGTATATGTGGCATATCTTTACTGCCTTTACGACGACCACCGTTATCCCGAGGCGGAAAAGGTCGCAGGACTGATACATGAAAAAGGAAAATTTACATACAGCGAATCATATTATCTTGCGGAATATTATATGAGAACAAGGAGATATGACATTGCCGTAAAGCTTCTGGAAAATGCGATCAGTGACTGTGAAAAACCGTTCCTCAGACCAAAGCTTGAAAAACTGCTTTTTGACACCAAGCAAAGGCAGCTGGGAAAAGAAAACAACGGCAGATCGGACTATGCCCCCAAATCTCCGGAGGATAAAGAAAAATACTATGGCTTTATGGAAACGCTGGGCATAGCCGTTGACGGGTCTGCATCCGCAAAGAAAAGCAGCAGAGGACACGACCGGATGTCGCCGACGGAATATCCCGAACTGCCCTGTTACCGTGACGCAGGCTTTATCGATTTTGTCGCCTACGATATAGAGACCACAGGCTATGACCACAAGCACGAAAGCATTACGGAAATAGGGGCGGTCCGTGTAAGAAACTCCGTTATCACCGACAGATTCCAGACCCTGGTTCACCCGTACAAGCAGCGAATAAGAAAAGAAGTAACAGACTTAAACGGCATTACAAACGAGGACGTAAAAAACGCCCCCGAAATGTGGGACGCATTCAATATGTTTGCGGATTTTATCGAAGACGATATTTTAGTGGGCTTCAACAACCACACCTTTGATGATAAATTCATACGCCGTGCAGGCAGATATGCCTTCAGAGTAATCTCAAACAAAAGCTTCGATACAATGGTCTATGCACATAATTTCAAGGATAAACTGACCTTCACAAGCGGCAGCATAAGCCTTGAAAGCTGCTGCGAACAGCTGAATGTGACAAATGAAAAAGCCCACCGTGCACTGAGCGACGCAGAGGCTACAGCAAAGGTCTATTTAAAGCTTCTGGAAATGGATAAGGGCGGCAAGGTCTCCCTTGACGATATCCTTTCCGATGACGACTGGGCATAAAAAGGGGGAAACGCTTGAAAGACAGCGGTAATCCCTTAACTTTCAGCATACCTTTGGTGCGAACAACAATCAGCGTGAGGTAAAAATATGCAGAATAAAATTTCGAGGATTCTTGATATGTATACAAAGCTTTTGCGGGGAGATATTATCTCAAAAGCGGAGCTTTCCAAAAAATACGGCGTGGACGAGCGGAGCATTCAGCGTGATATTTCCGACCTGCGCTTGTATCTTTCCGATAACTTTGAATATTCAAACGAGCTTGTTTACGACGCTGACGCAGGGGGCTACAGGCTCGTGGGAGACAACGAGGGCACTCTTACAAACAGCGAGACCCTTGCCGTCTGCAAAATTCTTCTTGAAAGCCGTGCCATGGTCAAAAGTGAAATGTACCCCATAATCGACAAGCTTGTGCATAACTGCGTTCCCACCACCGAATACAAGCGTGTGGCGGAGCTTATTTCCAATGAAAAATATCATTATCTGGAGCCTCATCACGGCAAGGAATTCGTTGACACACTCTGGGATATAGGCAGCGCAGTTTACGAGCACAGGCTCATGCGGATAAGATACAAAAAGCTTAAGGAGACCGAAAAAATAATGCGTCTCATTCAGCCTGTGGGGATAATGTTTTCCGAATATTATTTTTATTTAACGGCGTACATTTGCGCAAGCGAGGAGAACCCCGATATCCCCCGCCGCCCCTTTCCCACCATTTACCGCATTGACAGGATCGCCCAGTACGAGACCCTTGAAGAGCATTTCCGAGTGCCCTATGCGGACAGATTTGAGGAGGGCGAATTCCGTAAAAGGATACAGTTTATGTTCGGCGGCGAGCTGAGGCGGATAAAATTTTTATACAAGGGGATAAGCCTTGAAGCTATCCTTGACAGATTCCCCACAGCCAAAGTAATTTCCCAAGACGAAAGGGGATATGTTGTCACTGCCGAGGTCTATGGGGACGGCGTGAATATGTGGCTGAGAAGTCAGGGAGAAATGATCGAATTACTGGAGGAATGATTATGATGATAAATTATGAAAATCTTCGCAATGACCTTGAGGACTATTACGGCACAGCCGCCGCAAGCTTTTTTCCTGCCGCATTTTCAGACGCCGCAGATGCCGCATATGCCTCTCCCGAGGAGCTTATCGAAATGGCGGAGGAGGCGGGCTTCGACCTTAGTGATTATGAAGATTAGAACAAATTTTCTACATATCCCATAAGCTCATCTGCCCGTCCTTTTCCTCAAATTTATATAAATATTCAAAGACCTTATCATTGCTGTGAACTATCCCCCCGCTCTCGCATTTCTGATGAAAAAGCCGCATAAGCACGGGATTTTTCGGGCTGTCAACATAATAATTATTCCCATAATTTTTGATATATTTTTCCTTTATCCCCGGGAATTTTTCATCCAGCTTTCTGTAAAAATATTCACGACTTCCCTCCCGCAAGGTCACACCCATGGAAAAGCAGATTATCCCGTACACCCCCGCCCTTTCGCATATGTCGATTATCCCCGAAATATTTTCCTCGGTGTCATTGATAAAGGGCAGTATCGGCGAAAGCCACACCACCGTGGGAATGCCCTCCCCGTTTAAAATTTCCAGCACCTCCCGCCGCCTGCCTGTGGGGCAAACGTTCGGCTCGATTTTCCTGCAAAGCTCATCATCAAAGGTGGTCAGTGTCATCTGCACCACCGCCTTTGTCCGCTCGTTTATTTTTTTGAGCATATCGATATCATTCAGAACACGGTCGGATTTTGTATGCACCGTAACCCCGAAACCGAACTTATAAATAAGCTCCAGCGCACGCCGCATATTGCAAGGGTCGGGGGATAAGGGAGTGTACGGGTCGGTCATAGCCCCCGTGCCGATAATGCATTTTTTACGCTTTCTCTCAAGTGTTTCTTCCAAAAGCTTTATTGCATTTTCCTTGATCTCAATATCCTCAAAATCATGCTCCATTTGGTAACACCTGCTTCTGGAATCGCAGTAAATGCACCCGTGAGAACAGCCCCTGTACAGGTTCATTCCCCCATGCGCCGATAAAATTCCCTTAGCCTTGACAAAGTGCATACGCCTATTTTCTCCCTTTTATTTATGCGGATTACTTATTTTTATGCGCCGTAATTATCGTGTAACTGTGAGCGTTCACCGTCACGGCAATTTCATTTGACGTGCAGTAAAAATTTTTCCCTTTTCTTATAATTCCGCACTTTTCATTTAAAATCATCTCTCTGCAAAATCCCACAGGATCGCATTCGGGGGACAGCCCGAGATTATTTTTTATCCTGTCACCTCCCATTTTTGTGGTGTGTATCTTATCTATGCTTTGAAGTAAAATTTCCCTGTCATTCATTTTTATAAACCGCCTTTCTGCGAAAGGCACCAACGGGGCTATGAAAAGG
>CAZGAZ010000128.1:0-7616 GCA_964523835.1 uncultured Ruminococcus sp.
CTGCAAACGCTGTAATAGTCGCAGCCGAAGGAAACAAAGTAAACATAATAGCTGCCGTCCTCACGCTTTTGCGCCATGGCGGCGTCCGCTGCATATTCCCGGGTCTCGCCCATGTAGTCGCTGTAATAACGGATCGCATACTCCTTGCTGCCGTGTTCCCAGTAGGGGATCATATCTTCAACCCCCGGGTGGAGTTCCTCCGCCTTAACGGAAAGGTCATAGAACAGCTCCCGTTCGGTTATATCGCCCATGGGCATTTCAAAATAAGCCTGCAAATTTTCACCGCTCAGGGTTTTTTCGTTAAAGCTGTAGGTATCGGATATCTCCCTTGTTTCACCGTCCAAAAGCCTGTCGAACAGGTAACAGTATCTTTCGTCCATAACCTCCTGCAAGGGAATTTCCGTTTCATCGCATACGCTGCCCGTAATACTGCAGGCGTTTTTCACTATGCGGGCGGTCTCGTCAAAGGTGATAATGTTCAGAAGCTCGCCCGTGCCCGCATCCGAATTTAAGTAGCAGTCTCGGGCAATGCTCACAAAATACTGCTCGCCCTTGTTTACCATAGCACCGCTTTCGCCGTAAAGCCGTGAGTTGCTGTAAAGAGTGCCTGTGAAAAGCTCGTCGCCGCCCATATATGTGGGATAGTCAAATTCGCCCTTGTCAATATGATAGCGGAAAAGCTCGCCCTCGTCGGTAATGCCGAAAAATGCGGTGTAATAGTGCCAGCCGCCTTTGCGATAGCCCCTCGGCACGGAAAATACCAGCAGCCTGTCGTCCATTTGGGAGAATTTGAAGTATAATGCCAAATGATCCCTGTTGGCGGTGACGGTAGTATTTCCGTTTACGTCCACGGCGGCGGTTTCAATGGGGCATTCCCCCGTAACATTTCCCTCGCTGTCGAGAATGCGCAGGGCAAAATCGCCTTGTAATGTATAATTCAAGCCGGGCAGAGCACCTCCGTAATCCTCTCTTGTCATTACAAGCTCTACCGTTCGGGTCACCGTGCCGCTGCCGTCGGATAAGGGAACGTTCTTTTTAAAGGAATGGACCACGTCTCCGGGGCGGTATTGCTGCCTGGAATAATATTCTTCACGGGTCTGGGCAAGGGTGTCGCCCTCGGTTTCCAATTCCCCGATATCTTCTATTTTTCGTGGAAGACTGCCTGTGCCTCTCGGATGTCCCCATTTCTCATCGGGGTAAACTCTGTCGGGAAAATAGCAAAGTGTTTCCTGCAAAAAATAGCTTTTGCTTTTCATTATAAAGCCTGCAAATGCACTGCTGCCGTTTATAACAGGGTCCATTATCCAAACCTCTTCTACAGGCTCGTCAAACAGCTTATTATCATACAGATCGCAGGGATAATTACGCTTTAAATAATCCTTCCATGAATCCGCAATGATTTGTTCATAGGGCTTGTCGGGCAGCAGCGTCAGATAGTCCTCGGCAAATTCGGGGAAATAGCTTACCTCAAAAGGCTCGTCGGCATAGAATTTTTCGTCCTCGGGGGAATAATTTATGCGGACGGTTTCCATTGTCTTGTTGCGGTACTTTATCCACAGATTGAAGAATGCGGAAAATTCTCCGAATTCCTCCGGGTTTATGGTTAGGCTGTCGGCGTAGACCTCGGAGGCGTGGTTTTTGTAAAATTCCTTGTAATTGTCATAGGTGTGCAGATATGTTTCATAGGCGCTGTTTGACCTGTTCACCTGATACTGCCGCTCGTTATAGGCAGGGGATGGATATTCGGGAGTTACCGCAATGCCGTTGTCGGCAATGCTATTGCCATTGTCCTGTTCAAGGCTTTGCGAGGTGGTAAAGGTGCAGCCGCAGGCAATGAGCGCCACGGCAACGGCGGCTGCTTTTGCGGCGATAACTTTTGCGGAGCGCTTGCTCAGTGGTTTTGCCGCAATTAGCCGCAGCCGCTCTGCCAGCGCCCTGCCTCTGCCGCTCATTGAAGTGGCGGCAATGCCTATATTTCCGCCTTTTGAGGGGATCATTTCAAGGAGCGCCCTGCCGTATTCGGTGCGGTCGTTTTCCCCGAGAAGCTCCATGGCTGCCTCGTCGCAGGCGCATTCGCAGTCGTTTTTGGAAATAACAGCCGCCGCCCATACCAAGGGGTTGAACCAGTAAACGCACAGGAGTATCTGCCGCACTGCCGACCAGATATGGTCTCCGTGGCAATAGTGGCTGTATTCATGGGCAATGATATATTTCAGGTGCTTTTGGGACTCACCGTTTATGTAAACGGCTTTGCCGAAAAGGCAGGGGGATTTGAGAAAATCCGCACGGTACACGGGCAGGGGAGAGGCGAAGTTCACATCGTGAACTTCACTGCGGCATTTGCGGAGCTTTTTGCCGAATGCAATATTAACGCCCCCGAACCACAGCAGTCCTGCGGCTGCGGCTGCCGCCCATATGAGTATGATTATTTTTTCATATGGGAAACCGCCGTCGGCGTTCGGATCATCGGGGGTATTTCCGCTTGGGTCGGCGGGTGTGCTTTCCGGAATGAGGGGTGTATTTGCATAATTCGGCATGTCCGCAACTGCGTCAAGGTATTCCTCGATAATGCGGTCTCTCATATCGCTTTCAAGGGCAATGTCTTCGGCTGAATTGGCGTTGCCTGCGTTATCGGAATTTCTCGGCATGTACATTGAAACGGAAATGTCCCCCATATCCAATGTATCAAAGCTTTGGTCAATGCCCGGATTATCGGAGTTTTCCGGTATATCGTTTCCGGGGACTGCGCCTTCAGGACCGCCTGCATTTTCCTCGGGAGATTCGGAAATATTGTGTAAAAAGTCCGATATTGCTTCCGCTGCGGTGTTTTCCCCTGATGTGAACAGGTTCATAACGCTGATTGAGCTTTCGATAAGCGGAAAGGGCAGCAGCAGTCTGATGACAACGGCAAGCCAGAGGCCGTAGCGCAGGCGGCTGCTTATTTTTCCCTTTAATGCGGCACGCAGCAGAAGCAGGGTTATGATAAGCACGGAAGATGTGATCGTTGTTTCAAGCATTTCTATTCCTCCTTACGGGGCTTGCGCCGGGATTTATCGGCGTTTTCGAGAATTGCGGAAAGCTCGGTTATCTCCTCGGGGGACAGGTCGCCCTGTGAGGCAAGGGAGTTAAGCATAAGACCGAGACTCCCGTTATACATACGCTTTAAAAATGACCTTGTTTCGGGCACTGCCGCTTCCTCACGGGTGAGGACGGAGGAATAGAGGCGGGCGTTTTTGCCCCGGTCGTATCGTATGGCGTTTTTTTCCTCCATACGCCCCAGCAGGGTTATGACGGTGCTTTTGCTCCAGTCGGTCTCGGGCTTTAAGGCGGCGGTTATCTGGGTAATGGTCATAGGCTCGCTCTCCCAGAGCAGGGAAAGTATCTTCCATTCGGATTCGGATAATTTGCTTTTTTTCATGGGGGATTCTCCTTTTAAGTTGATTTTTCATTACAATATGACGGTCGACAAACGTCAAGTGAATTTTTTTCATTATAACACAACAGTCGACAAATGTCAAGTGGTTTTTAAAAATTTTTTTGGGAAATTTTTGGGAAGATATGTATGTTGCATAGGGCAAATTACATAAAGCCGGTATACCGGGTTTGTGAAATATGCAGAAATTGCGTTGATAGCAAATTAATTTGCACAAGGCTATTGACAAGTGCGGGAAAATGTGTTATAATATGTTTATGGGAAATTTATTTTGCGTATTTATTGAATGAATGTGCATTGATGTAAAAATGCGGAGTGAACCGGCGGATTTTTATGTGAAAATATGTTTTGATTTTTTTTGAAAAGTCCGTCGGAATGTTTTCCGCCGGTAATTTTGGCAGCTTTTGCCGAATATCCACAAAATAGCCAAAAAAATATTCGTAAATTTTTCACCCCGAAAAAAGGAAAAAGTATGTACATTTGCTTTAAAATATGTTATAATCATTAGGAGACGTCCGATTTGCCGTTCAGAAAAAAATATCCTGTGCGCAGGTGCGCCGGGGGCGGGTATCGGCGGGTCTGCCGCAGATGTAAAAAGCGGCGTATGCGTTATGGCTTTAAAGTGTAACGCTTTATACGGTGATAGAACGAAAGGAGAAATATGACACAAAATGGAGGATATTAATGAATTCTTGATCGACAAAAAGACCGAGGAACGTTTTAACAGGCTTTTTCGCAGTGCGCTGAAGAAAAACAGATACACGGCGCAGAAGCGTTCCAAGGATTATTATACAGTTTCCGACGGGACGGACTCGCTGGGGTTTGATATTTCGGAGGAGAAGTACAGCTATGCCAAAAGCCGTGACCCTGAGTGGGCGGACAGGCTGCTGGAGAGGATAGCACGGGAATTTTACATACTGTCGAGGCTGGTAAGCTTTACCAATGGGCAGGAGTTTATCCGCTACACGATCATGCGGGAGGAAGAAATTGGCAGGGATATGATAGCAGAGGATTTTATGGGGGGACTGAAAAAGGTCATTTGCTACACGGGGGATGATGTTAAGGCGAGGCCTGTGGGAGAGGATTACATCAAAAAATGGGACGTGCCGAAGGAGGTTCTTTTTTCGGTGGCGGACAGGAATATGTGCAGGCTGCTGCGCAAGACCGCTTTTACGGAAAGCGTGATGAGCGACGGGTCGCAGGAGATCCGCTGTCTGGATTTTAAGGCGGAGGGCAGCGATTTTACGGTGGCGCTGATGATGTGTGCGGATTTCCGCAGCTATATTTCGGCAAGGCTGAGCCCGAAATTTCTGGTGGCAGTGCCCTCGAAGGACACCATTATTGTCATGTCGGAGGTCACCAATGATGTGCTGGAGCGGCTGGGAACGGCTATTGTAGGCGAGTTCCGCTTTGCCTCACGTCCGCTGACAACGGATATTTTCCTTTATTCCTCGGCGGGGGTGGAGGTTGCAGGGCATTTTTCGGAAGTAAGCAACTAGAGGCTAGGGGTAAGAGGCTAGAGGCTAGAATTTTCGGCTGCTTTGCTGTTCGGAAAATGTGTGTGGCTTATTTGAAATTGAGTGAAGTTTGATTGGAAAATTATAGGGGATTGCTAAAAAACATGAAAATTTATTGAAAGGACTGAGCTGTTAAATGAAAAAAATGAAGCAGGAAACCAAGAAAAATATCATCAGGGTATGTATGCTTATTCTGGCGATCGTGATGTTTCTGGGGGTCATAGTTGTGCCTTTTGCAAGCAACGCTTCGGCGGAGGAGGGAGATGTTGTTGTCACCTCCTTCAAGACGGGTAAGCTGGCGGAGGCCATTGAGGAGGCAAAGGACGGGGTCGACCTTAACAATATCAAGAAGATCGCTGTTTCGGGCGGGGTGCTGAATGAAGCGGATTACGGGGCTATATGCGGCTATCCGAACACGGAATATATTGAGCTGGCGGGGTGTGAGACAGAGGGGGGGATAATCCCCGAAAATGCTATGGCGAGCCGCAATCAGCTTACATACATAAGCCTGCCGAAAAACACGGTGACGATCGGGGCGAGGGCTTTTTCGGGGAACAGGAATCTGCTGAAAATTTCCATGCCGGCAGGCGTGAGGAACATTGGTGATTATGCTTTTGAGGGCTGCGAAAAGGTGGAGGAATTTACGGTGCCTGCGGAGCTGGAGACGCTGGGTACGGGCGCTTTTTCCGACTGCAAGGCTCTTAAAAGCTTTGCGCTGCCCGAGGCTATAGAGGAAATTCCCGATAACTGCTTTGCCAAGTGCAGCTTTACGGAGCTGCATTTAGGGCCGCAGGTAAGGTCTATAGGAAACGGCGCTTTTTCCGACTGTCACAGTCTGACGGATATTTATTTTTACGGTGACGAGCCTTTTTCCGCAAGCGAGGGGACGTTTCAGAATTTAAAGGTGACTATTCATATGTACAGTGACAAAGAGGGGTTTGAGAGCCTGAGCAGCAACTTTGTGACGGTGGCTTACGATATGAGCGAGGAGAGCGAATATATCCCTCCGAGGTCGGAGAATCCTGCTGCGGTGAATGCGGAGTCGGGGGCTGGTGAGGTCAGTGCGGATGAAGAGGACGAAGGTGATGTTTCAGAGGCGGCTGACGGTGAGGATGACAAGTCCGGCGATTCTGCGGAAGAGAAGCCTGCGGATGACAAGACGGAAAATGTTCCTGCGGCGGCTGACGGGGCTGCGCCTGCGGCGAGCGGGGGCGGGTTCAATACTGCTTCGGTTATCATTATTGCGGTGCTTTGTGTTGTTGTGGGTGTGCTGGCTACGCTGCTGGCGGTGGGTAGGAAAAGAAGATAACGGCTTGTGTGCTGCTTTGGGGGATTGGGGTGTGCGGTTGATTTGTGTTGATTTGTTCGGAAAATTCAATGAGGATCACTTTAAATTTATGCGGAGGCGAGGCGAAAATTTGCTTCCGACAGGAGTGTAACGTAAGTTTGAAGGTTAAATTGCATCCCCTGTTTTTCAATGTATTTTTGATGTACGGGATCAAGTAAAGGAGCTCAAAAGAATGGAGATTAGCAGAAACGAAAACAGGAATGAGAAAATTGCTGCTTTGGCGGAAAGCGTGGAAAAGGTCATTGTGGGAAAGCGGGAGGCTGTGGAGCTGGTCATTGCGGCTATGCTTACGGGGGGGCATGTTCTTATTGAGGATGTGCCGGGAGTGGGGAAAACGCAGCTGGTTTCCTCTTTGGCTCGCTCCTGCGGGGGGGATTTCGGGCGGCTTCAGCTGACACCCGATGTTATGCCTACGGATATTACGGGATTTACGATGATTGGCACCGGCACGGGGGGGCAGGAATTCCGGAAGGGGGCGGCGTTCTGCAACTTTTTGCTGGCGGATGAGATAAACAGGGCAAGTCCTAAGTCCCAGTCGGCGCTGCTGGAGATAATGGAGGAGGGGCAGGTAAGCATTGACGGGGCGACTTATCCGCTGCCGAAGCCTTTTATGGTGCTGGCGACTCAGAACCCTGTGGAGACTTACGGCACGTATCATTTGCCCGAGGCGCAGATGGACAGGTTTGTGATGAAGATAAGCATCGGGTATCCCGGTCTCAGGGATGAAATGGACATTATGGAGAGAAATGAGAAGAACGTTTCGCCGAAGAATCTGACGGAGGTTATGAGCTGCGGGGATATTGAGGAGCTGAAAGAGAAGGTTAAGCTGGTCAGGTGCAGTGACAAGCTGAGGGAATACATTGTGAATATTGTGAATGCTACGAGGAAGGCGGATTATATCAGGCTGGGGGTAAGCCCCAGGGGAAGCATTGCGCTGTATAAGACTGCCAAGGCATATGCGTTTATTTGCGGGCGGGGATATGTTATTCCCGATGATATAAAGCGGCTGGCGCCTTATGTGCTGGCGCACAGGATTATTCTGACACCGAAGGGCAAGTCTGCTGTGGGCAGTCCCGAGGGTGCGGTGGAGAAGATTCTGGGGGCTGTTGCCGTGCCTGTGGAGTAGGGGCTTTTTTCCCTCTCAATCGCCGGGGGAGGGGCTTTGTGTTGATGAAATGCGTTTGTGTATTGGCAATTGCGACTTGCCTATTATAATGAGATGTGACTTTGTTGGCGGAATGCTTGACATTGTTAACGACTGTGAGTTGCCGACCAAAGGGACAACCTCCCAGGGGGGAGAGGGGGCGCTCAGGGCTTG
>CAZGAZ010000129.1:0-7530 GCA_964523835.1 uncultured Ruminococcus sp.
TTCGGCTTTTGTAAGGCTGATTAGGAGGGCAAGGTGGGGATTATTTGACGATTACATTTAAAGAAGCAATAAGAACGCTTCATCACAGTCAAAAAGAGGCAGGAAGAAATTCCTGCCTCTTGCCGTTGCCGATATTAAATACCCGGTAATATCCCCCCGCCGGACATTATTAAATATTAATTAATTCTAATACTCCAGAATTATCAGCACTTCCCCGCTTAATACCTCGATCGAACAGCTGCTGTCCGCAAATTCGTTGCTTACCCCCTTGGGATAGTCCGAGGAAAGGGAAATATGCCCGTCGTTCCCCGTGTATCTCAGTCCCCTGACCTCAATATCAGCATTGTTGCTCATAGCAAGAATGGAAACATACCTGAAGCCGTAATTGTAAAAATTGTGCATTCCCTTAGTGCCGAAAACCATTTCAAAGCCGTTACCGTAGATCTTCCCCTTGCAGCCGAACCGTGCAATGGAGCGCAGTATCTGCACATTGGCTATGGTGTGCCCCATTCTGCCGCCGTCCCCGCCGTAAATGCGGATGTCCGAGCAGTGATCCATAAGGCACTCCCGCACCGCCAGAAGCAGGTCGGTGTCGTCCTTTTCCTTTGAAACGTGTATTACCTCAATATCCGTGTCCTCAGGCAGGCAGTCGTCGCCTATGCTGTCAAAATCGCCTATCATCCTGTCGGGAACGATCCCCAGCTCCCTGCAGTGCCTGTAGCCGCTGTCCGCCGCTATCACCAGAGCGCCCTTGGCGATCTCTATCCTGCTGTAATCTTCAATATCGGCACCGCCGAAAATATAACCTATCATCTGCCTGTCTCCCATTCCTTAATATTCTGCGCCTCTCTGAACATTTCCCCATAGCTTGCCAGCCTCGATGCCGCTATATCTCCCTTTTGAGCCGCTTCAAGCACTGCGCATCCCTTTTCCGCAATGTGGTTGCAGTCGGTAAATCTGCACTTTCCCTCATATTCCTCAAATTCCCTGAAGCAGTATTTCAGCCTGTCCTTGTAAATGACCGCATACTGCCCTGTCTCAAATACCGAAAATCCCGGCGTGTCCGCTATGTAGCAGTCGTCTATCTTAAACAGTCTTGAAACTCTCGTTGTGTGCCGTCCACGCCCCAGCTTACGGCTTATCTCCCCTGTTTTAAGGGCAAGCCCGGGGGCTACCGCATTAAGCAGCGTGGATTTGCCCACACCTGTATTTCCCGTAAATGCGCATATTTTCCCTCTGCATATATCCCGTATCTTCCCCACGCATTCTCCCGGGTCGTCAAACTTTGATATTATCACGGGAATGCCTATTCTCCCATAGATTTCCGGAATATTCCCCGGATCCTGCAAATCTGTTTTTGTCACGCATATCACAGGTGATATTTCCTTGTATTCGCACACCGCAATGAACTTATCCAGCAGTGTCAGATTGGGACTCGGCTCACAGGTAGACACCACAAAGAAGATCACGTCAATATTGGCAAGGGGCGGTCTGATAAGTTCATTTTTGCGTGGAGCGAGCTCTGTTATCACATCCCCCTCCACCAGACATCTGTCCCCCGCACAGGGAGATATCCCATCCTTGCGGAATATTCCCCTGGCCTTGCAGGATATAAGCCCGTGGGCAGTCTCAACCGTGTACGCCCCCCCTGCGTTCTCGATAATAAGCCCGCCGTAATCTTTGACATTCATTTCCTTACTGTCCATTGGTGATCTGATCCCACCAGCTCTCATAATCTCCCGTGCCGATTATCTGCGGGTCATCGCCCTCGGTAATGTCAGCGGGTATCTCGGGGAACTCATCGTCAATTATACCCGCCTCCGTTGCCGCAGTGGTCTCCTCGGGAATGCCGTAAAGGGTCCTCAGCAGATCCCTGTCAAATCTCGATTCCGAAACCGTCTTATTGTTAAAGTCCACATTGTATTCCGCCATGCTGTGAGCCCGTCCGTCGCTGCCCACAGCCTCAATTACCACCTTCTGTGTGTCCTTGCCCTCTACCTCAACGGAAATGGTCTGTACATACCCTATATTGTCCACCTCGTGAGTGCCCGACAGTATGCCGTTCACATAAGCGTTAAAGGTAGCCTTTCCTGTCAGCCCGTCAGGTACTGCAAATGTGATATTCACCTTGCTCATCGGCACAACACCCGAGCTGTATGTGAGGATTATGGTCGTACCGTAGCTTACAATATTCGGCTGCCCCTCGTCATCCAGATGAGGCACGCTCTGGTGCAGCACCACATCCTTGTTTTCCGGGCTGTCCTGCTCCTGAAGCTGTACCACAAAGCCCTCTTTCTCCAGCCGCTCCACAGCCTCAGCCCTTGTAAGCCCCTCCACATCGGGAACGAATTTGTCATATTGCTCGGGTCCCTGGCTTACATATACGAATACCATCGAACCCTTTTCAACTTCCGCATTCCTCTCGGGCTCCGTCTTAATGACCGTGTTTTTCTCCACATCACTGTACTGCATAACAAAATTATAGGTAAGCCCTACGCCCTCTATCATAGCGCCCGCCGTGTTGGCATCCACCGAGTAGGTATTAGGAACGGTCACCATCTGCGGCCCCTTGCTCACCGTCGCCCGCACCTCGGCATTGCCCACAACTATAAGCGAGCCCTCCTTGGGCGAATGCTCGATAATAACACCCGCAGGGTACTCCGAGGAATATATCTCCTTGTCCACCGTAAGATTGAAGTATGAAGCGTATTGGCTCTTGCACTCGTTAAAGTTATACCCCTTCAGATTTACCATAGGCTGGGTAGTAGTGGGAGGATCAATATTTATCAGTATCTGAACAGCAATAAACACTACCGCAATTATGACTACCGCCGCCGCAATAGCCGTCAGCGCTACCACAAAGTAGGAAGATTTCGATACCTCTTCATCATCCTCGTCGTCATCGTCATAATCATAATATTCGTTAGCTTTCGTATTCGGTTTCGTATTTCTCACCTCATTCTTTTTTGAGCTTGTATTCTTACCGTGAGCGGGCGCCTTGCTGCCCTGCGCCTTTGCCTCTCCATATCTTGCAGCCGCAGCCGCTCTGCCCCCTGCCTTTGCTGCCGCCTCATGTGCGGGATTGTCAAAATAAATGGTCTTGCCGTCGTCGCTGCTTTCGGGATAGGAATATTCAAAAACAATGCTGGGATTGCGCTTGAATTCCTCAATATCCTTTATCATCTCCGAAGCGGACTGATACCGTCTCACAGCGTCCCTCTGCATAGCCCTTATCACAATGGACTCCAGACCCTCGGGAATGGTATCGTTTATAGTCCTCGGCAGCCTGGGATTTGACTGCATATGCATTACCGCCACCGCCACAGGCGTGTCAGCGTCAAAGGGCTTTACTCCCGTGAGCATTTCATAAAGCATTACACCCACCGAGTAAATGTCGCTCTTTTCGTCGGTAATGTCTCCCCTTGCCTGCTCGGGACTGATGTAGTGCACGCTGCCTATGGCCTTGTCGGAAATGGTCTTGCCCTCTTCTCTTGCAAACCTTGCTATCCCGAAATCCATGACCTTTATAGTCCCGTCGGGGAAAAGCATGATGTTCTGAGGCTTAATGTCCCTGTGGACGATCCCCCTGTCATGAGCGTGCTGCAAGGCCCGCAGCACCTGTATGATAAAGTGCACCGAGTCTTTCCATTTCAAAGCCCCCTGCTGCTCCATAAATTCCTTCAGGGTAACTCCGTCAATGTATTCCATCACAATAAACTGTATCTTATCGGAAAATCCCACATCGTAGATCTTAACAATGTTCGGGTGACTGAGTACCGCAATGGCTTTCGATTCGTTTCTGAACCTGCGTACAAAGTCCGCATTTCCCGCATATTCGTTTTTAAGTATCTTGACAGCCACAACCCTGTTTTCCATAAGGTCGAGAGCCTTGTAAACCTCCGCCATTCCGCCTATGCCGATAAGCTCGGTTATCTCGTACCTGCCGTCAAGCTTTTTTCCTATATATTTATCCATCTTAACTCACTCCGTTTCAGACTTATTCTGTGCCTGCATTTCCCTGTGCTGCCAAGAAAAAATATCGCAAACAAGCTATCCTTGCATTTGTATTTTCACACAAAACAGTCTATACCTTTATAAGCAGAGCCGTAATATTATCGCTTCCCTTGTTTTCGAGCGCCGCATTTACCAGCGCCCCGGGCACTTCCTCGGGAGGCAGATCCTTTACCATGCGGAATATCCTGCCCTCGTCGCAGTAATTGGATAACCCGTCCGTGCAAAGGAGTATGGACGAACCGGGCGAGACCTCCGCCTCGAAGTAATCCGCATCCACGTCCTCTTCCACGCCCACAGCCCTTGTGATAATGTTTCTTTCGGGGTGGTTTTTCAGCTCCTCACGGGTAATGTCCCCCCGCTCATACATCCGCATGACCATGGAATGATCCCTTGTTATCTGCTTTATCTCGTGATTGATAATGTACCCTCTCGAATCCCCCACATTCACCATATGCACCGTGTTCCCCCGCACCAGCGCCGCCACGCAGGTAGTGCCCATTCCGTTCCATTCGGGCACTGCCGACCCCAGATCGTAAACCACCGCACTGGCAGTCTTAACCGACGCAATAAGTAAATTTCTTATCCTGTTCTCATCAAATTCGGGACGGTAGCCCTTGCCAACCCGCTCCCTTATAATGGAAACCGCCCGCCTGCTTGCCTCGCTCCCCGCATTCGAGCCGCCCATTCCGTCGCAGACCACCGCAAACACCGCCTCGGGCAGCTCTATCCAGTCGGCGCTGTCCTGATTTTCCTTTCTACCCAGACCAATATCGGTATGTGTGAATACTGTCATTGCAAAAATCTCCTTTCCTGTGTCCCTGCGGTCAGCTCTCTGCACCGCCGTAAAGCCACAGGCTTATAAATCATTCGTATCATTTTAAAATCTATATCAAAGAGGAACTTCTCAATAAGACAAGCTCTCTGTTTTTTCTCAAAAATCAGGTCGTTTTTCCCCATACATCAAAGAAAACACCCTCAACACCGCTCCTGCTCTCTCCTGAGCTGCCCGCAGGCGGCATCTATATCGCTCCCCAGCGTCCTGCGCACGGTAACGTTAAGCCCCTTTTTTATCAGCCTTTCCTTAAACCTCTCCGCAGTTTTCCTGTCCGCCCTGAAGCTTGTTTCCCGCACCTCGTTCACAGGGATAAGATTTATATGGCAGTTCATTCCCCCCAGCAGCGAATATAGCCTCTGGGCGTCCGCCGCCGAATCGTTTACCCCCTCTATCACCGCATATTCAAAGGAAATACGCCTGCCCGTCTCCTTGAAATAATCCCTGCACGCCTCCATGAGCTCGCCTATCCCCCACCGCCTGTTCACAGGCATTATCTCGCTCCGCCCCTCGTCATAGCCGCTGTGAAGCGATACCGAAAGAGTAAGCCCCGTTTTCCGCTTTGCCAGCTCATAAATTTTCGGAACGATCCCGCAGGTGGAAAGGGAAATATGCCGCAGGCTCATGCCCCTGCCCTTGGGGTCGCTTATTATCTCCAGAAATCTCATTACATTATCATAGTTATCCAAAGGCTCGCCTATCCCCATAAGCACCACATTGTCAATGTGCCGCCCGCTGTCCGCCTCCGCCTCGTAAATTTGCAGAAGCATCTCCGAGGGAGTAAGGTCACGGACAAATCCCGCAATGGCAGAAGCGCAGAATCTGCACCCCATCTTGCACCCCACCTGAGTGGAGATACAAATGCTGTTTCCATGCTCATATTCCATTAAAACGCTTTCAATATGATTGCCGTCATCAAGTCCATATAAATATTTTATCGTATTATCCCTGCTAGATTCAAGTCTTTTTGCAACATTTAGGCGTTTTATACAAAAATTTTTATTCAGCCTTGTGCGAAGCTCCAAAGAAATATTGCTCATTTGAGAAAATTCCGTGACTTTTTTCACATGAATCCATGAATAAATTTGTCCGGCACGAAAACGCTTTTCACCCGCCTCTTCCAGAGCAGCCTCCAGCTCACATAAATTCATAGAAAGAATATCTCTTTTCTCACCGAAATTTTCCATTTTGCAATCACTTCCTTTCAAGCAATCAAAATCCATAAAAACCGAAGCATATTTACAGCAAATAAATTAAAGAATGAACAAACGCTGTAAATCGAAATTCAGCAGATCAGATCTCTTATAATATCTTCTATTTCAAGACCGGCATCTTGAGCCTTTATTGCGGTTTCTTTGTCCCAAAAACGACTGCCGCCTGCCAATAGATCAATCGTTTCCATAAGAGCCACTGCATCATCATTCGGAACACTTCCGTTTTTCTTCCATACCTTTACATTATCAATAAGTACAGATTTTATTTTTTCATATTCATTTGAATCAAAATAGTTGTCACAGCGCAATTTGACAGGCAAGCCATTTTCGTCATTTAATAAATCACTTATTTTCAATATAGTTCACCTCTGATTTTCAATTTACCGCACCTTCACTTTGTTCAAACCGAACAACCGCAATAAACCGGAATTTATCTATCCCAAGTCAAACCAATAATCCGAATTATCACTCTCGTTATAGTATTCGTTAAGGTATTCTTTCAGCTCACGTATCCTTCTCTGAACATATTCCGTGTCATCTCCGCCGTTTAAACCGACCCAATCATAAACAGCGTCTAACTGCTGTAATACAGTAGGTATTTCATTTACACGAAACGTTCCGCCGCATGCAAATTTTTTGATTTTGCACTCAGCGATAGCCTTTCTCCATACGTCCATCCAAACCTGAAAGAATGATACAGGTATATCTTTAAGACATTCGCTCTTTTCAAGATCATTAAATTCACCTTTAAACACAAGCATGGAAACCGACATAATACCCTCCTTATATCAACCTACCCGCCGCATTCTGCAAATAAAAAACCCGTCGCTCCCGAAATCCCCGGGAAACACCGCCTTGCAGTAACTTCCCTTGAATTTCTCCCCCATGCTTTCGGGAAACTCCGCCCCCTCAAATCCGGGATTTTCCTCAAGAAATCTTTCTATGACCCCCTCATTTTCCGCCCTGTTCACCGTGCAGGTGGAGTAAACCAGAATGCCGCCCTTTTTCACATGCCCCGCCCCGCCCTTTAAAATTTTGAGCTGTACTTCGGGCAGCCTGTCCGCTTCCTCCAAGGGCTTGTACCTTATTTCGGGCTTCCTCCCCATAACACCGTAACCGCTGCAGGGCACATCGCAAAGCACCCTGTCCGCCTCCGGAAGTCCGGGATTTTCCTCTCCCCCGTCCAAAGTCACCGCCTCAATGCAGGAAAGACCAAGCCTCTTTGCCCCCGACCTTATCAGCCCCGTCCGCTTCTCATGCAGCTCGCAGGAAACGACCCTCCCCCTGTCCCCCATAATTTCCGCCATAGTAAAGCTTTTTCCTCCCGGGGCAGCGCATAAGTCTATCACCACATCCCCCGCCTCGGGGCCCACCGCCCGACAGCACAGCTGCGAAGAAAGGTCCTGCACATGGAAATTCCCCGCCTTAAAATCAGGGTCACGCTCCACCTCACGCAAATTCCCGCAAACC
>CAZGAZ010000130.1:0-7350 GCA_964523835.1 uncultured Ruminococcus sp.
CGCCCCCTATTTGCAAGAACCCCCCTCCCCTCTCTTTGGGTGTCCCCCTTTGCACCATCATTTGCAGGTGCCAGACAATTCAAGCATTTCGCATACAAAGTCACATTTCATTTTAGGCAAGTCACAATTGCCTGTTGTTTTCGGCGTGGTAAGGGGAATGGCGGCGGTTTCCGGCGTGTGAAGGAAAAAAGCCAATCCCCGGCGTCTGAGGAGAGAAAAGCCGGCGGCGGCTGAGCGCTGTTCATAATAATTTAACAAAACAGTTCATAATTACCCTCAACTTATAGACAAATTTATGATAAAATATAAAAAGAATTATTTAAAAAACTTTTTGGCTGTTTTGCATAATAAACAGGATCAGCCAAATCTACAGAAACTTTGAGGGTGGTAGGTTATGGAAAAAAACAACATTCTTATAGTTGATGACGCTGCCATTAACCGTGAAATACTGGCAGACTGCTTCGAGGGAAAATACAATACGCTCCAGGCGGAAAACGGCAAACAGGCACTGGAAATTATGGAAAATACTGAGGTCTCCGCCGTGCTGCTGGACCTAATGATGCCCGTAATGGGCGGTATCGAAATGCTGGAGAACTTAAGCCGCTCCGGCCTTGTAAAGCGTGTGCCCGTGCTGGTGATAACCACTGCCACTGCCGCAGACAGCGAGGAACTGCTGCTGGAGGCATACCGGCTGGGCGCAGTGGACATTATCCCTAAGCCCTTTATAGCGAATTTCCTCATCTGCCGTGTAGAAAATATGATCGAGCTTTTCAGGCACCGCAGAGAACTGGAGGATATGGTGGCAGAGCAGGTCAAAAAGCTTTCTGCAATGCATATTTCTATGGTGCAGGCTCTTGCAGAGCTTATAGAATTCCGTGACTGCGAATCGGGGGAACACGTCAAGAGGATATGCGGAATAACCAACGTGCTGCTTCAAAGCGTTGCCGAGCTTTACCCCGAATATGAGCTGCATTCCGGGGAGATACGCAAAATGGTCATCTCCGCCATGCTCCATGATATCGGCAAAATTTCTGTGCCCGACAGTATCCTTGGCAAGCCCGGCAGGCTTACCCCTGCCGAATTTGAGGTAATGAAAAGGCACACCGTAAGCGGATGGGAAATATTGGAAAAGGTTTCCGATATAATCGATGAGGACATTTACGCCTACTGCCGTGACATCTGCCGCCATCACCATGAGCGTTGGGACGGCAAGGGCTATCCCGACGGCCTTGCGGGGGACGAGATAACCATATGGTCGCAGGTGGTGTCCATAGCCGACGTGTACGACGCCCTTACATCACGCAGAGTCTACAAGTCCGCATTCAGCCATGAAAAGGCTGTACAGATGATAAAGGGCGGGGAATGCGGCTGCTTTAATCCGAAGATAATGGCAGCGTTTGAACACTCAATAAACGAGATAAGAACAATTACGGGGAATTAAACGCATATTTCAAGCCGCCTGATATCGGTATATTTTTAAGACGACATTTCTTTTGATATATGCCGGATTCGGAATCATTTGAACAATAATAAAATTCCCAAAGGAGTATAAATTATGGATCTGTTTACAAAAATGCTGGATGAACTGCACAATTCGGACATTCCTACCATTATGTACGGAGCGGGTATGCTTGCGGAAAGGATTACAGACTGGCTTGAGGAAAAAGGATTGAACATTGACGGATACGCTGTTGATGAAAAATATTACCTGCAAGGCAGCTATTTTAATGGCAAAGCAGTATACTCATTAGAAAAATACATATCCGAAAACTGCTGCAATGTTATAGCCGCATTTAAAGGACTTACCGAAGAACGGGAAAGTGAATTGCAAAACAGTAAAAATGTCGGAAGGCTGTACGCTTTGGATTTCCATGGCAGACTGTGTCTGATGGACAGTGAATGTCATATGGATGAAGAGTTACTGGAGAAAAATAAAGATATTCTTCAAAAACTCCGTGATGACCTTGCAGACGAGGAATCAAGGCTTTCCCTTGACAGGTACATTTATCAGACAGCAACAGGAGTACACCGCAAGGAATATTCAATGAAACCCCAGTATTTTGACGATGATATAATCTCTTTCGGCGAAAATGAGACCTTTATAGACTGCGGCGCATATGACGGTGACACAATACTCAAATTTATCGAGGCAACCAACGCTCAGTGCAACGGGGGGGGGCAATCTGCAAAAAGATTATTGCTTTTGAAGCAGACCCCGCAAACATCGAAAAGTTGAAAAATAATCTTGCAGAGCTTGAAAATATAGAAATTATTACCAAGGGCGTTTCCGACAAGGCAGGAGTACTTCACTTTGCGGCAAGCGGCACTTCATCAAGTGCTGTTGTTTCGGAAAACGGAATTGAGATAGAAGTAACCACCATAGACGAAACTGTAAAGGACGAAAAAATAACATTCATCAAAATGGATATAGAAGGTTCGGAACTTAAAGCCCTTGCAGGCGCCCGTGATACCATAAAGCGGTGCAGACCGAGACTGGCAATATGTGTGTATCATAAATCGGATGATCTTATGACCATTCCTCAATATATCCAAAACCTCGTACCCGATTACAAATTGTATTTAAGAAACTACAGAGCTGACGGTACAGAAACGGTACTGTACGCTTTATAGTAAACTGATTATGCCAATAAGCCGAAAGGGAAAAAAGATGACCGTTCGTGAACTAAATGAAAACGTTGACAAAATATTGCGGGACATTCCCGACAGAGATTTTGACAAGGCCTGCATTTTAGAGGATTTCGGGCATATAACCCGTGAAGCGCTTGCGCTGCACCCCGAGGAGGAAATAAGCCCCGACCGCTGCCAGAAGGTGCTGGGGGCGGCAAATACCCGTGCGCTGGGCTATCCGCTGCAATATATACTTGGCGAGTGGGAATTTTACGGGCTTAAATTCCGTGTGGGCGAGGGGGTGCTCATTCCAAGGTCGGACACAGAGGCACTGGTAGACGTGTCCCTTGTGCAGCTGCGGAAAATGCACAAAAAGCTTACACGCCGGCTCCATGTGATAGACCTGTGCAGCGGCAGCGGCTGCGTGGCGGTGAGCATAGCCAAAAAAATGGGAGAAGCGGCGCAGCTTTATGCGGTGGAGCTGTCGGGGGAAGCGTTTCCGTATCTTTCGGAAAATGTGCGTAACAATAACGTCAATGTGCGGCTTTTCCGAGGGGACGTAATGGACGGACGTATGCTGGATAATTTCCGTGACCCCATTGACGACGAGCGGTTTATCCCCATTGACTGCATTGTGGCAAATCCGCCCTATCTCACAGATGACGATATGAGCAATCTTCAGCGGGAGCTTACCTTTGAACCGGAAACAGCCCTGTACGGCGGGGCGGACGGACTTAAATTCTACCGTGTTATAGCCTGCATGTGGAACTATCTGCTTACCCCGGGCGGCCTTATGATCTTCGAGGTAGGGGATGATGAGGCGGCTATAGTAAGCCGCATTCTGGAGGAAAACGGCTTCGGGGACGTTTTTACCGAAAAGGACGGAGCAGGAGTTGTGCGTGTGGTCGGGGGAAAGAAAATGTAAAGCTTTTTAGGGACTGCTGTAACTGTCCAGCCCCCTGTCAAGTAGACAGCAAAAAAAAATAATCTACGAAATAACTAAAAGCAGTCGGTACAAATTGTGCAGGCTGCTATTTTGCTATTTTTTGAAGAATTTACCAATTCGCAGTATTCCTTCGAAGCGAGGGGCGGAGCCCCGAACGAAGAAGGAATACTGCGGCGCACCATCTGCCGAATATTAACTTAAGCGGCATAGGTTTCATGGTACCCCATAGGAGTCATGCAATTAAGCCTGATCTGATAGCGTTTGGTGTTGTAATATGTTATGTATTTTTCAATCGAAACAGTTAATTCTTCTTTCTGTGATACGATTCAACTGTATTTATTAAAATTCATTATAGACATCAATGTTAAAATCTTCTACATGAGTGCAGCAAGTGCAGCTGCCATTTCTTCTTCCGGCGTCGTTTCACGGTTTTCAGCGCTGCCCATGCGGTTCTTTGCTTCCTGCAGCAGCCTTTCCGCCGCTTTGACAGAGGCTTCATCAACGTCCATGTTGTTTTTCTCTCCCGCCTCGCATTCATTCAGATCGGACTGTATCTTCGCTATAACTGCCTGCACCTGTGAGCGTGTCGTTGCTGCCGCAAGCATACGGGACAGTTTTCCTGCGTTAATGCCAACGCAGCCCGAGCTTTTCTCGGTTTCATCCTCCTTATTTTCCGCCTGCTCCGACTCGTCCTCCTGCTCTTTTACAGCTTCTTCTGAATTCTCTTCTTCAATATCGGCACACTGCTCCTGATCGGAAATCAGCTCTTCATCAGCGTACCGATCTGCCAATTCATCTGTAATAGTTTCATGCTCCTGCGGCTGAATTTCCCGTTCATTTTCGAAAATGCTTTCGATGTATCTTTCATATCCCTCCTTTGAGATAGATACCTCGTCGCATTCATTTAAGCGGCTGTACTGCGCCGTTTCCTCATCGGTATTTTCCTTTTTTAATTTGCTGTTTCCGGATATTTTGGCATAACTGCCGTATACGCCATAATCACCTGTTACCTTGAAATTCATATCAATTTCTCCTTTCGTTTTTCATCATTACAGACAGCGTAAAAACCCTGTCCTTTACCCTGAAATCCATTGTCCCCTGATATTTTTCCGCCGTATTTTTAATATTGGCAAGACCAATACCGTGGGACTTTTTATCAGATTTATCGGTTTCGGGAAATTCATTCCGACCACTTATCACAAGCCCTCCGTAAAAGCTGTTTTCCACCGTCAGTATCAGAAAATTTCCCTTTTGCACAGACCGCAAGCGGATAAACGTATCTGCGCTCGGTTCGTTTGCTTTCAGCTTTTTGCAAGCCTCAACAGCGTTGTCCAGAGCATTGCCTAAAATAATACCTATGTCATAGCTTTGTATTTTCAGTTCTTGTGAAAATATCAGATCATCGGCAAAAATATTTATATCAGGAACATTTCTCAACGCCTCGTAATATTTCATATTTAATAAAGTGTCTGCAACGATATTTCCCGTATTAAAGCGAACATCAAGCTTTTCAAGACACCCGTCCATTTCCGAAATATATTTTTGCAGTTCGGAGGTGTTCGCACTGTTGTCGGAAAGCCGTTTTATAACAGATACTGTATTTTTCAAATCATGCTTCATACAGCGCAAATCGGAATATATACGCTCCATTTCTTCAATATGCGTCTGCAAACCCTCAATTTGCTTTTCAAGTATCATTCTGCTGCTCTTTTCGGCATGTAGATGTATCATATCCTGAAACACCTTAACACCGCACAAAATCGAAAACAGTGATAAAAGCAAAATTGCCGGTATTACTGCTGTAAGCGAAGGGTATTCTTGGTAGATCAGATTCTGAACACCGTTTTCTACGGTTACCATAATGATACGCAGCAGCATACATATCATCAAACCCACCGCTGACGGCGCAATCAAAAACAGCAGCTCGGTGACGTTGATCCCGTAAGATTTTTCCCGAAAATCCTTAACTATCCTTCGTAACGAAAAATACAGCAAAAGCCCCATTGCCGCATATCCGAGAACCAGTTCTCCTGTAAAAACACAGTTCATTATCAGCACAGAGGTTTCGTATGATTCCAGGCTTATATTTATGAAACTGTTCTTCAGGAGATCGTATAAAACGCCGCTTAGCTTGCCGTACAAAACAGCTATTGTATATTGACTTATATCGGCAGCCGCCTGAAATGCTGTCAAAAGGAATACAGTGACCAAACGGAAGCCTTTATAAAAGCAAAGGGCAACCACACAAAGCATACACAGTGACAGCGATAATTTCCAGACTGCAGGTCTGCTGTTTGGTTCCCCCGCAGGTTCAATGAAACCGATGACCGACAAAACAACCGCATACAAAACTGCAGCCGCAAGCCCTGCTGCCAATTTGCTTTTTTGTCTTACCTCTAAAAAACTTCCTAAAAAATATTGCAGGCAGTAACCCTTGAACAGACAAAACAACAGCGGAATGATCTCAGACACATTATACATCGGGTACGCCTCCTTTTTGAAGATACCACATATATGCCTTTACAAATTCGCCGTATTTCTTTTTAGTCAGATAAACTTTATCACCGTATACAAGTGTAATGCTTTCGTTGTCATATTCTTCAATGTACATCATATTGACAATATACGAACGGTGACAGCGGTAAAAATTCTCACCAAGTTTACTCTGAATATTTTCAAGAGTGCCGTAAATCACTATACTTTCCCTTAGTCCGACAGTATGAATTTCAAGTTTTTTGCCGTGACTTTCAATATACAGAATATCCGACTGGTCGATAGTCAGATTTTTGGTTTTTATAAAAAGTCTGCACCTTTCTTTATTTTTATCAGCCTCCTTTTCGGCTCTGTACAGTACCTCGATCAGCTTTTTTTCGTCAATAGGTTTTAACAGATACTGAAACGCATAAAGCTCCAGCGCATCAAAAACGTATTCCTTAATACCTGTAATAAAAACCAGTACAACGTCTTCCCGACGTTCTCTCAAAAGCTTTGCCGTGTTGATACCGTTTATTCCATTCATTTTTATGTCGAGAAAAACAATATCAAAATTCTTTCCCGACGCCAGCAGCTCCTTCCCCGCAGCATAAGAATTAAGACTGCATTCGGGGTCGTGTTTTTTTATAAGTTCGCAAATATACTCCCTTACAGATTTATCATCATCTGCAACTGCAATATTCAAAACTTGTCACCTCTGATATAACATCCGGAGTTGCTTTCAAAAATTATATCGGCTGATAATAATATTTCTTTATAAAATTGGAACGAAGCGACCGGTTTTATGGTATGAAAAGAAAATTTTATTACAGCAATACCTATTTTCAAAGCAATGGATTTTTTTATTATTATACCTTATTAACGTAAAAAAGTCCAGCATATGCCTGACTTTAAAAAAAATTTTGTTAGCTAAAAAACACAGCGGCTCATAAAAACAGGCTAATGTCATCGACAAGAGCCTGCTCTTTATTATACCTTTGCAAATACCGTCGTAACGCACATAAACCCGTCCATTATCTCCGCAAAAATTTCTCCGTTCATTTTACGCATAAGCTGTCGGCCGATGTAAAGCCCCAATCCGCTGCCGGCTATGTTTTCGGCGTTCGCACCTCGCCAGAAGCTCTCAAAAACGTGGGGCAAATCCGTGTCCGCAAGGGTGCAGCCGCTGCTCAGGACGGTTATAAGAATACAGCCGTCCTCCTCGGAAAATTTAAGCGCTATGCTCTTCCCGTCGCCGTATTTTACGGCGTTTTCCATAATGTTCTGCAAGACCTCAATGCTGC
>CAZGAZ010000131.1:0-7173 GCA_964523835.1 uncultured Ruminococcus sp.
AAAAATGCGCCCACGACACAGAGGGGTATGTGGGAATTTACGTTAAAAAGCAGTGCGAAAAATGGCTGGAGATCGCAGACGGGAAGGCTCCCGGGAAATTTGTTTCCGAAAAGGAATACAAGCGGATAAGCGGAATTATGCGGCTTATGGTTCACCCAGACCTCGGGTGCAGTATTTATGAGGGGTTGGAGAATTATGCACATCTTTTCATAACGGCGGTGCTTTGCACGTTTTCCGATAACGGCAGGCGGCTTTACAATATCGGTATACTGGAGATAGCGAGAAAAAACTACAAGACCTTCGTTTCGGGGGTCATTTTTATTATACTTATGCTGACATCGGAAAAATTTGCAAGGTTCTTTTCGGTAGCTCCGAATTACAAATTATCCAGTGAGCTTATGCTGGCGGTGAGAAAAATCATAAAATCCTCGCCTATGCTGATAAAACATTTTAAGGTTACCAGAGACCGTGTGAACTGCTTGCTTACCGACACGGAGTACACGCCCCTTGCTTATTCCAACGACAGTATGGACGGCAAGCTGGCACACGCTTTTTTGGCAGACGAGGACGGATTAATGGAGAGTTACCCGGTGGAAGCAATGACGTCATCGCAGATCAATATAAAAAATAAGCTGGGTATCATTATAAGCACACAATATCCGAAAGATGAAAACGATTTTCTGCACAGGGTTGATTATGCAAAGCAGATACTTGACGGCAAGGAAGATGACGCACATATCTTTTCCCTGTTATATGAGCCGGACGAGGAATTGACAAAAGCCTGGGAAAATGATGACAGGGTGCTTTTTCAGGCAAATCCTGCGGCAATAGGGAATGAGGAAATAATCAAGAGCCTTAAGGAAAAGCGCAGAATGGCGGTGCTGTATGAGAATTTAAAGGAAAATTTTTTGTGCAAGCACTGCAATATTATGTACAGAGGCTTGGGGACAGAGGTGTATGTACCTATAGATTTGGTAAAAGGGGGACGGCGTAAGCTTCCGAACGACTTCTGGCAGGGGCGGCGGGTATATTTGGGGAGCGATCTGTCGCTGACGAACGATAACACGGCGGTTGCTATGGTAACCTATGAGGACGGAATCATTTATGCGAGAGTTATGGGGTTTATCCCGGAGCTAAGCGTTGACAAAAAAAGCCATGCGGAGAATTTTGATTACAGGAGAGCTATTGCAAGGGGTGAGTGCATTGCATGCGGTGACCTGGTAATAGATTACTCGGTTGTGGAGGATTACATTTTAAGCATTGAGAAAACTTTTGGCGTTACGGTTATCGGTTCGGGGTGGGACAGATATAATGCTGTTTCTTCAATGCAGAAGGTCGAACAGGCGGAAAATCCTATTCAATGCACGATAATTCCGCAGCATTCGAGGTTTTTACACCCGGCAACCAAGCTTATAAAAGAATGCGTTTTGAGCGGGAAGTTCATTTACGAAAAAAATGAAATGCTTGAAAATAATTTCGAGAATGCTCGCTGCACTTATGATACCAACCTTAATATGTATGTGAACAAGAAACGCAGTGCGGGGAAAGTGGATATGGTGGTGGCTTTGATAAACGCTGTTTATATGCTTATGGAAAATGAAGTGCTGGGGGACGATTTTGTGTTTCAGTTTGTGGAGGTGTGAGGCTATGCAAGCGTTAATCGATCATTATTTGCATTGGACACAGGAAAAGGAAAAGAAAATCGAAAATGCCGCAAAAACAATTCAAACAAGAATGTTAAATGAACTTCCCATTGTTACCCCTGTGCGGCGTTATCCTTATAACGGCGGCATTGTGAGGCATATCACGGCAAACAGAGTTGGAAACACTTCTGCTCGAAGAGAGAATACCCCGGCTAATGAACAACCCGGAGCAATGAAAGCCGGTTGGATAAAAGCAACCGTTACACTGGGCGTAGACGGAAGAAAGCGTGTTTATGCGGTAAGAAATAAAAATCTTCCCTCGGTGGTGCATTTGATAAACTTTAAAAGAGATCACTATTCGCACGGGAAAATCACGGGAGAAATACCCGGTAATGATTTTGTTACTAACGTTCAGAAAAAGGCACAGGAAGATTTAGACAAAGAAATTACCCGGATAATGGAGGAATAGCAAATGGCATCTAACAAATACGGATACATGGCGAAAGTCGGCGTTGACACCACAGGTATGCGGCAGGCGGATACCGATATGCGGAATATGTCCAGAGAACTCAGAGACATTGACAGGCTTATTGAAGAAACGGGCGGAACTACCGAATTATATGCTCAGAGGCAGGCTAATCTGGCACAGCAGATAAACAATACAACCCAAAGATTGCAGCAGCTCAGAAACGCACAGCAAGCCATTGAAAACGGCGTAAATGCGGGTACAATTTCCCCGGAGCAGTACAGGGCATACCAAAGAGAAGTTGCAAACGCTCAAAATTCTCTTGAACGCTTGCAGGAACAGCAAAGAGAACTTGGAAAAAGCGGCGAAAAGGATCTAAGCAAAGTCACAAATGCGCTGAAAAATATTGAAAAAGCGGCTCTTGCTTCTTCTGCTGCTGTTGCTGCTGCACTGACAAAACTTTCTTCCGATGCGCTTAACGCATATTCTCAGTATGAGCAGCTTGTCGGTGGTGTGGAAACGCTTTTTTCGGGGGCGGAGGATATTGTACTGAAAAATGCGGAAAATGCCTTTAAAACTGCGGGGATCTCCGCAAATAATTATATGCAGACGGTAACGGGATTTTCTGCAACGCTATTACAAGGGCTTGAAGGCGATACGAAAAAAGCTGCTGAAATTGCCGACAGTGCGCTTATTGATATGGCTGATAATGCTAACAAAATGGGAACGGCTATGGCTTCTATCCAGTATGCCTATCAAGGCTTTGCAAAGCAGAATTACACAATGCTTGATAACTTGAAACTGGGCTACGGCGGTTCACAGGCTGAAATGGCAAGGCTTATAAACGACAGCGGCGTTCTCAATGGGCAGATAGTGGCAACGGCAAACAATGTCAAGGAAATTCCTTTTGACAAAATTATCGAGGCAATACACAAAATACAGGAAAATCTTGGGATAACGGGAACAACTGCGCTTGAAGCCGAAACCACTATAGAGGGATCGATGAACAAGCTGAAAGCCTCCTGGGAAAATGCACTGGTAGAAATTGCCCGACCTCTTGACGATTTTGCAATGGGCGGACTGACAATTCTTAATGATAATATTGACACTGTGAAAGAAACGCTTGTAAAGCTCACAGAACAGCTTAAACCAATTCTTGATGACGTTCTTGCAAAACTTAAAGAATTTATTGATAACGGGGGCATCGAAAAGCTGTCCGATCAGTTTATAAATCTTGTGGAATTTGTAATAAATAATAAGGGGACTTTGCTTGGGCTTTTTGCTGCGCTTGAGGCTGCTCTGGGAGTTGAGCGCATGAGCAAGATAATTAAGTCATTCAAGGACCTTGCCGAAAATGTAAAAAATGCGGGTACGGCTATAAGTAATGCGGGTGGTCAGATAGACCTTTTCGGGGGTAGTTGCTCTGTAGCTGTTGGGCAATTAGGGCTGTATGCGGCGGCTATTGCTGCTGCGGCTGCGGCGGCAACAGCATTTGTAAACTCCCCTGCTTTTGATGAAATGATGAACCTTTTTGGGGTCTACATTTACGAGGAAAGCAGCGCACAAAAGCAGCTTGAAGAAACAACGGCAGAAATACATAATCAACGGCTTGAATTTGAAGAGCTTGCCAAAACAGACCCTGCTGCAGCTTGGAAAAAAGCAAAAGAGTCTATGAATGATCTTGCACACTCATATGCCGAAAATTCTCAAAGGCTTCAAGAGTTAAGGCAAAAGATAGCTAATGGAGGGGAGGAAACAGAAACAGGGGGATTCAGATTTTTTGACGAAAATGAAATGCGTGCAATGAGAGAAGAAGCCGCTTTTCTTGAATATCAAAATACGGAAATAAGCGCACTGCTGAATGACAGAGAAGATATATTAAATTCCTATAATGAAGAGACTATTGCAAAAATGGAAGAAGCGGGACGGCAAAGGGAAAATGTGATAGCAAAGCAGGGACAAACCAACAATGAAGCACTTGCGCAGGTTTGGGATAACATAAGGGCGACAACAAAAGAGAAAATGGATGAGCTCGACCACGATTTGGCTACGCATAAAATAGATGATAGCCAATACTGGGCACAGCGCAAAGAATATCTCGAAAAGCACCGAGATGAGGAGAGCGAGGAATGGTGGAAGTATTATGACAGCGTGACGGAACATTACGAAAAAGCAGCGGAGACCGAAAGAAAAGCAGCGGAAAAAGCTGCCTCGGACGCTAAAAAAGCCGTGGAGAATAGTGTGAAAAGCTCTATGGAAAATCTCAAACGCTTGCAAAAAGAACAAAATCTTGATGACAAGTGGCTGGAGGAACAATATTTACTGCTTGCCGAAAGCCAAAAAAAGGGCACGGACGCATATTATCTTGCTTATGACGCATACCTGGACATTCGGGAGAAGAACCGCAAGGAAGAACAGAAGCAGGCCGAAGAGGACGCAAAGCAGCGTAAAAAAGAGGCTGAACAGGAGTTAAAGGATAGGAAAAAGGAGGCTGAGGATAGTCTCAAGGAGCTGAAAAAGCAGCATGAAGAGGAGGTAAAGGAAAAGAAAAAGGAGGCGGAGGACAATCTCTCTTTACTCCGAGAGACCCAAGAGGAATACACAAAGACAGCTGCTCAGATGTCGGAAAAGGTTACGTCAAACGGCAAAGAAAGACTGGTTATCGGAGACCAAAAAAAGGAATCGGAAAAACTGCGTAAATACCGCAGCAGCATGGACAAATTGAAGTCGCTGGGGCTGAGTGATGAGCTGATCGCCAGCGTTTACGATTTTGATTACAATGACGGATCCAGGCAGATGTACATCAACGAGCTGCTGGGTATGTCGGCGAGAAACAGGCAAAAATACGATAAAGAATATCAGGAATATGTTGCCGAGCAGAAAAAGACCGCCGAGTATGACACGGAGCTGAGCTTTGACGAGCAGAGGCAGTCGCTGTATGACGCTGCCAACGGAATGCTGGAAGAACCTGCTGAACAGGCGTATCAATGGGGTGTAACGGCGGGGGAAAATTATATAAAAGGGCTTGAAGTGGCCTTAGACAACTGGGACAACGGTTTATCGGATATGTTTATGATGAATACCTCCGGGAAATCGTCATCGGGAGGCAAAAGCAGCGGAGGAACTTCTGCGAATTCTGCGGGGGATCAAGGAGGTTCCGGAGAAGATTCAATGCAAGTTATATCGTTAACGACCCCTGTTGTGATTAACGTTGCAGGCAGGGAGATCATCCGGGGTGAGCTGGGGGATATTTTGAGGGAACAAATTTTATCGGGAGGCGGTTAATGTGCATAAGAGTTACAACGGCGGAGTTGCGCTCGGAATAGGAGACTACACTCTGCAATATGTAGGGGCTTACGAGCCGAAATGGACCCATGAATATGACAGCAATGCGAGCTTTGAAAATTACAATTACGAGAAAATTTCCTGCTACAAAGGGCGGCGGTTTTCGGCAAGCATTACCACATCGCCGATACCGAATGAAGAGGCGGACAAGTTAATGCAAGCGCTTTATGCTCACCGCTTTGAGTTTACAAGTCCCGAATTTACGGGAATGGTGGAAATTTCGGCGGCGGGCAAGCCTTATAAAAAATCTAACAGGTATGGTACATTCTGCACGGTCAGCTTTTCGGTTGCCGCTGTCAGCCTTTTGGGCGGCAGCGGCTCTCTTTGACCTGCAAATATTTGTTGACGGTGCGGAGCTTTTACAGTTCGGGGATGTGCAGATAAAGCGAAGCTGCAATGCGCCGGGGCTTTCGGGGGTGTGCGTGGCCGAGCTTAGCTTTACAACTCCTGCGCCGTTTTATGCGGCGAGAGCGGCGGAAATTACGGTTGTGGGACTTGACGGTTTGCCGAAATTTTATGTCAGCAAGCGCACGCTGCGAGGCGGAGTTGTGACAGTTTCTTGTCTTGATAAACTGGCGTTCGGAGATATAATGTTCCCGGTGGAAAAGCTGGACGGGACAGCAGCTTCGTATACGGTAACGACAGTTATGGAACTTATATGCCTGGAGATGTTCGGGGGTATTCCGCATTATAGCGGTCTCCCCTCCTGGCTGCAGGAAATTCCTGCGGAAATGCTGGAAGGTGTATCTTGTATTGATGTGCTGCAGTTCATATCCGAGGCCTGCTGCGGGGTGTGGTACTGCGCTTCAGGGGACAGTTTACAGTTTTTGAAATTTGGGGATAATTCGGGAAGTTTTAATATTACCGAGCACGCTGCGGTGGATTCGGGGGCTCAGTATTCCATGAGCAACATCATTTGCAAAACAGGCAGCGGCAAGACATTTTGGAGAGGGCAAACGGATCACATTTATGACACGATCTATATCAATTCCGATCTTATCACAGATGAGGGCTGCGGAGAAATATGGGGACGTGCGGGGAATTACACATTATGCACGTGGAGCTGCAGCGGGTGCAGGCTGTCGGGTAATATCATCCCTTATGTGGGTGCTGTGATGAGCTTTACAGGAGGGGGTGAGTATGTTGCCCATTCGATCAGCTGTCGGGTAACATCGGCGGGGGTTTTTGCGGTACTCAACGGCAGTGATTCACTTAGTGATGAAATTGCTGTGAGGGGTGCGCTTGCAAGGGCTGTTGCAAAACGTGTGGAGTATGGGAAGCGCAGCGGACATGTTATACATACGCCATACCAGGATTTTGTAATTGTTGATGATGAGGAGGATGAATAACATGGGCAAGCATAGGTTTATCAAAAAATGCCGTCACGGTTTTATGGAAAGCGAGGTTAAAATCCGAGGTCCTGCACCTGATAAAATTGTAAAAGTGTCTGATAATGAAGTGTATGCGGAATACGGCGCATACCGTCAGACCTGGACGGCCGAGGGTGAGGGGGACGAGAGATATAATTTTGAGGAAAAAATCGAGGTGATCGAAGAATGACTGCGGAAGAAGCGGCTTTGATTATGATGGGCGGCGCAAGCACAGGCGGGGATATTATTGGTAAGATAATTGCTTTGCCGGTTGTTCAGGGTGGCGGTCTTGGCAGCAAATACCATTATCTAATACATTACGGTAATGCTACAGGCGGTGCAAATGCGT
>CAZGAZ010000132.1:0-7168 GCA_964523835.1 uncultured Ruminococcus sp.
TTCGGCTTTTGTAAGGCCGATTAGGGGGGCAAGGTGGGGAGTATTTGACGATTACATCTTCTGCATTGGAGATTACGACGAAAACAAAGATATAAAGTGCATAAACAAGCGGCTCACGCAAACCTCTTAAAGCAATAGTATAGTAAGCGTTTCCGTACAGTCCGTTAAATGATTCATGAAGCATATTTACTTCAACAATTCCGAGTACGTTATACAAAAGCGAGGCGGCCGTTAATGATATCAAAGCAATACGGTAAGGACAGCGGTTTGCTTTTGCATTAACGGCTTTGTAGCTGTATGAAAGCATAACCTTCCCCATTGCCGCAAGCGAAATAACTGCGGACGCTATAACAGGAAGCTCTTTAAAGAAACGGAAAATAACAAGATTCGTATATGCTTCGGGCGAATTGGCACTGCTTGCAGGCAGATCCATGTACATATTGTAAAAAGGAATACGCACAGCCATATTTTCTCCGCCGCCGGGCAATAGGCTTATAAGGCTGCCTGTATGAAATATTCCTTTCTGTATGAGATATGCCCCTGCACATACAAAAAGACCTGTTTCGAATATTTTAAAGCCGATTTGCATTTTCTGTTTATCGGCCGTCAGGATATAACGGAGAATCATTCCTCCTGCTAAAACCGTGCAGGGTAAAGCCAGAATATAAAAGGGACGGAAATTATATGAAGCTGTAGAGAAAATGCCGGTTGTGTATTCGGTCATAACAGATATATCCTTTATTCCGAGAATTTCTCCTGCCGCAGTACCGAAAAGAAAGCAGCCCGATGATATGTACAGCATTATATAGCTGCTTTTTGTATAAAGCTTTCCCTTTGCGGCGTTTCTTATCATAATGAATAAGCAGACTATGCCTGCTGCCAGCAGACCTATACCTGCGATATTAAGTATATCGCCTGTCACAGAGTGTCCGGCTGCTGCCTCGGAATAATCGTCCTTGGCATATTCGTTGGTCATTTCAATAAAAAATGTACCGCTGTAATAATGACCGTAAAACGTTGTTTCTCCGTAATCTGCCGTCTTCTGAATTCCTATCAGCATTGACATTATAAGCTGAAACGCAAAAAAGAACGCCACACCGCAAAGAATTACTTTCAGCACAAAATAAATCGTTTTAAAAAAATTCCGGGCCTTTTCATTCATCCCGATATCGGGTAATACGTTTTGTTTTTTATCCATAAAACCTCCATAAATGTGCTGTTAAAAATATATTTAGTATATTCTTCAGTTGTTTTTCTAATTATACTACTTTTTATCGGAAAAAACAAGATTATTTTTAGCAAAGAACTTTGCTATCTTTTTTGTTACTTTATTTATATAAATTATACAAAATAAGGTGAATATCATCAAAAATAAAAGGCATAATACACTAAAGAAACAAAAACCAAACATGAAATTTGTGCAAAATTTATTACATTAGTAGATTGTTTGACCCAAATAAAATTTTGACATTTTTAGCCCGTAGGTATGACAGTTTATAAAATAGCTGATAGCATCAGCAATGACAGCAGAGGAAATGTTACGGTTTCACAAATTTTTTAGGAGGAAACTTTATAATGAACAGAAAATTTATAAGAGCAGCAGCTGCGTGCGCTGCAATGGTAATGACGGGTTCAATGCTCACAGCCTGCGGAGGCAATAAGGAAAGCGGCAGCAATGAGACCGACACCGCCGCCACGACCCCCGCAGAGGGCGGAAACACTCCCTCGGGCGAGGGCAGCAACCTCAGCGGTACGATCAAGGTGCTCCACCACCGCACCGACCGTGACCAGGACGGCACTATGGCAAAGCTTACGGAGGGCTTTAATGCGCTGTATCCCAATGTTACCGTTGAGTATCAGTCATTCACCAACTATGCCGACGATATTGCCACCATGATGCAGTCGGACAATTACGGGGACGTTGTCATGACCCCGCAGGCATTGAAAGTATCTGACCTGCCCAACTTCTTTGAGCCTTTCGGCGATTACAGCGAGCTTTCCGATACCTACTACTGGCTGGAGAATTACACCGTGGACGGCAAGGTTTACGCCCTGCCCACAGGCGGCACAGCTTCGGGTATTCTCTACAACAAAAAGGTATGGGCGGACGCAGGGATAACCGAACTGCCCACTACTCCCGACGAATTTATTACATGCCTCAGACGAATAGCCGAGAATACCGACGCTATTCCCTATTACACCAACTATAACGCAGGCTGGACAATAGTTCAGTGGCAGTCCCTTGTAGTGGGCGCATCGGGAGACCCCTCCTATAATACAAGACTGCTGACGGACAGAGAGGATTTGTTCCACGAGGGCAGCCCCTATAACGCAGTTTACGGCACACTCTTTGACATCTACTCTATTCCCGAGATACACGAGGAGGACCCCATGACAACCGACTGGGAGGGCTGTAAGCCTGCAATGGCGCTGGGCAAGATAGGCACAATGGTAATGGGTTCATGGGCTATCTCCCAGTTCCAGGAGGCAGCGGTGAACGCAGGAGCAGACCCCGCAGATATAGGATATATGCCTTTCCCCAACGCAATTGACGGGAAGATATATTCCGTGTCCTCCAACGACTATATGATGAGCGTGAATAAAAATTCCGCAAATAAGGACGCCGCAATGGCATACGCAAGATGGTTCTGCACCGATTCGGGCTTTGCACAGGGCGAGGGCGAGATTTCCGGCGTAAAGGGCGCACCCATGCCCGAGACGCTTTCCAGCTTTGACGAGCTTGGTGTTGAACTGTTCGTTGAAACACCCGCACCTGATGAGCTTATAGGCAAATTCGATGAAATAGCCAAAGCTTCCGAGGTTGACCCTTGGGGCGACGCTTCCACCAACTTCAAGTTCAGAATGGCTGAGGCAGCATTTGACGGCAAGGGCAGAGAGGAATTTGACAAGATAGCCGAAGATGTAAATGCAGCATGGGCGAAGAGCCGTGATGAGATTTTAGGCTGATAGAGGCCGGAGCTTGTAAGCCGTGACAATTCATTAAAGCTTACAAGAGCAGTCACTTCACTCGGGTTCCAAGGGCGAAGCCTTTGGCGGGGACGGGGGCAGAGCCCCAGCGGGGGTCGGGGGGCAGCGCCCCCTCTAACGGCACGCTGCAAACGAAAGCACTTCAAGAACACCCCCGAAAACCGCCGCCCGACGTCAAGAAAAGGTATAAAGCAAACTAACGTCATGCAAGCAATGTCACAACAACCGATCAACTAACGTCGGGCGGCGGTGCAGCATAGAAAAGTGTGACGAACGTCACACTTTTCATGCTGCCGCCCGTAAGGGCGAAATATGTAACGGTAAGAGTCAAATGCAAGGCTTAATCCGAACAGTAAAAATTCACAATTCAACATCTCCAAAAATTTTTTCATAGTTTCTCCTTAACAAAGCGGCAATGGGAGCAGTTCTGCAAGACATTCTCCCATTTCCCGCTGCGTTACACTCTCCAAACAAGGAGGTAAGATCAAAATGGCAAAAACAATTCCCAAGGGCGGAAAAATCAGCAGAGCATACATGGAAAAAATGCTTACCGTGTGCCTGTTTCTGCTTATCCCCACCGTCCTTCTGGTCATATTCACCTATATTCCCGCAGGGGAAATGATACGCTTCAGCTTCGAGGAAAGAGACCAGTTCGGCGCAAATGTGAAATTTGTCGGCCTTAACAACTACAAAACCGTTTTCGAGACGCCCGAGTATTTTGCAGCATTCAAAAACAGCCTATATTACCTTGCAGGCTCGTTTATCCAGCTGGGACTGGCACTTTTCCTTGCAACCATACTCTGCTCGAAAATACGCTTCGGCAGCTTTTTCAAGGGCGTGCTTTTCTTCCCCTATATGATAAACACAGTGGCGGTAGCCCTTATCTTCCGCAGGTTTTTCCAGAGAGGGGACGGCGTTACCAATACAGACGGCGTGCTGAACTCCATTATCACCCTTTTCGGAGGCGAACCCGTAAAGTTCCTTTCCACAGCAGGACTTGTCAATGTCTGCCTGGTGTTTGTTTCCATATGGCGGTATATCGGATTTGACCTGGTAATGTTCATAGGCGCTATACAGTCGGTGTCTCCCGATATTTACGAGGCAGCAGATCTCGACGGAGCCAATCGCTTTCAGGTTTTCCGCTATATCATAGCCCCAAGCATACGCCCTATAATCCTTTTGCAGATGATACTTGCGGTAAAGGGCGCAATAAGCGTTTACGAAATTCCCTATATCGTCACGGGCGGACGTTTCGGGTCAAGCACATTCGTTATACAAACCACGGAAACAGCTTTTAAATTCCAGAAAGTGGGACTTGCCTCGGCAATGGCAGTGGTGCTGTTCCTTATAATCGTAGCAGTCACTATTGTTCAGAAAATCGCATTCAAGGAGGAAAGGTAATATGGATAATGCCGTTAAAACCTCGGCAAAGCAGGATTACTCCGACCGGAAATTTGTTGCGGGACTTATGACCTTTCTTAAATATGCGGTGTTGGTAATAGCCTGCCTTGTGGTGATCGTGCCGCTGGTGGTGGTGTTCTTAGGGTCGTTTAAGAATAACAGGGAGTTTCTTTCCTCAAATGTGTTCGCCCTGCCCGCTTCTATAGAATGGAACAACTATAAGACCGCCTTTATTGACGGCAAGGTGCTGCTGGGGCTGCGGAATACCGCCGTTATAATCCTTATTTCCTGCACGGGCACTATAATCACGGGAACTATGACCGCCTATGTTTTGCAGCGGTTCAATACCCTTTTCGGCAGGGTGCTCAAAGCCGCATTTCTCCTTGCCACCCTTTTCCCTTCAATTTCCATGCAGGTAACTGTCTACAGAATAATGAACCGCTTCGGCCTCGTGGGCACAATGGCAGCGCCCATAATCCTTTATATCGGCACGGACATAATCTCCATTTATATTTTCATGCAGTTCTTGGACAACATTTCCTATTCACTGGACGAAAGCGCAATTATAGACGGAGCAAATTATTTTACGGTTTTCTTCCGCATAATACTGCCGCTGTTAAAGCCCGCTGTTGCAACGGTGCTGATAATCAAGGTGATTTCCATTTACAATGATTTTTATACCCCTCAGCTTTATATGCCGCAGGAGGAACTGTCGGTGGTCTCCACATCCCTCTATCGGTTTATGGGTCCTTACGGCGCAAAGTGGGAGATAATTTTTGCGGGGATAGTTATTATAATAATCCCCACGCTGATAATTTTCCTTACTCTACAAAAGCAAATTTATGCGGGACTGGTGAACGGTTCTGTGAAAGAATGATTTTTTTCGGTCTCCCTCGTTTTGAGGGGGATCATTCTTTTTTTACGTCCAAAATGTCTTCGTACTCTGCCCCCAGTATCTCTTTTATCAGAATGATCTCATCGGCGTATAAATACCGCTGTCCCACTTCTATTTTCGCAACTGAGCTTCGGGTTATGTCACAGCCGTTCACTTGCAGCTTTGCCGCAAGCTGGTCTTGGGTCATTTTCTTCTGCTTTCTTAGCCTGCGCACATTGTTTCCTATTCTTTTGTCGATTTCTTTGTTCATTTTAAATAAATTCTCCTTTATACTTTGCACTTATATAGGTGCAAAAATCCATTGACATTATTATATACCTGTGATATAATAAAATTGCACCTATACAGGTGCAAATCACAATGTGGTGGGAGATTTAAAAAATGATAGGAAAATTGTCCGCAGCGGTTTTCCCGATAACTGCCGCTTGCAGCAGTCCTGCGATTATATCGGGCGGAACTTTTTTAATTTTTTTAATGTGCGTTTTTATACAGCTGCCGGTCTGTGTCATATATATGGCTTAAATAACCCCCTGCCGTATCATTTCCGATACAGCAGGGGGCAATACCTCATAATTAAATATGTAAGTCAACATTGTTACTCCTCAATTACCGATACTCCGTTTTCCGATAATTTATCTGATATGTCATTATCAAGCTTATCTTTTTCAACATAAACACGGTTCAGATTTTCGCAGTATAAAAGAGAATGATAATCTGTTATCGGACAATTACAGCAGTCTATCACTTCAAGTTTTTTTAAATTTTGGACGAAAGAAATATCGGTTATTTGGGTATTGCTGATAACAAGTGTTTTTAATTCCGTCATTTCGGAAAGAAAATCCGCATTGTCAACAGCGCAGTGATCTATATTTAAATATTCCAGCCGATCAAATTTTTCTATACAGGACAGGTCATCAACTTCAATATAGCTGTCCATAATTTCTTTGACTTTTTCTTTATTACCCTCAATGCTTTCATCATATGACACGACTTTAATGGAGTATTTGAACGGAATAATTGTCAGTTCCTTTAAATTATTAAAGCGGTGGATTTTATCGGCAAACTTCTCAGTTTTGGGAAATATGCGGATCGACTCTGATTTCACATCATATTTGTATCCGTCTATATTTACAGAATTAATATTAAGATTTTTTGCAAATGTTATAAGAACCAAAAATACTGCCAAAATCAAGAAAAATCTATTTACCTTCATAAGCTGTCCTCCGTTTTCAGAAAACCCTGCCGTATCACCCGATACGGCAAGGGTCAAATCATATCCGATTAAGCATTCAGCCGTCAATTAATACGGATGATATCAGCCGAGGCGAGCCTCGATCTTATCAAGCTGATCCCACAGCTGCTGAGGAACGTGTCCGCCCTTGTCGGAAATGTCCTCCTTGTAGTATCTGCGCATTTCTGCGATCTCCTTCTTCCAGAGGTCGTTGTCAATGTGGAGCAGCTCGTCCATTATCTCGGAAGTAACCTCGTCCTCGATACCGGTGAGGTTGATGTCCTCTTTCTTGGGCAGGTAGCCGATAGGAGTTTCAACAGCGTCAATAGTACCCTCGCAGCGCTTGATGATCCAGTCGAGAACTCTCATGTTATCGCCGAAGCCGGGCCAGATGAAGTTGCCGTCCTTATCCTGCTTGAACCAGTTTACATTGAAGATCTTGGGAGCTTTGTCGCCCAGCTTTTCGCCCATTTCCAGCCAGTGCGCCCAGTAGTCGCCTACATTGTAGCCGATGAAAGGCTTCATAGCCATGGGGTCGTGACGGAGCACGCCTACTGCGCCTGTAGCAGCAGCAGTTGTCTCGGAGGAAACAGCGGAACCCATGTATGTGCCGTGTACCCAGTCAAAGGACTGATATACCAGAGGAGTTGTGG
>CAZGAZ010000133.1:0-7134 GCA_964523835.1 uncultured Ruminococcus sp.
TAGCTTTCGCAGTCGAGCAGATCTGCCATAAGCTGCGTTTCCCAGCCGACCTGTCCCAAAGCGATCTCCGGATCGGCATTTTCCGCTGTAGGGTACTGATTTAATCTGAACACTACCTGACCGTCGCCGTTAAGGTCTTTCCCCGCTGTTGACAATGCCGATTCCACAGACAAAACAGCCTCCTTCGACAGCGGATATGCACCTATATAAGCTATCTGATAGTCCGGCTTTACCCTTTTAAGATTTCCGGCAATAACGCCTGCTGCGGAAAGTGCGGCAGCGATCCCGAAAATAACGAACCACTTGTTGTAATACCACCAGTTTTTCCAGGTAAAATCAGGTTTGTCTTTCATGGCTATGCTCCTATCCTTATTCTTTGGTAGTGCCTCCGTATGCGTATTCCACAGGCAGGCACACAAGAGAGGGGGTTCCCATTCTTTTCTCGGATAAAACAGTTTCCACGCTCATTTCCGCTATGCTTTCAATGTTCTGAACGAGAGTTGAACATATCAGTTCGGATGTCGCATAATCTCTTATTCCGTCAAAACCTATTATCTGTACGTCCCTCGGCGCTTCAAGCCCTGCCTTATGAAGATTATGCATAACGATACGTGCCATATGATCGGTAATGCAGAAAATTCCGTCAATATCTATTCTGCCGCCGCTGATATGCTCATTCAGATAGTCGGTAAAGACCCCGTAAGGAGTTCCGTCGGGAACGTTGAATATATCGCATTCCATACCCAGAGCGTCGCAGGCGCTTCTGAAGCCGTCCGCCCGTTTGGATGATTCGCTCGCAAGAGGAGAACCTATTCCCATAAACGATACTTTTTTGCAGCCAAGGGCGAAAAGCTGTCTGGCCGCAAGCTGCCCGCCGCCGAAATTGTCGCTGGTTATGCAGGGGACCGAGGGGTCAATTTGCCTGTCAATAGTGACAAGCGGCGTTTTGCACGGAAAATTCAGTTCGCTGCTGTAAGAAAGGCATATTATCCCGTCCACCTTGCTTTGCTGAGCGTTCCCCAAAAAGAACTGCTCTATCTGAGGGTCTTCATCTGTACACCATAACAGCAAACGGAAATTCCGCTTGCTCAAAGCTCGGTTGATATAATAAGTAAGCTGAGCAAAAAAAGGATTTACAGTGTTTGGTATCAGCAGCGCAACAGTGCTTGTGCTGTTTGCCTTTAATCCCTGTGCATAAGTGTTCAGCTTATAGTCAAGCTTTTCGATAGCGGCAGTTACCTTTTCATAGTATTCCTGACCCACAGGGATACCGTTTACAACCTTTGAGACTGTTCCCAAAGCTACGCCCGCTTCGGCTGCTACATCTTTCATTGTAGGAGAGGAGCTTTTTCTACTCATTTTTTTGCCTCACTTTTACTGTATATTTTGTGTTTTTTTTCACAACATTATTATATAACATTTTTCAGGGTTTGTAAAGCAGTTTTGTGAAAAAATATGAAATGTATCTTTTATTTCGTGAAATTACACAAAAATCTGCGTGAAACAATAAAAATACCTTGGCTAAATTTGTTGATTCTGACAAAAAATATTAAACACTGTAAAAAATAATAAAAAGGTATTGACAAATTGATTTAATTTTTGTATAATGTAATCGTGAAATGTTTATGTAACGTTTCACGAGACGTGAAACGGCGCATCAAATCAATGAGGGAAGGATTTCTCTCAAAATACCGCTGCAGTTATTTGAACTTGAAACACACAGCTTTGCCAGGGTCTGCGGCAGGCTTATGTGAAATTTCATAAACAAATTACTGCAGGACAAATTTAAAAAAAGGAGTGAACGATGTATATGAGCACAAATAATTCTGCGCAGACGGCAAAAGTGCATAAGGCGTCTCTGGGCACAAGGCTTCGCAACAACTGGCAGCTGTATGTTCTGCTTTTTGTCCCGGTAGCCCTGACTGTCATCTACAAGTATGTCCCTATGTACGGCATCCAGATCGCATTCCGAGATTTCAGTGCAAAAAAAGGCTTTTTAGGCAGTAAATGGGTCGGTCTTGACTGGTTTGTCCGTTTCTTCACAGCGCCAAACTGCTGGAGAATGATAAAAAATACGGTCTTGCTGAGCGTGTACAGCCTGCTCTGGAGTTTCCCCGTACCGATCATTCTTTCTCTGGCGATCAATCAGCTTCGTTTTGCAAAATTCAAAAGGGTGGTTCAGACGGTGCTTTATGCCCCGCACTTTATCTCTACAATGGTCATATGCGGTATGATACGCATTTTCCTTAACCCTTACGGAGGCCTTCTGAGTCTTATTCTCGGTTCTAACGTGGATTTCCTTTCCATGTCTGAGGCTTTCAGAACGATCTATATCGTTTCCGGTATATGGCAGGACGCAGGCTGGGGCTGCATTATCTATCTTGCAACGCTTTCAAGCGTTGATACCAGCCTTTACGAGGCGGCAAAGGTGGACGGTGCGTCCATGATGCAGCGTATTCTGAACATTGACGTACCCGCACTTATACCAATGGCTGTTCTCCAGCTTATTATGGCAGCGGGCGGACTTATGAACGTCGGCTTTGAAAAAGTATGGCTCCTGCAGACCGAGCTTAACAAGGCAACCAGCGACGTTATAGCAGTTTATGTTTATCAGCAGGGTATTGAAAACGCCAAGTACAGCTATTCCACAGCTGTGGGTCTGTTCAATACAGCAGTGAACATTGTTCTTCTCGTTATTGTGAACAAAATAGCGTCCAAAGCGTCGGACGTAAGCTTTGTATAAGGAGGCGCCGATATGAAGGGAACATCAAACAATAAAGCCTCAGGGCTTTCCGAGCGCACCAGCGATATTATTCTTGTGGTTTTCTGCGTACTTATCCTGATCATTATCGCATATCCTCTTTATTATGTGCTTATAGCCTCTTTCTCCGATCCTTACGATGTTTACGCAGGAAAGACCTTTCTTTTCCCGAGCCAGTTTACTTTACAGGGATATAAAGCGGTATTTGCGGACGACAGCATATTCTCCGGTATAGTTAATTCCATTGTATATACGATAGTCGGAACGGCATTCTCCGTTGCGATGCTTTATCTCACTGCTTATCCCATGAGTCAGAAGGATATGCCGGGAAGAAAATTTTTAAGTATATTCTTCATTATTACCATGTATTTCGGCGGCGGTCTTATACCGACATACCTTGTAGTCAAGGACACGGGTCTTATGGGCAGTATGTGGGCTCTTTTCCTGCCGGGCGGCGTGGCGGTCGGAAATATGATAATAGTGCGCAACTATATTGAAAATTCTATTCCTCGAGACCTGCTCGAAGCAGCCCGTATAGACGGTGCGGGACATTTCAGGATATTCTTTGAAATGATAATACCTCTGTCAATGCCGATCATGGCGGTTATGATCGTTTTCTCCATGGTCGCATACTGGAATGACTGGTTCACGGCAATGATCTATCTGCCTGAAGAAATGGCGCCTCTGCCTCTTGTTCTGAGGAATGTCCTTATTAAGAGCAGCGCAAGCTCCAGTATGGCGTCAACTCTTTCGGGCGGCTATGCGGAGCTGAACAAGGTCACGGAAATGATAAAATTTGCTTCGATTTTTGTGGCGGCGGCTCCCATGCTTATTATTTATCCTTTTGTGCAGAAATATTTTGAGAAAGGCTTCATGGCAGGCGCTGTGAAGGGATAAGGAGGATAACTGTTATGAAAAAAATATCTGCGGTTGCATTATCGGTATTATTGCTTGCGGGAACGCTCACCGGCTGCTCAGGCAAGGAAAGCGGTCAGCCGGACCCGAGCGATACATCACAGACAGAGTTTGAGATACTCGCTTATCAAGGTCCTTTGAGCGGCGGTTATGAGAACAACGCTGTGCTTAACGACCTTCAGGAAAAAGCGGGAATCAAGATCAAATGGAACGGTATGTCCGAATCTGTCGGAGAGCAGGTAAATATCAAGATCAACGGCGGTGACTATCCCGATGCGTTTATGGGCATAAGCTTCAGCGATTACGATCTTGCCCGTCACGGTTCAGAGGGAACCTTTATAGACCTTACTCCCTATATCACTCCGGAGATAATGCCCAATCTTTCAAAAATCCTTGACGAACACCCCGAAATAAAAAGCGCTATAACCATGGCTGACGGTAAAATTTACGGTCTGCCCAACGGCGAACAGCTTGGAACGGGCGGTATCGGCGCAGACGAGAATTACTCCATTTTCACAATTCCGCAGTTTGCGTTTATAAATAAGGCATGGCTTGACGATCTGGGGCTTGAGGTCCCAACTACTATGGATGAACTGACAGCTGCGCTCCAGGCGTTCAAGGACAATGATATGTCCGCAAAATATTACGGAAACGCTCCCGGTTCGACCATACCTTTATGTACGGGATATGACCAGTGGTGCTGGGGCTTCAACTTTTTCTATGCAGGCTTCGGCTTCACAAACTGGACTAACGACGTATGTATGGACCTGGTGCTCGACTCATCGGGAAAGGTTCGCTTTGTTTCCACAGACGACGGCTACCGCAGCGCCGTTTCATATCTGCACGACTGGTATGAAAAGGGTCTGATGGACATTACAACCTTCTCCAACAGCGACTCCGACGTTATCTCCCGAACCTCTCAGGGACAGGTCGGCGTAAGCGTATGGTGGAACACTACCGATACCACAGGCGAGCATTCGGACGACTATGTGTATCTTCCCTTCCTTTCCGGTCCCGACGGCACGCTTAACGTTACAGTCCGCACAGGCGGTGAAACGGGACGTGGTCAGCTTTCGGTAACGGACAGCTGCAAATCCCCCGCAAATCTGCTGAAATTCTTTGATATGTGGTATGACGGAGAAACCGTTATGCAGCTTCATTACGGCCCCAAGGACGTATATTTCAGCGGTCAGGACGAAAACGGTATGTGGGTCTCGCTTACCAACGACGAGGCACAGGAGAAACTCGGCAAGCCTCTGAACGAGATAAAGGGACAGTACGAGGTCTTCGGTCCCAAGCTTATCCTTGCAGAATACTACAATGAAGTATTCAATATGGAGGACGCCGCTGTAAACCGTCTTACCGATATGCAGAATATATTTATGCCCTATGTCAAGGATACTTCCTTTTATCCCCGTGACTGCGTGTTCTCTCCCGATGAGCTGGATATAATCGACCGTTACAAGGCAGATTTTGAAAGCGCTGTTTCCGAGCAGGAGGGATTGTGGATAAAGAACGGCGGTCCTACAGACGAGGAATGGGCAGCTTATAAGAATAAGCTTACCGACAGCTGCGGTATGGAGGAGCTTCTTAAAGTGTATCAGGAGGCGTATGACCGCTACATCTCAGCCAAATGATCTTAACGCTGTTTGCCCCGGGGCGCACTGTCTTGGGGCAGGCACACAGAGGGTATAAGTTTGAAAGTTAGCGGTAAACCCCTAAGTTTCAGCGTACCTTTGGTGTGAAAGTCTGATTAACGGAGTGGAAAAATATGAACAGTGAAAAATTACTCAAGGCAAGAGAATATGAATCTCATTTTGCTCATTTTATTTCCTCAGAGGAGCGTCCTGTGTTTCATCTTACTCCTCCGATAGGCTGGATGAACGATCCCAACGGTTTCTGTATCTATAAAGGCAGATATCACCTGTTCTTTCAGTATCATCCCTACAGCACCAAATGGGGACCTATGCACTGGGGACATGCGGTAAGTGACGATCTGCTGCACTGGGAGTATCTTCCATGTGCGCTTGCTCCCGATACGGAATACGATTCTGACGGCTGCTTTTCGGGCAGCGCTGTTGAGCTTCCGGACGGACGCCTGCTTCTGATGTACACAGGCGTCCGAAAAGAAAACGAAGACGACGGAACAACAAAAGACATACAGACCCAGTGTATTGCTGTGGGCGACGGCACGGATTTTGAAAAAATAGCTCAGAATCCTGTTCTCACCGAAGCCGATCTGCCAAAGGGCGGAAGCCGGTATGATTTCCGTGACCCGAAAATCCGGCGGGAAAATGACGGCAGCTATGCCTGCGTGGCGGGAAACCGCACTGACGACACGTCAGGGTCGGTTCTAATGTTCCGCTCGGAGGACGGATTTTCATGGCGTTACGACCGTATGGTCGACCGAAGCTGGAACGAATACGGCAAGATGTGGGAATGTCCCGATTTCTTTGAGCTTGACGGCAAAAGCGTGCTTATTGTAAGCCCGCAGGATATGCAGGCGATCGGTCTGGAATTCCACAACGGAAACAATACAATGGCTGTTGTCGGACATACCGACCCCGAAACGGGAGACTTTTCAAGGGAGTACATACAATCCCTCGATTACGGTATTGACTATTACGCAGTGCAGACGCTGCTTTTGCCCGACGGCAGAAGAATTGCCGCCGCCTGGCTGCAGAACTGGGACGCTTGCTCTCCGCCCTCCGACGAGCAGCGCTGGATGGGACAGATGGCATTGCCGAGAGAACTGTCAATTGTAAACGGCAGACTTATTCAAAATCCTGTCCGTGAACTGGAAAAGTACAGAGGCAGGTGCGTCCGTCACGAAATAACCCTCAGCGAGGAAACAAGCCTCCCGGGAGTGTTCGGAAGAACGGTGGATATGACTGTTACGGTCACTCCCATTTCGGAAAATATCTATCAGCGTTTTCGCATGAAAATAGCAAGCGGAGGCCAGCATTATACTCTGCTTTCCTACCGTCCGCTTACCTCAGGGCTCCGTATAGACAGATCACACGCCGGCTTTAACCGTGACGTTGTGCATGAGCGCAAGTGTCTTGTAAGAAACCGTCAGGGCGAAATTAAGCTCCGAGTCATTATTGACCGCTTCAGCGTGGAGGTATTTGTAAACGACGGCGAGCAGGTGCTTTCTGCGTCCATATACACGCCCCTTACTGCCAGCGGAATAAGCTTCGAGGTGCAGGGGCAGGCTCATATGAAGGTCGAAAAATACGACCTGATATTGGAGGAGGCTGAACAGAATGATTGACGTCACGGCTATAGGAGAGCTGCTTATAGACTTTGCAGCCAAAAGTACCGATGAAGAGGGCTACCCGACCATGGCGGCAAATCCCGGCGGTGCACCCGGAAACTTTCTTGCGGCGTTAAGTGCGTATGGGTTTAAAACGGCGTTTCTCGGAAAGGTCGGAGATGATGATTTCGGCAAACGTCTT
>CAZGAZ010000134.1:0-7110 GCA_964523835.1 uncultured Ruminococcus sp.
GTTTTCGCCCGAGGGCATTGCGGGGGCTTCCGGAATTTCGGATATTGCCAAAACCTCGGGCGTTGCCGAAACTTCGGATGCTGCCGAAACTTCGGGTGCTGCCGAAATTTCGGAAATTTCCGCTGCTTCGGATATTTCATCATAGGGCAGGGCTTGCGGCAGACTGCAGACAGCCTTTTCATTATAAGGCTTTTCGTCTGCCGCAGATTCCCTTTGAATGTTCATGCTGTTTTCATTCACGCTTCCCGTATTGCCGCCGCTTACCGCACGGGCAGGCAAAAGCTCTGCCGTATCGGGAGCATTGACGGGTTCTGTAAGTGTGCCGATTATACGGGAAATTTCGGGCATTTCCGAAGTCCGGGGCAGTTCCAAACTGCCGAAAAGGTTCATCACGCTTACGGAGCTTTCCGCAAGATCAAAGGGCATGAGCAGTCTTGCGGCAACAATGAGCCAAAGGGCATATCTTGCCCTGTTATTTATCCGACCTTTGAAAACCGTCCTGAGCAGTATCACCACCGAGATCAGCACGGACGAGGATATAAGGGTCTCCGTCATTTTTTTCCACTCCGTTAATCAGACTTTCACACCAAAGATACGCTGAAACTTAGGGGTTCATCGCTAATTTTCAAGCTTCCTCCTCGGCTTTTTTCAGTATGCCGTAAAGCTCGGAGATCTCCTCCTTTGAAAGCGCTTTCTGCTCAATAAGCTGATTCATCATCATCCCTATGCTGCCGCTGTAGATCCTTTTCAGGAAGGACTTTGTTTCCTCAACGCCTACATCCTCACGCTTCATCAGCGCACTGTAATGCTTGGCATTCCCGATACGCTCGTATGTTACGGCGTTTTTCTTCTCCATGCGCCCCAGCAGTATTATGATCGTGTTTTTCGTCCAGTTTGTCTCCTCTTTCAGGGCGGCGGTAAGCTGCATTATGGTTATCGGCTCTCTCTCCCAGATCATTGTCATAATTTTCCATTCCGCTGCAGTGAGTTTGATTTTTTCCATTTTAAATCATTCCTTTTTTATAGATTTCTGTTCTCCCGTGCATTGGGTTTACCGGCAGCGATCGGCTGTCTGAAAACCCGACAGCATCAGGATACACGGATTTATACCTACATTATACCACAAAGGTTAGCACTCGTCAACTGCTTTTTCAAAAAAATTTATTTATTCAAGTTTTTCCTGACAATAGAAAAATACCCCGACAGCCCATGTAAAATGACAGCCGGGGGATCTTTCTGTTTCATGTAATGTTTATCTGAGATATGGCAGCAGGGCGCAGAATGCACTTTCCGCACGCTTCCGCTGTTCTTCGTCCAGAACGCTCAGCCTGTCGGCAAGGGAGCTGCTGTCGGAAGCGTTTTGCATATTGCCGAAAATAAGATAGTCCGCCGATATTTTCAGCGCCCGTGTAACGTTTATCAGGGTCTCTAAGGACATTGCCTTTATGCCCCTCTCTATCTCGTAAATATAGTGGGGGGAAACGCTTATCATTTCCGCAAGCCTTTCCTGAGAAATGCCCTGCCGTTTACGCTCCGACTTTATCCTGCTGCCTATTTCCGCTAAATTCATATGCGCCGCCGCCTTTTTACCGTTATATTTTATGAGGATCTTTTCTCCTTATATTCATATTATATAGCTGTCAGATAGATTTTAATACTATTTTTTAGCTATATTAACTATTGCAATTAGCTATAGTTAATGTTATAATAATTTGGTAAAGGATATTGCCCGATAAAATTCTTAAAATTTTCTAAGGAAATTTTAATCGGATTTTAATGTAAATCACCTTTGATTTTAATGTTGATATGGTATAATATATTATGGAAAACGTCGGAAATGACGCTGTGAGCGGAAATGCTTCTTTTATGACACCTCACGGGAGCATTTGCAGATCTGCGCCATTTCCGGCGGTTTTCACAGTCTTATCGGCAGGAATGAAAAAAAGAAAAATTTTTTCGGAAAATTGTAAAAAAGTTGAAAAACAGGGTGTAAGCTTTTTACAAAGGAACATGAAGTTTGAAAGTTAGCGGTAAACCCCTAAGTTTCAGCGCACCTTTGGTGTGAAAGTTTAATTAACGGAGTGGAAGTTTAAAAGTTAGCGGCAAACCCCTAAGTTTCAGCATATCTTTGGTGCGAAAGATTAATTGGCGGAGTGGAAAAAAATGACATTCCCGGTGTTTTTCCAAGGAAAACATATTCCCGAATAGAAACGCATTGTTTACTGTTGTAAGTTCCGAGAAAATTTTGGGGATACGGCGAATTTGTTTGTGCAGATTGCCTATTGACTTTTGTTACCGAATGTAGTATTATTGTATTACAACAGTAACACAAGTCAAAGGGGTCGAGTAAATGCACTGGAATTTTTCCGGCGATGTTCCTATATATTTACAGATAATAGGTCACCTGGAGCAAATGATAGCCTCGGGACTGCTTGCCTCGGGGGACAGACTGCCCTCGGTAAGGGAACTGGCGGGGGACGCAGGGGTGAATCCCAACACCATGCAAAAGGCTCTTACGGAGCTGGAAAAGCGTGGGGTGGTATACTCCAGGCGGACAACGGGGCGGTTTGTGACGGATAATCCCGAAAAGCTGCGCAGCCTCAGGGAGGAGCTGGCGGGCAAGGAGATCAAAAGCTTTCTGGACGCTATGCGGAGGCTGGGGTATACCTCCGAGGAGACCGCAAGGCTGCTTACGGAGGAAATAACAAGGGGAACAAAATAAGGGCGGGGATATTTCGGTATATCTCATCGGCAAGGCTTAAATGCCTGCGTTCTTGCGGGCAGTGCTTTCCCTGTCGGTGTGTGCAATATAAAACAGAACACAGGAAAGGATAGGTTACTACCAATGGCTAAAACGGAAAAGAAGAAAGGCTCCAAGGTCAAATTTATTATTATTGCGGCGGTTCTGCTGCTGATAATTGCGTTTATCATTATTGTGGTCAGCAGCGCTTCAATGATGAGCGGCATGACCATGGCGCAGACAAGCGGGCTTGAAAGAAAGGATCTGGAGAACAGATTCTCCGTCAGCGGTATTGTGGAGAGCAGCACCTTCAAACAGGTCTCCGCAAACCTTGTTTACAATGTGGACGAGGTGAATGTGGAGGTGGGCGACAAGGTAAAGGCGGGAGATATCCTTGCAGTGCTCAACTCCGATGAGATCCAGCGGCAGATCGTGGAACAGCAGGCAAATCTCGACAATGCCAATGTGAACACCGATTACTCCCTCAGCGACGCTGAAAAGCGCTATGCAGAGGCAAGAGATCAGATCGCAGACGGCTCTTACCCCGAGATACGCAGCGCAAAGCTTAGTCTGGACAATGCGCAGAGCGCTCTTTCAAGGGCAAAGGACGCCCTCGAAAACGCCCGTGACAGCAGAGAGAAAGCGGAAAACCGCTATAATGAGCAGGTGGAGCTTTCGGGCTCGGATAAGCAGACCCGCATTAATTCCGCTCAGAAAAATGCCGATTCCGCAAAGTATGAGATGGACTGCGCTCTCGATGATTACAACAAGGCAAAGAGGGAGCAGGAAGAGGAGGATTACAGCGACATCAAGGATCTGAAAAAGGCCTATGACGACGCAAAAAAGGATTACAACGCCCGTTATTCGGGAGACAAGGGCAGCGAGGTAACAAAGGCGAGGGAGGCTTATGAGAGCGCTCTTTCCAACTACTCTTACGCTTCGGCTTATGCTGAGTCCAATCCTGCCGACAGCAGCGCACAGGCGGCGCTTGACGATGCACGCACCAAGCTTAACAATGCAGAAAAGACCTTGAATGAAGTTACCGCAAAGAATGATGCCCAGACCATTGAGAATACATACGAAAAGGCCATGGACGCTTACAACAAGGCAAAGGCCGATATTGACACGGCTCATGAGAATGCGGTAAAATCCACCGAGAGGGCTTACAACAGGGCTAAGACAAGTTATGACACGGCTATTGACACGCTGGAGAATGCAAAGGACGGCAATGATCTTTCTCTTGACAGCTACAAGGACGCTGTGGACAATGCGGTTCGTGCGGAGGAGGACGCAAAGAAGTCTGTTTCCGAGGCGGAAAAGACCGTGGACGACGCAAGAAGCAGCTACGATCTTTCCGTAAGGAGCGCTCAGTCCACACTGGCTTCCCTTAAAGCCGCTGCGGACAGGGAAAAGGTCTTGTCGGAAAATGATACGGGGCTTATTTCTCTGGAGATCCTCAAGGAAAAGCTGGAGGACTGCGTTATAACAGCTCCCTGCGACGGCACTGTTACGGCAGTTTACGCCACTCCCGGAGCGGCTGCAACGGGCGTGCTGTTCATAGTGGAGGATACGGATAACCTTAAAATGACGGCAACGGTCAAGGAGTACAACATTTCCGAGCTCAGCGAGGGACTTGATGTTACGGTCTCTATACCCTCTCTCGGCAATCGTGAATATGAGGGTACTGTAAGCAAGATCGCTCCCACGGGAGTTAAAGGCCCTAACGGAAAGAGCGACGGTTCGGCTTCCTTTGATGTGGAGGTAATTATCCGTGACACCAAGGACACAGGGCTGCTTATAGGCATGACAAGCAAATGTACGGCGGTCACGGGCAGCAAGGAGAATGCCTTTGCGGTAGGCTATGACGCTCTTGTTGAGGACAGCGACGGAAGCAGCTATGTTTACACCGCCGACCCTGTTCCCGGGGGCAACGGTACGGCTACGGCAAGAAAGATTCTTGTGGAAACGGGCTTTGAGACAGACGCTGAGATCGAGATAATTTCCGACGAGCTGACGGAAGGCATGACTATTATCAACAATTCGGGAGATGTTACCGACGGCGGGCTTGTGATACTCGCAGATCAACTGGGGGCTGCTCTTCAGAGTGCGGCGGCTGAATGATCGGGGGAGTGTATTGCAATGAAGAAAAAATTTGATACCCCCATTAACAGCCCCGGGCGGAAAAACGACTATGTTATCAGCACCAAGGACATTGTAAAAAGCTTTTACACGGGCACTCCCAATGAGCTTGAAATACTGCATGGTATGACCTTTAATGTGCCGAGAGGGCAGTTCGTTTCCATAGTTGGGCAGTCAGGCTCGGGAAAGTCGACGCTGATGAATATTATCGGCGCTCTTGACCGCCCCACCTCGGGGGAATATTTCCTTGACGGCACGGACGTTTCGAGGGCTACCGACAAGGAGCTTTCGGCGATACGCAACAAGCAGATAGGGTTCGTTTTCCAGACCTTTAACCTTATTGCAAGGACCTCTGCGCTTAAAAATATAGAGCTGCCCATGCTTTACGGCGGCGTTCCCCCGAAGGAGCGGCGTGAGAGGGCAAGGCAGCTGCTGGAAACGGTCGAGATGAGCGACAGGGCGGGGCATATGCCCAATGAGCTTTCGGGCGGTCAGAAGCAGCGTATCGCTATTGCAAGGGCTATGGCGAATAATCCCGACATTATCCTTGCGGATGAGCCTACAGGTGCGCTGGACAGCAAGACGGGACGAATGGTTATGGACCTTTTCCACAAGCTTCACCGTGAGCAGGGGAAAACCATTGTGCTCATAACCCACAACAATGAACTGGCTGCGGAAACCGACAGGATCATCACCATTTCCGACGGCAATATAATAAGCGATTCGGCGGAATCTTCAGATTCCAAATCTTCAGATTCCGGATCGTCAGATCCAAAGGGACAAGTGAATGAAAAGGAGGGGGTTTGAGTAATGGGTTTTTTTGAAAATATTTCCGTTGCCCTGGCGGGACTTAAATCCAACAAAATGAGGGCTTTCCTCACTATGCTGGGCATTATCATAGGCATTAGCTCGGTCATTGCCATAAGCACCCTGGGCAGCATTATGAACGCCTCTGTTATGGACATTTTCAATTCGCAGGGCGGTTCTAACCTGGTGGGCTTTCAGATACGCATGAAGCAGGACAGGGCAAGGGATTATTACTATAACGAGGACCTTATAACCATTGACATGATAAATGACGTCGGGGAACGGTTCGCCGACGATATAGACGCTGTGGCTCTGTATTCGGGGAGCAGCGGCGGAAGTATGCTGCTGCGCCACAAGGAATATGATGTTTCCGTTTACGGCGTAAATCCCGGCTATATCAAGCAGAGCATGAGCAAGATAATTGCGGGCAGGTGGATAACCGATAAAGACTGCGAACAGAACCGAAGCACCTGCGTTATATCGGACAAAATGGCTAAAAAAGTGTTCGGCTCGGAAAGAGGAGCTATCGGCAAGAATGTTTCTGTCACCTTAAACGACGGGCGGATTATGGACTTTACCGTTGTGGGGGTTTATCAGGAGCAGCTTTCCGCCATGATGCAGGCAATGGTAAATATGATGGGGGAGGACTGGAGCGGCGACACATACATTCCCTACAGCGTTATGAACAGAACGATAAACGGTGCGGTTGACGATACGTTTTTCTATTTCTACATAAATACCAAAAACGGCGTTGACGCAACTACTTTCTGCGAAAAGGTAAAAAGCTACATGAACAATTCCTATTACCGTGAGAATGACGCTGTGGAGATATACTATCAGACGGCAGAGTCGCAAATGGCTATGATGGATCAGGTCATGGGGGTCTTGCAGATGGTAATTTCTGTAATTGCGGGAATTTCCCTTTTGGTCGGCGGTATCGGCGTTATGAACATAATGCTTGTATCGGTTACGGAGCGTACCCGTGAGATAGGCGTAAGAAAGGCTATGGGTGCACCCAATTCCGCTATACGTATGCAGTTTATTGTGGAGTCCATTATAATCTGCCTTATCGGCGGAGTTATAGGCATACTTCTCGGTATAGCTCTGGGTAACATTGCGGGACTTATTGTGGGCACTACGGCGCCGCCGTCTCTTAATTCCATTATACTGGCTGTGGGATTCTCTATGGCTATCGGTATATTCTTCGGATATTACCCGGCAAACAGGGCGGCAAAGCTTGACCCTATTGAGGCGTTAAGATATGAATAAAAATACTGTGTATTTATAAATTTGAGGCAGGGCTGAAAAGCGCCTGCCTCTTTGTTTTATTGGCGGAACGGAAAATCATGGTCATATTTTTTTATCTTCTGGTAAGCGTCAAATAATCCCCACCTTTTAAATCAAAAGTCTTTATGATATAATGA
>CAZGAZ010000135.1:0-6877 GCA_964523835.1 uncultured Ruminococcus sp.
AGAAGAACTGCATTTATGTTCATTTCCTGATGTTAAGGAATTGGAAAGTCTGTCATATCTCAATAATTTGACCTTGCTTGAAATATACAGATTAGAGAATTTAAAGGATTATGAGTTTCTTTATGACTTGGTTGGACTGCAGAAATTTATTTACACGGAATATTTTATTGATGATGTGCAGCTGGAGCAATTCAGAGAGGTCAATAAGAACTGCGATATAGTATGTGCAGCGACATAAATACGGAGGAAAAAGAAACGGTTTTTCAGAATGGCTCTTTGTCTTTATTTACAAAAATACGTAAAAAAGTTCATATTGCATATACAAAATTATGCTATGATAAATATGTATAGCTTTGGGAGCACCCGGGATTTCCGATATGCAAAATGCTTTCTGCAAAAGCAAGGTGCGAACCTTAGTTTATCCCTTGAAGAACGGTGGTAATATTATGAATATCAAAGAATTCTACAATGTGATCGAGGGCGATTACGACGATGTGCTGCGCCGCCTGATGAAGGAGGATCGCATTGTCAAGTATGTGTCGAAATTTGCTGCGGACACCAGCTATGACACGCTCCTGACCACTCTGCGTGACAAGGACTACCCCGAGGCGTTCAGGGCAGCCCACACACTTAAAGGTATTTCCCAGAACCTGGGATTCACGGGGCTTTTCGAGGTAAGCTCGGAGCTTGCGGAAATGCTCAGGGGCGGAGAGTGCAAGGACGCTGACCGTGCTGCCGACCTTTCCGACAAGGTGGGCGAGGAATATGAAAAAATCATTTCCGCTACGGGTATGCTGGAGGCAGACTGATCTTTGGATTTATCTTTAATAAATGCTATTTTTCCGAAAATATTTTTTAAAGAAATGGAGAGAGTGAAATGAGCGACTTTTCGCCGTCTGTGAGAAAGGAAAAAATTCTGATAGTTGACGACTCCGAAATGAACCGTCTTATTCTCGAGGACATTCTGGAGGACGATTATGACGTCGTCCATGCCGAAAACGGCGCTAAGGCTGTGGAGCTGCTTAAAAAAATGAGCTCGGAGTTTTCCCTTGTGATGCTGGATATGGTTATGCCCGAAATGGACGGCTTTGATGTGCTGAACATCATGAACCAGTATCACTGGATAGAAAATCTGCCGGTAATTATGATATCGGTGGAAAATTCGGCAAATTACATAGAGCGTGCTTATGACATGGGCGTTACCGACTATATCCGCCGCCCCTTTGACGCTATTTCCGTGCGCAGGAGGGTAATAAACACGATCAAGCTTTACGCAAATCAGCGCAAGCTTGTTTCTCTGGTTGCCGACCAGATATATGAAAAGGAAAAGAACAACAGCATGATGGTGACCATTCTCAGCCACATTGTTGAGTTCAGAAACGGCGAGAGCGGAATGCATGTGCTGCATGTGCGCACCATTACGGAGACCATACTTACAAGGCTTGTGGCGAAGTATGAAAATATCAAGCTGACAAGGGCGGATATTTCCATGATAAGCCTTGCCTCGGCTTTGCATGATATAGGCAAGATAATGATACCGGACGAGGTGCTCAACAAGCCCGGCAAGCTCACCAATGAGGAATTTGCCATTATGAAAAAGCACTCCATGATGGGTGCGGATATGCTGGCAGACCTGCCTTTCAAGGATGAGCCGATAGTAAAGACCTCTTACGAGATATGCCGCTGGCACCATGAGAGATATGACGGCAGGGGCTATCCCGACGGACTTGTGGGGGACGCTATCCCCTTATCCGCACAGGTGGTCTCGGTTGCCGACGTTTACGACGCACTTACAAGCGAACGTGTTTACAAAAAGGCTTTCAGCCATGAAAAGGCTATGGAAATGATACTGGGGGGCGAGTGCGGCGCATTCAATCCTATGATCTTAGAGTGCCTTAAAGAGGTTGCGAGCCAGCTGCGTGAGGAGCTTACCACGGGCTCCAACGCCAGCAAGAGCAGGCAGGACGTTCAGGAGATCACCGAAACCATGCTCAAATCCAATGAGATAAGCTTCTCGGAGCAGATGACGGGAATGCTGGATATGGAAAGGGTGAAGTATCAGTTCCTGTCCTCTATTTCCAGAGAGATACAGTTTGATTATGTTGACGAGCCCTCGGTGCTGACTATGCCCAAATGGAGCGCTGAAAAGCTGGGCTTGCAGGAAAATGTCATTGACCCGAAAAAGAATGAAAGAGTGCTGAAGATATTCTCCATTGACAGGATAAATGAAATGTCCGCCCTTATCCACAGCACCACTCCGGACGATCCTGTGGTGGAATACGGCTGCGAGCTTGATCTGGACGGGCAGACAAAGCCTTACAAGATAATCTGCCGCTCGGTATGGTCGGGCGGAAGCAATATGAGATACATCGGGGCTGTGGGCAAGGTCATTGACGAATCCTCCGGGAGCAGCAGCAATATTGACGTGGGGGACATTTCCAACCACGACCCGCTGACGGGGCTGTATAGTGTGCGTTATGCAAAGACACACATTGCGGAAATTATGGAAGAAAATCCCGAAAAGGATTATATGCTGGCAATGGTGAGCCTAATGAAGCTCAGGACTGTAGGCAGCGGCAAGCTTACTCATTTCTTCCGTGACGCAGTGCTTAAGATAACCGCCAAAAAGCTTACGGGGCTTATCGGCAGCGAGGACATTGCCGCAAGAATAGACGAAAACAACTTTATGATATTCATCCCCTGCGGGGGCGACGACCGCATTGCGGAGATAATGAAGGGCATGAGCTACAGCTACGGCAATTTCAGCATAAGCTGCAACATAGGCGCAGCCTCCACCAAATACAGCGAGAGGCGGTTTGCCACCCTTTACGGGGACGCTTTCAAGGCGCTGGAGAGCGTTACGGACTCCGAGGACGGAGGATATCATATTTACGGCAGAGACAATATTTGACAGTGTCAAAGCCTGATGGAAGCAGGATTATCGGAGGCAGGAGTGCGGTAATTTCATAAGCCGGGTTTTCGGTGAATGAATTTGCGTCTGCCTTGCGTGAAGGTGTATGAACACAATAGATTTTAGTGCTTTACCGGAAAATTTATAACTCTTCCTGCAAAGATACTATGCGCTATGCGCTGTGTGCAATATCTGTCATATACTTGACATATACTATTATCTGTGATATAATGAAATTCAGAAAGGAGCTGACGCTATGGCAAACACAACACAAATAAGTTTACGCATTGACGAGGATATAAAGCAGAGTGCAGAGCTTGTGTTGAACGATATGGGACTTACTATGTCGGCAGCGGTCACGGTTTTTCTGAAAAAAGTCAGCAGAGAACACCGTATTCCTTTTGAAATCTCAGCAGACCCATTTTATTCCGAAAGCAATATCCGCTATCTGAACAAGGTCATTGACGGTATTGAAAACGGCACAAGACCTCTTACAGAGCACGATTTGATCGAGGTTGATGATGAGTGAAGCTGAAATGGGACGAGGACGCATGGAATGACTATCTCTACTGGCAGACACAGGACAAAAAGACCTTAAAAAAATAAACTCCCTCTTAACCGACATAATGCGAAATCCGTTTGACGGTATCGGCAAGCCTGAACCGCTGAAACACCGTCAAGGTTACTGGAGCAGACGAATTGATGAGGCTAACCGTGTTGTGTACAAGGTTGAGGGTGACTCCATTGCAATAGCTTCTGTAAAAGGTCACTATGATAATCAGAATTGAAAAACTTAAGTAAGAAAGGATATCTGCACTTTCAGTCCACGGGTTTTTCACAAAGAATTTACTCATGAAATCAACGTGAGGCAGGAGCAGGCAGGCTTGGCAAAAGTCTCCGGTTCCTGCCTCTTGCTGTCTTGCCTACGGGAGCGTGATTTTACGGAAAATCTAATTTACAGCCTGAATGCCACGCTGCCTGTGTTTGCGGTGATAGTGGCGGGGTATTTGCTGAACCGTCTGCATATGTTCAACGAGGGATTTATTTCGGCTGCAAACAAGTTTATATTCAATGTCTGCCTGCCGCTGATGATCTTCGGAGATATGGCGGGGACGGACCTTGCGGCGGGGTTTGACCTTTCGCTGGTGTTATACAGCGGGGCTATCACCTGCGCTGCCTTTGCGGTGATATGGATATGCGCAAGGCTGCTTATCAAGGATAAAAGCATTACAGGGGCGTTTGTTCAGGCGGCTTACCGCAGCTCGGTGGCGGTCATGGGCTTTGCGTTTATGATGAATATTTACGGCAGGACGGGGCTTATGCCTATGATAATCATAGGGTGCGTGCCCTTATACAACATCTTTGCGGTGACGGTGCTGACCTTTGAGGCGGCGGGGGCTGCGGAGGACAGGGACAAAAAGGGCAAGCTCAAAAAGGCGGCTTTGGGGATAATCAGAAATCCCATAATTTTGGGGATAATTGCGGGGTGCATAGGGTCTGCGGTGAACGCTGCGGGAATAATCGCTGCCATAAGCGAAAACGCTGTGGGCGGGCTTATCATAGGCGTTATAGGGAAAACCCTTGACAACCTGGCGGTAATTGCCACTCCCCTGTCGCTGATAGTTATAGGTGCAAGCTTTGACGGCAGCGAGGCTATGAAAAAGATAAAGCCCACGGCTGTTTGCTGCGCTGTGAAGCTGCTTGCACTGCCGGGGGTGTTCCTGCCCATTGCGGCGGCTCTCGGCTTCAGGGGAGAGGCTATGCTGGCGCTGGTGATAATGCTCGGCTCTCCCACTACTCCCTCCTGCTACATAATGGCGAAAAATATGGGGGGTGACGGGGTGCTGACCTCGGGAGTGATCGCCGCTACCACACTGCTTTCCTCGGTAACTCTCACCTTCTGGATTTTTCTGATGAGGACTATGGGGTATATTTAACAACAGGCAGGAAGCAAGAGGCAGGATCATTGTGACGGTCATTCAACAGGAAATACAGCCCCCTCCGGATCTAACATTCGGAGGGGGCTGCCGCTGCATAAAAAACGCTTAAAAAATTTTATTGATAATGTCCTTTTGGTCTATAATGTAAAGCAGCATTTCACGATTTATCTTTGCCAGGTCTTTATATTCGTTTATGCCCTCAAAGTAAGCCACGCAGATCATCTGAATAGAACAGATAACATGGTAGACCGCCTGCTTTTCCTCCGCTGTCAGCGTGTTTACGCTGTCGTAGCCGTGGAGAACGGCTTTCAGTATAGCGGGGAATTTGTCATAGGCATTTTCCACGTTACGCTGTTCGCTGAGTATTCCCGTGGCGCAGTAGCAGGGATCCCATAAACGCACGTTCCTCTCGCTCAGGTCAAAGTCGATAAAGCCGCTTACCTCTTCACCCTCAAACAAAATATTGCAGGGATTCGGGTCACGGTGAATAAGCTGCTTTGGCAGCTTTTCAAAAAGTGCGCCGAAATTTTTGATGTAATCCTCAAAAAAGCTTTCGGGTATGCCCATTTTCCACTGGATATTCTGCTTTTTCACCTCGGGCAGCGCCCATTCGGTCACGTGTGCAAATAAATTCTGTTCATAGGGCTTGATGTCGCTCTCCACAGCAGTCAGCGCTTTGTGGAGTCGGGCAATGCTTTGTCCGTATTTATGCCCGAAGCTTTCGCAGCGGTCTCCGAAGCGGTCGGCTTTGGAAAGAGGCTCGCCCTTCAGTCTGCGCAGCAGCACAAAATTGTTGGCGTCGTCTGTAAAGTCGTCGCCTTTTTTGGTAGGCACAGGCACTGACGACTCCAGGCCGTACTCTGCGATCGCTTTTGCAACTCTGATATTCCGCAGCATTGCAGCCCTGTCCTCTGTTTTCAGGAAATAGTCCTTTCCTATTTGCCAGACGTTGTCCGCCGCTTTTGTGTCGTCGACGATCTTTACGTCATTGATCGCCATATCCTGCGGTATGTCCCAATTTGTCAGTATATTCCGCAATTCCTTTTCTGTGAACATATTCGATACCTCCGATACAGATCTATGCGCCCCGTAGAGGGACAGATATTTTTTCGGAGAACAGCCGTACATCCGCAAAAATGCTTTGTAAAATCCCACATAGGTATCGAACCCGTATTCCAGGCTTACGTCCACTGCCTTGCGGTTGGCGCATATTTCCTCCAGCGCACGGTCAAGCCGCCGCCTTGTAATGTAAGCCGCCAGTGATACGCCTGTAACCCGTGCAAACAAACGCTGATAATGCCACAGGGAATAGCCTGCCGCCTGCGCCAGCTCTTCGGGTGTAATGTCGGTTTTCAGGTTCTGCTCGATATATGCAATGCCGGATCTTATAACGTCTGCGTTCTGCATAACAGTCCTCCTTTCCCGGGATATCTTTATTGTATCATATGAAACGGGCAAAAACATTTCCCCGTTTGCGGAATTGAAAAAATTTTATAAATATGTTCTGCATATACGTTACATATCTTATTCAATATTATCGACCGAATAGAGCACACGGTTTTTACGGCAATCCACAGAGGGGATAATTTTATTTGCCGCAGCCGCACAAATAAGGGATTTGGCCGTATCCGTTACAATAGGATTTGCCAGTGCCTCGGCTATATCCATAAACACTGCGTCACTGTTTTCGGACGGATCAGCCTCGGGCACGCCGTCAACATAATTGGCTTTGAATACCAGATACCACTCATTGCTGCGGCATCGCAGGGCTATCATTCCCGCAGGAGCGATTTTTACTTTTGTTTCCTCAAACACCTCACGTATTGCAGCCTCCTCGGGCAATTCTCCGTCCTTGAGGTAGCCGCCCGGATTTAAATATTTGCCGTTTGCGCTGCCGTAATTGTGCTTTACCAGCAAGACCTTATTATCCTTTATAACTATAACTCCCACAGATAAGCTGTAATTATCCATATTCATTTTTATAAACCGCCTTTCTGCGAAAGGCACCAACGGGGCTATGAAAAGG
>CAZGAZ010000136.1:0-6727 GCA_964523835.1 uncultured Ruminococcus sp.
GGTTTTGGCAATATCCGAAATTCCGGAAGCCCCCGCAATGCCCTCGGGCGAAAACGGCAGGAAGCTGTCGGCAGCGGAAATATTCGGACTTGTGCGGGTCATAGGTACGGCGGTAATGCTGGCGTGGTTCATAATTGTGAACATCACTTTCCACAGAAGGCTGAAGCGTGACAGAACCCCTCTCGGCCACAGCTGCCCCTTAAAAACCTATATCTGCAAGGGGCTGGCGTCTCCCTGCGTTTTCGGCTTTGTAAGGCCGTCGGTATATGTTACCCCCGAGGCTGCAAGGGAAAAGCGTGTGCTTGACTTTGTGGTGGCGCATGAGCTCTGCCATTATTATCACGGCGATATTTTCTGGACGGCGTTAAGATATGTCCTGCTGTCCGTGTACTGGTTCGACCCTTTTGTGTGGGCGGCTGCGGTGCTTTCAAAAAGGGACTGCGAATGCGCCTGCGACGAAGCCGTCATATGCAGATTCGGCGGGGAAAGGCGGTTTGAATACGGCAAGGCTATTGTGGATATGATCCCCGAAAAGGGCAGCGAAATGTTCGGCGTTGCCTCCACGTCCATGTCCTCGGGAGGCAGGGTGTTAAGGGAACGTATAAATTTCATTTCAAAGAACCCGAAAAATCTCACTGCTGCGGTAATATGCACCGTCCTGGTAATGTTTTTGGCAGCAGGCAGCACTTTCACCTCGGCAGCTTCTCCCGAACCCGGGACCTATGAGGAAGCATTTCCCGATGAAGCGGCAGTTTCTGCGGAGGAAAACGTATCCTACCTTAAAGGCAGGGACGATCTTTACATAAACGTTACCGACCGCAGCGGCAGCGAAAAGACTCTTTTTTATATGCTCCCTCCCACCTCCGAGGAGGAGGCGTTCGTTTATATGGACAATGTTTCCGACGAGCCCTATGCACGTATCGGGTATATTCCCGAAATTTCCCTTGACGTTCCCGCAAAAAACGCCTCGGGATATTACGGGCAGCAGATGACGGAATTTATCGAAGCTTCCCGTTTTTCTGCAGTGGATATTACCTGCAAAAGCGGCTCCGGCAATATTGTCAGACGAATAAAAAGCTCCCGCAGCGGAGAAGCCTTTGAAAGCGTTAAAGACGCCGTTGCAGAACTGTCGTCTGCAGTGCAGACAACTGCGGTGCAAAACACTTCCCTTACGGAAAATACGTCTGAGAATATATGCGCACAGGTGGAATTTTACAGGGAAAACGGCGGATTTTCCTCAAAGCTTGCCGTGACCTTCCGAAACAAAGACGGCAGGATAGAGGGAAAGATCGTACTGGAGGATTACAGCGGTATAATTTCCCTTATAACCGCCAAAGAACAGCCCCCGTCCGAAAATGCGCTGGAAAGGGCATACGCTTCCAGCTGCCGTATGGAATCGGAATGGTTCGAGGCAGGGGACAGCGAGCTTTACCGCCTTTGCATAAGCGAAACGGGCGGAGATAGCCGCAGCAGTCTTTTGCCTGTTTCCTACGACAGTCCGAATGCCGACACGATTGCCGAATCGGCTGCCGCAAAAAAGAAAATATCGGGAAAAACCTCAACTCCCCTTAACCCGGGCAAAAATCATGCCTATTACGAGGATGACGATTTTTCGGTAACGGTCTGCCTTACGGACCTTTGCTCATCTCTTTATTACCCCGAAATTGTGCACGAAGCGGGAGCCGATCCCGGGCTGTTTGCGGTGACGGTCTCGGTAAGGGCAAAAAATATATCTGAGGAAAACAAGACCCTTGACGTGACAAAATTCTCCCTTCCGGGGACCCTTTACTTTGACGGGGAAGCGGAAAAATTCAAGGACATAAAGCCCGGGCGTACCGTTATCGGAAAGCTGCGCTTTCTGTGTACGCTTGAACAGGCAGCGGAAATAAACGGCATTTTTTACGGCAATGAATACCTTGAAACGGGAGAGGATTTTTTCCCCGAAGAATTTGAGGATATAATCGACATACAGAGCGCAGACGACATACGGGAATATCTGTACAGAACATATGAGGAGCATTATCAGCAGGGATATTTTTTCTATGACTTTAGCCCGATCACATATGAAATGCACAGCGTCAGAGGGATAAAGGACGGCGCAGAAAGCTACATTTCCGTTACCTGCACTGCCTGCAACAGAAGCGATTATGCACAGCTTATAGACCCGTCGGCATTTCAGATAACATGCGTCAGATACAATAATGAAGAGCCGCATTTCTTAGAGCCTCTTTATATCGTTGTTGATGAAAGCCTTGTTTACAGCCCACGGAAAGCCGAGCTTGACCTTGAGGGCGTAGGACAGCTTTATGAAGTGCCGGAATTTATCAGCATGAACCGACAGAATCCCACAGAGTTCACACTTATCTACCCTGCGGAAAACTGCTCCAGGGTAAGAATGTTCAACTTCATTCCCACTCATAATGACGACCCCTGTTACAGTGAATTTAACCCGGTTCTATATCTATTTGACTGGGATATCTGGAGGGAGCATAAATATGGACTGTAAAGCTTTTATACTGCCTATACTGGCAATAACAGCTGCATTATGCCTCTGCGGCTGCGAAAGCACAGACGGTTCTGCTCCCATACCCGTTGAGCTTTCGGAAACCGAGACCCGCATTACATCTCCGGAGGACTCCCCCGAAGCCATATCGGCACGCCCCACAGTCACCTTTGCCCCTGCGGAGACAGAGCCTGCAAAAAGGAAAACCGCCGCCGGAACAGAGGAAACGGCCGCAGTTCCCCTTGCGGAAAATCAGATCGAATACACCTGCAAAAATTATTCCGTGCTTATGGAATTTACGGGGGCAGAACCCATGAGCCTTTATCCGAAAGCCGTAAGCCGAACGGTATATACCGAAAAATACTATGTTCTGCATTCAAAGATCACTGTAACAAATTTTTCGGAAAAGAACTTTGATTTTTATACTTTCGGAATGTACATAAACGGCAGAAACAAAAATAACTATGGCACTTTGCATCCCACAAGCGTCAGTGACACGGAGCTTGCGCAGGCACAAGCCGTTTATACCGTTGAGCCGGGAGAAGCAGTGAGCTTTGACGTTGACTTTGTGGGAAACGAGTTCTGCATTGACTATGCCGAAAAGATCGCCTGCCAAGCCTCACGTGCCGCCGATAATGATAAAAGCAGCAGCGCAGATATCAGTTTTGAAATATCAAAGCGCAGCGCCGTAAAAAAGGCAGTAAGCGCCGCAAGGAATGCGAATGCGGGCAATACGCCTGCGGACGGGAATATTGCACAGTATGAAAAATGACAGAAAACGTCACAGCCGGATCTGACCCGGGAAAGCCTGTCCCCTGCCGCAAAACCATATGACGGGCGGCTGCCCCCGACCGACAGCATATAATAAGGAAAGGTGCAGTTTGAAAGCTATAGGGAATCCCATAAGCTTCACTGTATTTTGAGTGAACAAAATTGATTAAAGGCATTTTCCCTTCGCAGGCGGGGAAAATACCGCCCTATATAGCCATTTGTAAAATGTGAAAATTTTTAAATGGGATTTAATCAGCGCTTTCTTAAGTAAAGGAGCTTAAAAGTATGGAATCAATTGCAAACATAAGAAACAGCGTTTCATCGCTGCTTGCAGCGCAAAAAAAGAACAGGCTTGCTTCGGCGCTGCTGCTTGCAGCCGCAGGGCTTTTATACGGCTTCGGTTCTTATCCCTTTATTATTTCGTTAGTCTTATATGCAGCAGCCCTCATATTCCTTTTCAGAGACTGCATGAACTTGTTCACGGATAAGTATGATATACCCCCGGCGAATGAACCGTCGGTGCCTCTTACCGACGCCGAGGAGTATTTTTCACGGCTGCTGGCTATGGCTTATATCTGGCTGCTGCCCATTGTCATTTCGGTGCTCTGCTCATTCATACTTTCAAAGTTTACAGCGTTAGCAGCGTCAGTAAACGGCGGCGGCTCATCTGCCGCAGGAGCTTCAGTCTTCGGCCTGAAGCTGCTTGCCGGCTATATCGAGACAGCGCTTTACATACTCGCCGCAACGGTCATATACCAATGCTGCACAGCCTCAAAGCGTGAAAGCTTCTATATGCCCTTACTTTTAATAATGGCGCTGCTTACAGCTGCGCCCCTGATGCTGTCTGCTGCTGTCAGCGCAGTATGCTTTAATCACTCCGATCTGCTTGACAACGCTTTAGATCTGCTTACTAACCCTATGCCGTTTTTACTCCTTGACGATTACTCCTCTGCGGAATATTTTATTGTATTTGCGGTAAGATCCCTTATATACCTTGCGGCAGCAGGCTGCGGCGTATTTATCTATAAAAAGCGCAGCGACCCCATGGTGTTCACTGTCTTTTTGGAAATTGTCGTGTGGCTGTCCCTTTTGCTTTGCTTCTCTGTTTGCCATGCGAGCAGCAGCTTCAGCCTTACGGCAATGTTCTATATATGGCTCGGGAGCATTATCCTGTGGGCAGTCGCCTCAAAGGAAAAGCTTTCCCCAAAAATGATTTTCCGCCGGACGGGAATGTATCTTGTCCATTATGCAGTGTTTCTGCTGTTCATGTTCATAGCCTTTAAAACAAACGGCTTCAATGGTGTCGGCAATATTCCCGATATATCCGAGCTGGAAGATAACGGTATAATGGAAATAACTGTTTGGATATCCATCCCCAACGGCGGTCCGACACGCTATGACATAGAATATTCAACAACCGCAGCTGCAGATGATAAAGAAGATATCAGAGCTTTTATGGAGCTTACGGTAAACAAGTCGAAAATGCAGAGCAGCCTTAACAAAATATATTTCAGGGAAATGTTCGATAATAAGATGTTTGCCGAAGAAATAAGCAGCGAAAGCTGTGAAGTTACGGTCTTTTTTGGGTCGCATAATTGGCGGGCTGATCACCAGGGACACCAAAAATACTGCCTCTACGATATCTCCTTCTATATGCCGCTGTCGGAAAAGGAAAACTTTATCCGTGAATTTGAGGAATTTGACGGATTTGAAAATTACACATCCGATTAAGCCCCCGAATAAACCGGGCTGCATATGAAACACACAATGGGGCTGCAAAAAACAGCCCCTCAAAATTTTACGGACACCGCACAAAAAAACCGCCCTTGAACCAAGAGCGGTTTATGGTGCGAGAGATGGGACTTGAAAATTACAGCTATATTTTATATTTTTCTATAAAATCTAATGAATGACGATTTTTAGCCATTTTTTCAAAAGTAAATATGAAGAAAATCGAATAAAATCGACTAAGATTTTCTATCATAAATATTGCTGTTGTCAAAAAGTTGTCAAGATTTTTATGTCTCATCTTGCCCCTCTGTTATGCCCCTCGTCAATAATATAAGATAATCTGTAACCGTCCAATCGCTTGTCGAGGATTTCCTCAAAATCAAGCCCTACCTTGTCAGCAATATATTCTCCGACTTCGTAAGCCTTGTTGTACAATTCGCTGTTTGTCTTATTCTGTTTTGTAAGGGTTTGAATTTCCTCGTCTTTTTGATTTATAAAGCGTTCCTTGGTTTTCAAGTCATCATCCAATATTCTAATACGTTCCGACAGTTCACCATTCTGTTGTTCGTATGGAAGCAGCTCACGGATCTGATTTTTAAGCTTGTCTATTTCCTGTCGCTGCTCATTGACATAATTTTTTAAGTCGTTCCTGTCGTTGTTAAGCCATTCCACAGTATCGCTTTTATTTTTCAGCTTTTCCTGCAATTCTCTGATTTTTTCATTTACAATATTTTGCATATCTTCTTTAAGCTGATTTTTTTCGGAAATAAGCTGCTGAACATATGGAAAATGTTCAGCATAAAACTCCCTCATTTGTGCTGCATAGTTATCGGCTTCACTTTTTATGGCAGCAGCTTCGGCAGTTGCCTGTTGAAGCTGTTGTTCGACTTGCTGCTCCTTTTGCAGAGCTTTATTAACAGTTCTTGCTGCTTTATCTTCCAATTCCATTAATTTGGAGGATTTACGGAACAATTCTATTTCTTCGTGCTTATTTTTGGAATACATTACAGCCACAGCTTTAGCAAGCTGCTGTATCTTCTCAACTTCCGACGGAGAGTAAAGCAGCTTGTCTTTATTTTCTTTTCCGACCAACATTTTTGCCGCAGTCGGCACAGGAACACCCTCAACGGCGTGTTGCGGCTCGGCTTGCAGAAAATCATCTATAACCGCTTGATATGGCAACAGCTCCCATTCCATTTGTCTCTTTGCCGTTTCCTTTAGCTGCTGATATTCGGCTTTAGACAAATGCTCTCTGCCTTTGGTGACACTTTGCGAGGTTTTGTATACATCTATACCTAATTCCTTGCAGATATCAATTAAGGCTTTACGTTCACTATCCTGCCACGCTATTTGGGCGGTTTTATGTATATTTTCAGTATTAAAGCCTTGCTGCTGCAACGCCTTGTCAAGACTGTTTTGCAGCTTCATACCTCTTGTACATTCGGCAACGGGTATATAATCAATGTGTATATGCACCGTACCGTCAGGCTCGTCGGCGTGAATGTACGCACCGATGAGCTTTAAGTTTGGGTTACGCCGTTCCCAATCCTCGACAAAGCGTTTTAGGGCTTCTTTTTCAAGCTCGGCATTATTGCCCGTATCGTCTTTATCGCCAATTTGTACTATACACTCATAAACAATGTGTTTTTTCTTATCATTCTTTATTTTGTTATAGTAATTATCTATACGGCGGTCAGAGCGTTTTTGCTTTGCATTATATTC
>CAZGAZ010000137.1:0-6627 GCA_964523835.1 uncultured Ruminococcus sp.
TAACATTGAAAAATCTTTTGACAATGACCGCACCCTATAAGTATAGATCAGAGCCTTGGTCGAAAATTTGCGTGCAGGAAGATTGGAGCATTGCTGCTTTGGACTTTTTGGGCGGCAGGCGCGGCATAACAGGAGAATTTCAATACTCCACTCTTGGCATTCATATTCTCACAGGCATTATCTCAGGGGCAAGCAAAATGACAACGGTAGATTATGCAAATAAATATCTGTTTGAGCCGTTGGCGATAGCGCCAAGGAAAATATATGTTGCTCCCGATGCCGAAGCGCACAAGGCCTTTACAGTAGGAAAGGCGCCTAAAGGGAAGATATGGTTTTCGGACGATAAGGGAGTTGGGGCTGCCGGATACGGTCTATGTTTGTCTGCCGAGGAAATGTCAAGGATAGGATTGCTCTGTCTGAAAAATGGTGTCTTTGATAATAAGCGTATTGTTTCCGAAAAATGGCTTGAAGAAAGCACCATTGCAAGGCTGTGCTGCGGTGAAAAATTTCGTAATATGAAGTATGGATATTTATGGTGGATCATTGATGAAAATGAGGGAAGCTATGCGGCTGTCGGCAACAGCGGAAATGTTATTTACATCAATCCCCGAAAGGAATTGGTAGCAGCGGTTTCCGGCTATTTCAAACCGACAGTGTTTGACCGAATTGATTTTATAAAAAAACAAATAGAGGAAAAAATTTAAGCTTGGATATAGTTTATTTCGGGATTTAATGATAATATTGAATTGATTTTCAGATCGCTTCGCTGCTTTACAGCGGAGGTTTTGAAGCTTTCTCTATTCCGAAAAATTTACAGGGAGGTTTATATTTTGATTGAACAGGCGACAAATGCGGATGTACAGGTACTGGCAAGACTTGCCATACAGATGTGGACTGACAATACTTTGGACGGATTGGAGGCGGAATTTTCGGAAATTATCCGCAGTGAAAATGCGGTATGCTTTATCAAATATGCACAGGACAAACCTATTGGATTTGCCCAATGCAGCCTGAGATATGATTATGTCGAGGGTACAAAAACGTCTCCCGTGGGCTTTCTGGAAGGGATATTCATACAGGAAGAATTTCGCCGCAGAGGCTATGCAAGGGAACTGCTCAGGGAGTGCGAAAAATGGGCAAAGGAGAATCAATGCACCGAGTTTGCAAGCGACTGCGAGCTTGATAATACGGACAGCTTTAAATTTCATTCGGCAATGGGATTTGACGAGGCAAACCGTATCATCTGCTTTAAAAAAAGTATAAGCTGACAGAGGCAAGAGGAAGGAAATTAAACTTTATGTTGCACGGCCTCTGCTTTATAAATATGTTTCCGCTTTGACAATTTTGCGGATCGCTATAAAAATGAAAGAAAAGGAGCTTCGTGATTTGAAGAGAAAATTGACGATAACGGCGTCTGTAATGGCAGCGGTGACAGCCTTTGCGCTGTCGGTTACGGGCAGTGAGGGCATAAACAGCTATGCAGTTACTGACCCTGAGAGCATTAAGGTGAATATTTCCTGCGAAAGCAGCGACAAGGGCGTGCAGGTGAAAATAGACGATATGCAGCCGGGAAAAAATTACGAGGTAAGCGTAAGCGGCGGAAAAACCTATACGCCCGTAAACAGCCGGGCGGGAGTTTTATTCAACAACCTTGGCAAGGGCGATTTTCAGGTGTGTGCAAGGGTCGCCGGAGAACCGAGGACGGTGTCGGATATAACCGTTGCTTCAACGGCGGAAACGGACGAGGAAATTTACATAAAATGCTGCGGACTGCGTGAAGATACCTATAAGGGCGGCGGTCTGCGGGTGGAGGTGCAGGATTATTCCCCCGATGATACATATGTGCTTATTGTGAACGGCGGCGAAAAGCGGGCGGTCATAAAGGACGGAGTGGGGGAAGTGACGGGGCTGACGTCGGATTATTACCGTGTGCAGGTGCAGCGGGGGGGCAAAAATGCGGCGATGTCCCGCTCTACGGTGGTTTATGTGCCCTACAAGGCAAACGAGGGAGGTGCGCTGCTGCGGAAGATTCCTGCCGTAAGGCAGAATCCCGAGCTGCCCACGGGATGTGAGGTTACAAGCCTCAGCATGGCACTGAGCTATCTGGGAATAAATGTGGACAAGGAGGTGCTGGCGGATAACTACCTGCCCAAATGTCCCTACAGAACAGGGAATTACCGCAGGGCATTCGTAGGCGACCCACGCAGCAAATTCGCATACGGCTGCTATTCGGAGGTCATTGAAAAATGCACAAAGCAATTTCTCTCGGTGCAGCAAGGGCGGAAATTCGACGTGGTGAACATTACGGGCTGCGAACCCGAGAGGCTTTACGCCTGCCTTGAAATGGGCTATCCCGTGATCGTCTGGGTGACGATAGATATGCAGGACACCTGTGAGGGGGCTTCCTGGGTGGACGAGGAAACGGGGAAAACCGTCACCTGGCGGGGGAATGAGCACTGCGTTCTGCTTACGGGCTACAGCGCTTCCCGTGACACGGTCTATCTCAACGACCCTTTGAAAGGCTCGGTGGGGTGCAGCAAGGAGATATTCGAGAAAAGATTCAAGGAAATGGAGAGCCAGGCGGTGTTTATTGCAGAGGTGGAAAAATAGACGTTCGGTGACCTGTTATGACTTGTTGCGATTCGTTTGAAAATGTAAATTTACATAATGTTCACAAACTTTTTCCATATGATCGGACGATCGCTTGATATGCCGATCTTTTCCCGTGGGTAAAGGGGTGGAGCAGATTTAAAAAAATCCTGCTTTATAATAAATGTTTTCAAATTTTTAACAAATACACAGAAAAAATGTGATAAAATTATATTATGAATATATTTCGGTCTGTGCGGATTTCATGTGTCGGAATTTGCGGACTGATGTGTAAATTTGGGCGTGCAGAGAAAAAAACGTCCTAATCCGAAAGGCGGTTTTACATAATGAGCACAAAAATTCTTCTTGAAAGCGGCACAAACGAGCTGCAGATCCTTGAATTCAATGTGGGAAACAATGTTTACGGGATCAACATCGCCAAGGTCAGCGAGATCATGACAGATCAGGAAATAACTCCTATCCCCAACGGCCCGGATGAGGTGGAGGGCGTGTTTATACCCAGAGACCAGCTGATAACGGTAATAGACCTGCATAAGGTGCTGCATATCCCAAATCCGGGCAATCAGAAGTCGGTCATAATCGTGTGCCAGTTCAATAAAATGCAGGTGGCGTTCCATGTTACCAAGGTTAACGGCTTCCAGCGCATTTCCTGGACGGATATCGTTGAGCCTCCGGCAGTTTCAAGCAGCGAGGGCATGGGCATCTCCACGGGCGTTGCCAAGATCAACGGCAGGATCATTATGATACTTGACCTGGAGCGTATAGTTTCCGATCTTAACAGGAGCAGCGGACTTGATGTTACGGGACTTACAGAGATCGACAAGGCAAGTATAAACGCAGGGAAAAAGCGTGTTGTCGTAGCGGACGATTCACCGTTCCTCAACAAGATGATAACCAGCACCCTTTCGGAAATGGGTCTGTCGAATATAGTTTCCTTCCAGAACGGCGAGGACGCCTGGGATTATGTAAGCTCCTTCCGCAGCAAAGAGGGTGCTGTTACGGATAATGTTGCCTGCGTTATCAGTGATATAGAAATGCCCAAGATGGACGGCCACAGGCTTACAAAGCTTATTAAGGACGACCCTGTTTTAAGGGATATTCCCGTAATTCTTTTCTCGTCTCTTATTGACGAGCAGATGATCTTAAAATGCAAGGCGGTGGGAGCTGACGCACAGTTCTCCAAGCCGCAGATATCCGAGCTTATAAGAACGCTTCTGAAGCTTATTTCGGAAGAGTAAAGGGTGATTTATTATGAAAATAAAAAGAATATTTTCCCTGCTGCTTGCGGCTTTGATGGTTATGAGCCTTTGCTGCAGCGGTATTACGGTGAGCGCAGCAGAAAGCTCTGTGTCGCTGCCTTATAAGATGATAACGGTCCCTAAGGGCAAGACGGTTACATTAAATGCCAAGGTCACAGGGGACGGGGAGCTTCAGTGGAGCTCATCGGATAAGTCCGTTGCCACAGTCAGCAGCAGCGGCAAGATCAAGGGCATTGAAAACGGCAGCGCCACGGTTACGGTAAAAATAAAGGGAACGGACAAGTCCGCTTCGGTAAAAATAAACGTAGGCAAACGTGTTGAAAAGGTGACGGCGGATAAAACGGATGTTGCCTTGAAAATCGGCGAGACCTATAAGCCCTCGGTAAAAATATCCCCGAGCGACGCCGCAAGCAAGGCTGTGAGCTTTTCCGTTTCCGATAAAAGCGTTGTAAAGACTGATTCCAAGGGACAGATAACCGCTTTAAAGGAGGGTACTGCCACGGTGACGGTGAAAGCTTCCGACGGTTCGGGCAAAAAGGCTGTCATCACCGTTAAGGTAGGCTCTGAGAGCGCAAAGTCCGGTTCGGACAAGACCGAGACTGCGAAAAAGCCTCAGTCCACCGAAAAGGTAACGGGAGATTTTAACAAGGATATCACTTCCATTGAACTGGCGAAGAAAATAAAAGTGGGCTGGAATCTGGGAAATTCGCTGGACGCTCTCGGCGGCAGCGGACTTGGAACGGAGACCAACTGGGGCAATCCCAAGACCACAAAGGCTATGATAGACGATATTAAGGCTATGGGCTTTAACGCAGTTCGTATTCCCGTTTCCTGGGGGCAGCACTGCGATGCGGCAGGCAACGTGGATTCCGAATGGATGAAGCGTGTCAAAGAGGTCGTGGACTATGCCTATGACAACGGTATGTATGTTATCCTCAATTCTCACCATGACAACAGCTATTATCTTATCGGCGACTGCATAAAAAGTGAGGAAAACTATAAGGCAAGCGAGAAGAAAATGACAGTGCTGTGGACTCAGATAGCAAAAACCTTCAAGGGCTACAGCGAGCGGCTTATTTTCGAGACCCTTAACGAACCCCGCACCGAGGGCAGCGCCAAGGAATGGTCAGGCGGTACACCCGAGGAGCGTGCAGTTATTGAAAATCTTAACGCCGCAATAGTATCGGCTATAAGAGCCACGGGCGGCAACAACGCCTACAGGCATATTATGATACCCGCTTATGCGGCAACATCCAATATGAACATTCTGCGGAATATGAAGATTCCCGATGACGACAGGGTTATTATTTCCGTTCACGCATACGATCCCTATAATTTCGCTATGAATGCGGGAGGTTCTTCCGATTTCTCCGACAACGACAGAAAGTCCCTTGACGGCTTCTTCTCCGATCTGAACAAGAACTTTGTAAGCAAGGGCAGAGCGGTTATTATCGGCGAATGCGGCTGTATCAACAAGGGCAATCCCGAGGATCGTCTTGAGTGGGTGGACTACTACATCAAAGGCGCAAAGTCTTACGGCATTCCCTGCTTCTGGTGGGACAATAACTCACGTCCCGGTCAGAAAGGCTCGGAGACCTTCGGCATTTACAACCGCAGCAAAGGCGAATGGAGCTGCGAGGATGTAGCCAAGGCGCTGGTTGCGGCGGCTAAGTAAGTTACCTGGGCAGAGGTTCTTGCGATGTGTCTTGGAATACGTTTTTGAAAGGCGGATTATACTTCTTGCCTCTTGTCTCTTGCTTCTTGCCTCAGGTAGGGCAAGTAAACTATGAACGCCGTCCCGCAAAATGCGGGGCGGTGGTCTTTTAGAGGCAAGAATAAAAGAGGCAAGAAGCAAGACAGATTTTTCGGTGTTCTTTTGCGATAGGGAGGATTATTTTTGAGAACGCATTTTTTTCGGGGACTGATTCACGGGCTGCCTGTGGGACTGGGGTATCTGAGCGTTTCTTTCGGCTTCGGCATTTCCGCTGTGCGGGCGGGGCTTACGGTGGGGCAGGCAGCGGCTGTTTCCGCCCTTAACCTTACATCGGCTGGACAAGCCGCAGGACTTACTGTTATGACCTCCGGGGGCACGCCGGCGGAAACGGCGCTGACGCAGCTTGTCATCAATATCCGCTATGCGCTTATGTCGCTGGCGTTATCCCAGAAGCTTCACAAGTCCTTTTCTCTGCCACACAGGCTGGCGGCGGCTTACGGTGTTACGGATGAGATATTTGCCGTGGCTTCCTCTCAGCCGAATTCTGTGACTCCGCAGTATATGTACGGGCTTATTGCTATGGGCTTTACAGGCTGGGTCGGGGGAACGGCGCTGGGGGCGGCGGCAGGGTCGGTGCTGCCTGCTTCTCTTACCAATGCCATGGGGATAATGCTCTACGGAATGTTTATTGCGATATTTGTGCCTGCTGCAAAATCCTCCAAGGAAATGCTGGCTGTGGTAACGCTGGCGGCGGCGCTCAGTCTGCTGCTGAACTTCTTTGCACCCTTTATTTCGGGGGGATTTGTCATAATAATTGCGGCGGTGGCGGCTTCTATGTTTTGCGCAGCGGTATTTCCCGGGGAAAAGGAGGAGGACGAGGTTTGAAGACTCGCTGTAATCCCCTGAGTTTCATTGTACCTTTGCTGCGGACAACAGATCGGCGGGAGGTAAAGTTTGAAAGTCAGCGGTAAACCCCTAAGTTTCAGCGCACCTTTGGTGTGAAAGTCTGATTAACGGAGTGGAAAAGTTTGAAAATAGTAAAAT
>CAZGAZ010000138.1:0-6511 GCA_964523835.1 uncultured Ruminococcus sp.
TCCTGTTGGTTTTGTCGGGCAGGCCGCAGTATTCTCTTGCATATGAAATATTATCGCTTGACCACTGAAATCCGCTGTAGCTGCCTACAAGTTTATATACAGTATTGGAAAGCAGCGATATTGCATTGAAATACAGCACACAGTCCCCTGCGCTGATATTTCCCGTAAACACCTTGTACACAACATATCCGTAAGAACAAAGATAGCCCGTCCACAAAACGACCTGCTCCGCCGCATCATGTCTGAAAGACCATTCGTCCTGCTGCTCATACCAGTCAAGTCTGTCGGCAAAGGAACGGTCAAACGCCTGCTTGAGAAACCTCGGCAGATTGAATATCCGCATATCCTTAGCGTAGGAGATATCCGAAGCTGCCCGGTGGATATATTCAAGCTGCCGGTCATAGTTTTGCCAGTTATCCGCCATGTTCCATATCCACATCATCTTGCGCCTGTTAAGCTTATAGCTTATAAAACTCGGAACAGCCACAAGCAATATCATGACAGGACTTAAAAAAGATAATATACCTCCCAATGCAATAAACGCAAATATGTTTCCGAGAAACTCTTTCACATTGTACAGCGTATCATATGCAACATTTTCCGAAGCGTAATTTGCCTTGTTCAGTGCATCGTTCACCGATGTCTTTTCGTTGTTTTCATAATCGGTATAGATATTCTTTTTTACAAGAATGCTCTGCATATGCCTGCGGAACCGAAAACTGCCGACCCACCAATTGTAGATAAATGTGACGCTGCTGAGCCACACAAGAACCCGTCCTCCTATAAGCAGACCTATGACGATCGCCGCAAGCCTGTATCTGCTCTGTTCGCCGAGTACAAGCTCTACCACATATTTATCCGTAAACATAGCCGCTATCTCCCAGCCCTTGTCAAACAGAAAGCCCATGAAGATCACCAGCACCATGAACTTGTCCACTTTCCACGCCTGCGAAAATACATACCGAAGATTGTCCCATAAGCCGTATTTTCTTTCAGCTCTTTCCGCATTGTATTTTGCCCATGCGGCTTTATTTTTTTCCTTGGTGTATTTTGCGATCTTAACACGTTTCACAATCATCACCTCTGTCCTTATTATAACACAAAAAAGACCGCCCGTGCAAATTTCGGAACGAACGGTCAAAATACGGAATGAATAACAAGAATTATCCGCCCAGCGGAATAAGAAGCTCAGTTGCAAATATCCCTTCCTCATACTGACGGTTGACATATCCGCCGTATTTCTTTGCAATACGGTCGATACGGAATAACCCGAAACCGTGCGAGCCTGTTTTTGTTGTGCGGTAAATCCCTCTGTCACGCCTGACGAGCGGAGAGGAATTCTGAACAGAAAGATAAAACTGCCCCTTGAATGTATCAATATATATACGAATAAAACGCTGATCACAGGACAATTTTTCGCAAGCTTCTATAGCATTGTCGATCAGATTGCCCAATACTGAACACAGCTCCACATCGGTCATAATCACGCCCTGCGGAATTTGTGCCTTGATATTGAGTTTGATCCCCTTCTGCTCAGCCACCGACGCCTTGCTGCCCAGTACAGCGTCCGCCATAACGTTGCCCGTTTGTATAGAGGTATCCGCCTGCATAAGATCGTCAGCAAGATCGTCAAGATACTGTTCAAGCTCACCCTGATCTCCCTCAAGACGGTTTTTCATATTCTGGATATGATTACGGTAATCGTGCCGCCACGCCTGCATTTGACGGTACATATTCTGAATTTCCTCGGTTTGCTTATTGATAAGGTCATTTTGGAACTCAGCAATATGTCTGTCCACAAGATGATAGAATAATTTTCTGATAAGGAAAAATAAACCTGTCAGCAATGCTGTGCAGAAAATAATGAGAGCAAAAATGATAGCTGTTTTCATTTTCGTACCTCCTTGTAATAGTCAATAAATGCTCTGTTTACGCTGTCATATAATCTGCGAGAGAGTGGGATTTTTTGGCCGCTGTCCATTGTAATTTCAGTCCTGGAAATGCTTCTGATCAGCCGTATATTCACAACATATGAGCGATGACAGTAAATAAATCCCTCCCTCAGCTTTGCGGAAACATCACTTAATCCGCATGTGCAGATAATCTCTTTTCCGCTGCTCAAAGTGATCTGTGTTTTCTTTCCGAATGCTTCCAGATAAACAATATCATCAGAAGCTACAAGCACAGATTCATTGCCGCAAGACAGAATTATTCTGTTGTCAGATTTATGACGGCAAGCATATTTGTCAAGCACCTGAAACAGCTTTTTTTTATCCACAGGCTTTATAAGATAGTGCAGTGCTTCCACATCATAGCCTTCACCCATGTACTTTGAAAATCCGGTGATGAATATGATAGGCAGCATATCGCCCTTAGCCCTGAGCTTCTTGGCAAGCTCCATTCCGCTCATATTTCCCATTTCAATATCGAGCAGCAGCAGGTCACAAGAAACATCGGGATAATTGAATAGAAATTGCTCTGCCGAGTTATATTCTTTTATTATATTACAACCGTTCCACTCAGCCAGCATTTTTTTCAAAGCATTAATCTGACTGCTGTCATCATCGCATATGGCTATTGTTATCATATGTCCTCACCTCCGGTTTTTCGTAATCATTGTTCTAATTATAGCAGATAACATCGAAAAAGTCAATAATCATAAAAACTATAATTATAATGATGCTGTTGAGCCTCGGGACATTATGTTTTTTTATAACCATATTCGGCACTTACATTGCAGCTTTAAGAATGTTCAGCACCCATAGTGCGGAAAATCGCCGCACCCGATTCATAGACAGAAAGAGCAGGTATGGACAAAGCCGATATAAGCAGGTATGCGTTTGCGCTGTCGTGTACCTCTTTGGTGATTGCGCCGAAAACCACCGTAAAAAGCAGCTGTTTCAAAAGGTAAATAAGTCCCGTTATCCCCAAAGACACAAGCCCCGAAAACCACACAAGCTGCCCCGAGGTCTCTCTTGCCTCATTCTGTTTTCCTGCACCGAGATACTGCCCTGCAACCACTGCGCCGCCCGTTCCGAAAGCGGCAAAAATATAGATAAGAAGCTGAAAAACCGTGTCTATCAAGGCAACTCCCGAAACAGCCGCTTCGCCTGCGCTTGATACCATTACCGAGTCTATCATACCCACCAGCAGGGTAAGAGCAAGCTCTATCATCAGCGGAAATATCAGCCTTGCCATATCCTTTTTGCCGAACAATTTTTCGGAAACAGACATATTCATCTCTCCATAATATAAGTATATAGTCAAACGCCGAATTTATTTAACGGGAGCCGATTTTTAATTAAGCAGCATTTTTATTCCTTTAGCCGCATAGTACCCGATAAATATCCAGAAGCTCATCATTGCGAAATACTCCGTAAAAACAGCTACTGCGCTTTGCTCAAAATCAAAAAATACAAACTGATTTTTAAGGAGCATATATGAAAAAATATTCGCATGAACAAAACATGTCAAGCCATATACCGCCAATGCCAAAGCAGCAAATCTGATTATCCATACAGCCGCTTCGGGAACTCCCCTGCCACTTGCTATTGTTTTGGAAATTCCTATTATCATTCCCCAATGAAATCCGAGATGTACGCTCATGAGGACAAATCCCCAGTAGGAAGCCGCAAGGTGCATTGACCTTGCGGTTGCCATAGGTCCGTTGATCGGAAGCTCCGCAAACACATGGCGGGACATTACAACGCCGCTGAATCCAAGACAAAGCATTGAACCGAGAACGCAGATATTTATAACAGTCTGCATTATTCGCAGCAGAGTGTGTTTCCCTTTGAAAATATTTCCGTACCATTTGATATTGAGAATATTGTGCAGGATAAACAGCGCAAGCATTCCCGTACCGAACCATTCGTGAAGCTTCTGTCCCGTGACTTGATAAGCCATAAGCAGCAAAAGCAAAACCGTCATAAGAAAATCAATGCCTATTTTAATTTTTACTTTCACGGGCAGACGCTCCTTTCAATTTTTTTATTCAAGTTCAAGCTTCAGCCCGTTTACCCATTCCATGACCGTGTCCTGCGAATCGCCGCCGTTCAATCTTTTGCCGGGCAGCCATTCTGCACCGCTTATAAGTTCTTCGAGATTTTCCGTACTGGAGCCTATTCCGCTGCCGCCCGAGGTACAGAAGGGTACTATCGTTTTGCCCGAAAAATCATAGCTTTCCATAAAAGTGCTTACAATTCTCGGAGCATCTCCCCACCATATGGGATAACCGATAAATACAATATCATACTGCCCCATATTTTCAACAGAAACCGAAATTGCAGGGCGGCAGCTTGGGTCGTTCATTTCAATAGTTGTGCGGCTGCTGTTGTCATTGTAATTAAGGTCTGCGTCTGTATAGGGAGTTTTGGGAATTATCTCGTAAATATCCGCATTAAGACCGTTTGCAATATGCTCTGCAATTTTCTCTGTGGTGTTGGTTGCAGAAAAATATGCCACAAGAACCTTGCTTTCCTGAACTTCGGGAGCAGGTACCGCTTCCTCGGTTTCGACTTCAGCAGTATCCGAATCTGCTTTTGGGGCTTCTTTGGTTTCGGACACGTTTTCATCATCTGTTAATTCAGCCGCATAAGCTTCCTCTGTACCGTTTGGTTCCGTTTGTTTTCCGGAATTTCCGCAGCCCGAAAAGCTTACAAACAAGCCTAAAGAAATTAAAAAAGCAGTTATTTTTTTCATAATGATTACCTCCGTTTTTTATTCTGCATGCAAGAGTGCTGTTAAAGATGTCATTTATGTCACGACATAAAAAATTAAGCGTGATCGGAAATCGCTTCCCGATCACACTTATATTATATAACATATATCAACCAATGTCAAATACTTAGTTTTTATGCTTTACCTATGCCTAAAAAGCATTGAATATGTTCAATAAATTTTGCTGCGGCAGGACTGAAAGGCTGCCCCCGTTTCCACGCCAGAACGCTTGTGGCCGTAAGGGGCGGCGACAGGGGTCTGTATATGACCTTTGCACTGTCCCAGAACGGCACAGCGCCCTCAATGACCAAAGAATACACCAGACCGTTCGTTACCATAACAGCCCCGTTAGTGCTCAGATTACTTGTAAAAACAACATCAAGCTCATCATAACAGTCGCCGAACCAGCTTGCAAGCTCGCTCTGCACATTCGTACGCCGAGGCAGTATCAGCGGAAGTCCGGACAGATCTTTTGCTGTCACGGATCTCTTTTTTGACAGCGGCGAATCGGGACGCATAAGGACTACCTATTTTTCTTTCACATCCAAGCGGATAAAATCGTACTTTTCCATATCCACAGGTTCAAGCAGCAAGCCAATGTCCAGAAGTCCCTTCTCCATTTGTTCTTTTACAAGATCGGCAGTTGCCGTAAAAATGTCAAAAGTGACCCTGGGGTATTTCTCACGGAATGCCTTTATAAGACTCGGAAGTATCTGCACAGCTGCGATTTCTCCGCAGCCGATAGAAATTTTTCCCTCGACCTGTTCCTCCTGCTCGATAAGTTCCTTTTCGGTCTTGTCAACCAACTGCAAAATTTCCTCCGCACGTCTGCGCAGCAGAATGCCCTCATTTGTCAGCTTTATTTTGCGAGTACCCCTGTCAAATAGCTTTACCCCGATCTCATCCTCCATTTGAGCAAGCTGCCGTGATAAGGTCGGCTGCGTAATATGCAGAACTTCTGCTGCTTTGGTAATGCTTTCCTCCCTCACCACCGTCAAAAAATATCGAAGAACTCTTATTTCCATAATTCTGCCCCTTGTGGTAAATTCCATAGTTATTATGTATATTATAGCATATTTATACTTTTTAGGCAAGCCGATTAATAAAAAACTTTTATCAAATAAAATATATAGAGAGGTAAGTCAAGATGTGTATATGCTTTCAGATAAATAATTAAAAAAATGTAAAATCTTTTTCTGTGTATTGACATCGTGTCAGAATGGTGTTATGCTTATTATATCGACACAGTGTCAGAATAAAAAAATATCGGTTCAAAAATCTTGAACGTCATTATATATCGGAAAGGAGGAAACAGTATGCCAAAGGGTTCGCCGGAACTCACAAACGCCCGAAAAGAGGAGATCATAAACGCCTGCGAAAAGCTCTATAAAACCAAGAGTTTCAAGGAGATCACGATGAAAGAAATAGGCGAAGCCACCAGCTTTACCCGAACGTCAATTTATAATTACTTTCAGACGAAGGAAGAAATTTTTCTTGCTCTTTTGCAGCGGGAATATGAGTTCTGGGTATCCGACCTGAACGAGATCATGGAGAAATATCCCGTGCTTTCAAAGGACGAGTTTGCAGATAAATTAGCTCGCTCTTTGGAAAAGCGGGAGCAGCTTCTGAAGATAATGTCCATGAACCACTATGACATGGAAAGCAGCAGCAGCGAAGAACGTCTGACCGAGTTTAAGACCGCCTACGGTGAGTCGCTGAATACTGTCAAACGCTGTCTGGGGCAGTATTTCCCCCATATGCCTGTATCAGATAAAAAGATTTTTCTCTATTC
>CAZGAZ010000139.1:0-6392 GCA_964523835.1 uncultured Ruminococcus sp.
AGGCGCATGTGCCGTACCTGATCGGCTCCACCAGCCATGATATGATGCCGCCGGTGCTGCTGCAGATGTCCCGCGAATGGAGCCTGCTGCAGGCGCGGCAGGGCGGGCCCGCCGCGTATACCTGGCATTTTGACCGCATGCTGCCCGGCGACGACGCCGGCGCGTGGCACTCCAGCGATCTGTGGTACTGGTTCGGCACGCTCGATCACTGCTGGCGCCCGTTCACAGAGAAGGACTATGCGATTTACAGCGGACTGCTCGGCTGACATTATTCGTCTGAAGGACGCTTTTCAAGCTGCCGAGGCTGTTGTTATCGGTGCGGGAGCGGGACTTTCCGCTGCTGCGGGATTTACCTATTCGGGGGAGCGGTTTGAAAAATATTTCTCCGATTTTATAGAAAAATACGGCTTTGCGGATATGTATTCGGGGGGATTTTATTCCTTTGAAACGCCCGAGGAACACTGGGCTTACTGGTCGAGATATATTTACTGCAACCGTTTCACGGATGTGGATAACGGCGTATACAAGCGGCTTCGGGAGCTTGTAAAGGATAAGGATTATTTTGTGCTGACGACAAACGTCGATCATCAGTTTCAGAAGGCGGGCTTTGATAAAAATCGGCTTTTTTATACACAGGGTGATTACGGCTTGTTTCAGTGCAGCGAGCCTTGTCACAACAAGACCTATGACAATGAAGAAATGATATGCAGAATGTACAGGGAGCAGGAAAATATGCGCATACCCTCGGAGCTTATCCCGAAATGTCCGAAATGCGGCAAGCCTATGACGATGAATTTGCGTGCGGACGACAGCTTTGTGCAGGATAACGGCTGGTATGAAGCTGCCGGTCGGTACGAGGATTTTCTGCGCACAAGGGGAAATTCAAGGATACTTTTTCTGGAGCTTGGGGTCGGATATAACACCCCCGGGATCATAAAATATCCTTTCTGGAGAATGACGGCGAAAAATCCAAAGGCGGTCTATGCCTGCGTGAATTACGGGGAGGCGTTTTGTCCGGATGAAATTGTGGGGCAGGCGATTTGTATCAATGCGGACATTGGTGTGGTGCTCGGAAAAATGAATTAGAATATGTGAAAAACGGCTTTTTCCACAAGGGCATAAATTGCCCGTTGACAGTGGAAAAAGCCGTTTGATATAGCTATGTTTAAGAAAAAAACGATTGGTGCTTCATTATTTGTATCTGTCAAGCAGTTCAATAATGTTGTTAAGGATAGCTTTGCTTTCACGGTCAAGTCCGGCGATCTTTTCGGCGAGGGTCTCATCGGATATATCTTTTTCGGATATTTGCGCACTCGGTAAAAGGTCGTTGGGCGTGGTCTGCAAAACCTCGCACAGCTTCATTATAAGTTCCAGGCTCGGCGCACAGCGCCCTGTTTCGATATTGGAAATATGCTTGTCATTTACGCCTGCCATTTCGGCAACCTCAAATTGCCGAAGTCCAAGCTCCTTTCGGCGTTTGGCGATTCTTCTGCCGACTTTACTGTAATCTATAGACAATATTTATCACCTCGAGTATAAATATATGGTAACAAATTTATGGACAAATAAAAACTATCTTATACATAGAATTTCTGCTTGACAAGCTGAATTTTCTGTGCTATAATAAGAAAAATTGGAAATTTTCCATAATATAGATTGAATTTAAAATAAATACGGGTTATTATGACAGCACAAAACCTTTCGCAAAACTGCATTTTGCAAAAGGTCGAAATGTGAGTATTTACACCAAAACACTATATATTACAGCTGCGTTTATTGTTTTTGAGTTTATGGTTTTTTAATGTCCGTTCTTCCAATCAGATAATCCACACTTGTGTTAAAAATATCGGCAATATTGCTAAGTGTTTCTATTGGGATACTTCTTGCTCCTGTTTCATAGCTTGAATATGTTCGTCTGTTGATAAAAAGCTTGTCAGCCATATCTTGTTGTGTTAAGTCCATATCTTCTCTTAGGTTTCGTATTCTTTCATATTTCAAGCAGGTCACCTCATTTATAAAAAAGTATACCATGGAACAAAACGAACCATTGACTTTTGGCTCAAATTGTGGCATAATATATTTATGACCTAAAAATATGAAGAATAAGAGGAGGTTTTTATAATGAAGAATATTATTACCGTAACTGCATTGCTGTCCGCTTTTTTAAGCCTTTCATATGCAATATGGCAGAAGCGTACAACTGACAATAAAGTCCGTGACGCAAAAATTCAAACAATGCAGCAAAAAATATCTACCCAACACGTATTTATGCACCCTACTGAGGAAGTATTGAAAAGATATACAAGAAAAAGCTGTATAAGCATTGCCGAACAAATTAAAACAAATACTTTTTCGGATGATGATTATGGTAATTATTCACGTGAATGCGCTATAGTCGTTCTGAAATCGCTGGCAAAAAATATGCCGGAAAATGTAAAGCTTTCGGATTATTTTGAGGGAAAAAAGGAAACGGATAAATAAGACCGTAAAAGGTGCAGATGATTTATAATGTTATCTGCACCTTTTGTTTACCGTAAATTTCAGTAAAAAGCCTTTAAAATCTCGAAACATAGGCATTTGGAAAAATATTCATAATTTATTTACGTTTATTTGTCAAGACGATTTGTGCAAAAAACTTGACACATTTTATTTTTTGTAGTAAAATTAAATCAGATGTGCTGTTTTAAGTGTACGTAAACGGCTTTCCACCGTCAGGAAAAATTTTCCATTTTAGGTAAATTTTTCCTTTGACCGAATTTTTGCTTTACTTAATTGAATTGCCGGTTTGTTTTATTGTATCAGAAATTATCGGCAAATCCCTTGAAATATATCTTTGATATATGCCGAGGAGATAGATAATTGTGCAAATTGCTCATAAAAGGATATTGAAAAACGGCTGTTGTTGTGAGTATATCCAAAAGTGAAATTTGTTTGCAACAGTTTGAAGAAAAATCTCCACTATATATATGACAGGGCTCAGATGGAGCGAGAAAATATATAGAATCGGTACGATGTCATTATCAATCCGCTTTGCTGCAAAGGCGGGTGCGAGGTGATCAGATACTATGAGCTTGGATTTTACCGCCTCTGTAAGACGTGCACAGGCGGGAGATGCAGGAGCGTTTGCCGAACTTTATTCCCTTGTTTACAAGGACTTGTACCGTATCGCTCTACTGAACCTGAACAATCAGCACGACGCTTCCGATGTGGTTAGCGACACAGTGCTCGAGGCGTATACCTCTATTAAAAATCTCAGAGAACCGAAAGCCTTTAAAGCGTGGATAACAAAGATCCTTACCGTAAAAATAAAAAACAAACGGAAGGAATACGCTCAGGTGAACAACCTGCAAAGGGATTTCGACGATGTGGATGAATCCAGACTCGAGGACGTTAAACAGGAGATAAGTTTCGAGGCGTTGGAGGTAATGGAGGGCTTTGCGCAGCTCGAGGAGGATGAAAAGATCGTGCTGGCACTCAGTGTAGTTTCAGGGTATTCCAGTGAGGAGACAGCTAGAATGCTCGGAACGAACGCAAACACCGTTCGTTCAAAGGCGGCAAGAGCCAAGGCTAAACTGAAAAAACTTATTACTTAGAAAAATTCTGCAAAAGAAAGGAGGTCGGAAGCATGAGCTTTGACAAGAGGCTTAAAGCGGCGATAGAGGATATCGAAGTTCCACCCGAGCTTTCCCCGGAGCGGATAGAAGAAATGCTCAGAGGTATTACGCCCGTCAATACAGAAACAGATACGGGCAGTGCAAGGGGAACAAAGATAGTTTCCGCAAAGCGTTCGGGATCTCAGCGGTCGGTAATTATGCGTACCGTAGCTGCAGCGGCTGCATTCGCTGCGCTGGCGGGCGGATTTGCTGCGTACAATGAGATTAACAGACGCTCTGAGGAACTGGAAAGCGAGAAAGATTACAGAGCCGTTCAGGTTCAGTCCTATGACGAGCTTTACGATATATATACAGAGATCTATCTCAATAATTCCAATAAGCCCTCGGTTGCCGAAAACGGCGAAGGTGTGGAGATCATTACCGATGAAACTGCAATTACCGGTGATAATACCCCTGCTGTGACGGAAATTGGCCCCGTTTCGCAGGATGACCCGAAGCCGAATGAGGGTATGTCGGGCGATAATACGGCACAGGGCAGGACGCCTGCGGTGTCGGAAGTGCCTGCGGGTAATACAAATAAAGAAAAACCCGCAAAAACCGTCAGCCGTTCGGATTTTTCCGATGCGGACATTGTGAAGAGCGATGATACCTCTATCTACTACATATGCGGCGGTACGCTGTACGTGGTGGATAAGGCGAGCATGACGGTAACGTCCGAGATAACGAGCGAGAACCCGCCTTTTGAAATGTACATCAGAGGTAATGCACTGGTACTGGTGAGCGAGGCTTCCGGCGAAACCGAAAAGAACGCTGCGGCGGAGATATACGACACATCTTCGGGCAGACCTGTGCTTATCCGCACATACAAGCAAAATGGCACATACACGTCTGCGAGAGTGGACGAGAACGGCCTGCTGTATCTGATGACAGGCTACAGCGATTACAGAGGGACGGCGCCTTTAGGCGAAAATGCCTCGCTGGAAAGCTTTGTTCCCGCTTACTATGTGAACGGCGAAAAGAAATTTGTGGCGGCTGAGGATATAGCTATCCCTCAAGGCGCTAACAATACAGATTACACGGTTATTTCCTGCGTTGACTGCAACGGGGGAGGGAGTGTTTCGGTAAAGGCTGTGCTGGGAAGCAGCGCAAACTCCTACTGTTCCGCAAATACTCTTTATGTTGCGGGCACGGGGATAAAGGACGGCAAGGCGTACACGGCTGTGACTTCTTTCTCCATAGGCGGAGGGCAGTTGCTTTACAAGGCGAGCACTGTACTTGACGGCGAGCTTATAAGCAGCGGGTCAATGTCGGAGGCGGGCGGAATGTTCCGCATTGCCTGTCGGAGCAGTGATGAAAACGGTGTGACAGCTACGGATATATACACTCTTGATGTGGTTCTGGATGAGGCTATGCGTACAGACCGGTTGCTGCCGGGAACTGCGATCGCAAGCGTTCGCTTTGAGGACAGCTTTGCAAGCCTGTTTGAGGCAAATTCCGAAGAGCCTGCCATGGTGGTCGACCTTAACCACAGGCAGCCTGTGGACAATGAAAATGCAAGGACGTTCCTGGCAAGCTATGTGAACCCCTTCGGCAGCGGCATAGTCGGCGTTACGGCTGTGGGCGGCGGAGAGAGCAGCAGGTTCTATTCGGCGCTGAAGCTGGAAATGTACGATTCGGATTCGGGAGAATCCATAAGCGAGATCACCTTTGCGGAGATCATGAATGTAACAACGCCTGCGTTGGAGGATAAGAATGCTATGCTCATTGACGAGAAGGAGCATATAATAGGCGTGCCTGTTTCAGGGCTTACGGAGTTCGGAGTTGTGAACCGCTATTATGTGTTCACCTACGCTCCGGAGACGGGTTTCGTGGAAAAGGACTATATCGAGTACAATGACATTGAGGAAAACTTTAAGTTCGAGAGGGCTATGGTTGACGGGGAAAACCTGATAATCATAGGCAGCGGAAGAATGGTTTCCGTGCGGCTCTCGGATATGACGGTCATTGATACGGTGGATTTCCCGTCGGACAGGGTGCGGGGCGACAGACGGTCTCACGAGAGGAATGAGTCGGGGTTTCCCGATGTGTTTGGCGAATATGAGCCCGGAGTTCCCGGTATAATTGTTGAATGACAGATACGGACTGCGCAGTGCCTTGGCATTGCGCAGTTTTCGAATGATCGGAGGGGTGTTATGATCAGAGCGGGTATATATTGCGTATACAATTCGGCGGAGTATCTCTGCGACGGATATATGGGCAGTGATAAGGCTGCGTTATATTCGTTTGACAGAAATGATCTGAATAAAGGCTTTGTGTGTGATGATGAAGAGAGCGTAAAGAAATATGGGTTTAAGTGCAGAAAGGATGTGCCGAAAAGTGAAATAGAGGATATTTATAAAATAAGCACAAAAGCAGTTTACAAGGGGATAACTTTTGGCGTTATGGGGGAAAGAAGGGGTACTTATATTTTGACATATAAAATGCATGACAGGCAGGCTGTCCGGGAAATGCGGGCAATGGAAAAATTGGGATTTTGCAAGCTTTGTGAGGACGGAAGTATGTATTACATTGAAGTGTATGCCGATGATCCCGAACTGGAGCTTGTGGAGGAGCGGGTGGAATTTGATATGGACACATTGCAAAAGTATGGTATAAATGCTCATTGCACCGTTGACAAAAGACAACAGAATTAGACAGATTTAACAAAGAATAGATTTTTTTGAAAAACCTCTTGACAAGTGCGGAAAAATATGTTAGAATAAAAAAGCTGTCGGACAC
>CAZGAZ010000140.1:0-6355 GCA_964523835.1 uncultured Ruminococcus sp.
TCAGAAACAGAAAATGGCTCTGGCAAAGGCGCTTTACAAGGACGCTCCCATACTGTTGCTTGACGAGCCTACCGCCGCACTTGACCCCATAGCAGAGCAGGAAATGTATATGAACTATGCGAACTTTTCGAAGGGCAAGGCAAGCGTTTTTATATCCCACAGGCTTGCATCAACACGTTTCTGCGACAGGATAATCATGCTTGAAAACGGCGTGATAGCGGAAACAGGAACGCACAGTCAGCTTATGAAGGCGGGCGGCAAATATGCGGAGCTTTATGAGCTGCAAAGCTCCTATTACAACGACAAGGCGGTGAATGAAAATGAGTGATACCAAGGACGCAAAGCTGACTGCACGGAAGCGGCGCAGCATTTTAATGCGGGCTATAAAGCTTAATGAACAGGCGGATCGGGGCTTCACGTTAAGACTTGTCACGTGTGAGATATTGTCACTGGCAAATGAGTATCTGTTCATATTGCTGATAAGCTTTGTAACAAACGGAATAGCAGGCGGAAGAGAGCTGGATGAGCTGCTTGTTTCAACGGCGGTGATTGCAGCTGTTTGCCTGGCGGTGCAGATAGCCGTTAAATTTATAAAGCGGCGTGAAAGCAGTCATAAAGCAAAGCATGATATGCGGCTGCGCAGTATACTGAACGATAAAATCATGAATATGGATTATGTATATCTCGAGGACCCGGATACGCAGAACCGTTATAATATGTGTGTGAATTACCTGTTTAACTTTCATGGCGTATCGTCTGTGCCGAAAAGCATGGGAAATATCGCAGCAGCTATATTCAGGATAATAATAGGTGCGGTGCTGATAATCCCGTCGGTAATTCACAGCAGCGGCAAGTCGGGTTTGGCGGGTTTTATAACTTCACCTCCGGGATTTTTGGCTGCTGTTGCCATTGTCACCGTTTCGGAGCTGATCAAAAATTTATACTTCAACAGAAAAACCTTTTATATCGAACAGGAAGCATTACATGACAGACAGCGTATATTGAACGATCGAACCTATTCGGCATATATGAATTATGTTGTGAACAATTACCGAAGCGGCAAGGAGATACGCTTGTATGCCGAGCAGGAACTGTTGTTGGGTGAGCTGCAGCGCTGCACGGATGAAGATCATAAACTGTGGTTCAGAGCATTTATCAAATGGCGAAATAAATATGGCATAGGCGCCGAGATGATGAACCTTATCTCGGGAGGCGTTATGTACGGCTATGCTATTCTCAGGGCGATCTGCGGTGCGCTTTCTGCGGGGGAAGTCATAGCGTTCGTAATGCTCTTTACAAAGGTCTTGCACGGGATAACAGGAGTATCAAACGAATTTGTTGATTTGAGAGTGTCGGCCGGATCTTGCAAGGACGTTTTCGACTTTTTGGATATCCCCGATAAGAAATACAAAGGAACTATACCCACAGAAAAACGCAAAGACAACGAGTATGAATTTGAGTTTTGCCATGTATGGTTCAAATATCCGGGAAGCGAGCAATATGTTCTGCGTGATATTAATCTGAAATGGCGGATCGGCGAAAAAATGGCTCTTGTGGGGTGCAACGGATGCGGAAAATCAACGCTTGTCAAGCTGCTGTGCAGGCTTTATGATCCCACCAGGGGAGAGATAACTCTCAACGGTGTGGATATCCGCAAATATAATTATGAGGAATATATAGCGCTGTTTGCCGTAGTGTTTCAGGACTCAAAGCTATTCTCCTTCAGCATTGCCGAGAATGTGGCAGCGAGCACGGAATTTGACACGGAGCGTGTTGAGGATTGTGTTCGCAGAAGCGGACTGTCCGAGCGCCTTGACAGTATGCCGTGCGGTATCAATACTTATCTGTATAAGGATTTTGATGAACACGGTGTTGAAATTTCCGGCGGCGAGGCACAGAAGCTATGTCTTGCAAGGGCGATATGTAAAGGTTCACCGTTCATTGTCTTAGATGAGCCTACGGCTGCGCTTGACCCCATATCGGAGCATGACATTTACACAAAATTCAACGGCATTGTGGGCACGAGGACAGCTATTTATATTTCGCACAGACTTTCAAGCTGCCGTTTCTGCGATGAGATCACGGTTATGGATAACGGTGAGGTAGTGGAGCGTGGAAGTCATGATGATCTGATCGCAGCCGGAGGTAATTACAGCAAGCTTTGGTCGGCACAGGCGGAGTATTACAGAGATACGGCGGGGGAACTATTTGAATAGCTTTAAAGGTAATGAGCAAAACAAGAAAAATTAAAAAGTTCCCAACATTTTTTCATTAATGAGCAACTATATAAACGGAAGGCTTTATATTTTTATTAATGCCAAAAAAACTTGACAAAAATTCAGAGATGTGATAAAATGTAATATGCTCTTGTTATACGGCAGCATTACAGAGGTGCTATGCGCCTGCCGAAAAATTAAACGGTTTCAATCAATGCGCTCACTCATCTGTTTGATTTTTATTTTCTTTCGATTTGAGCGTACATTTTATGAAATCGTGATTTGAAAAGAAAGGATGAACTTTATGAAACATTGTGGAACTCAAAGGCTGGAAACTGATAGATTGGTTTTAAGAAGATATGTGAACGAAGATGCGGCAGCGATGTATAAGAATTGGGCGTCGGATGAAGAGGTCACTAAATTTTTAATGTGGCCGCCTCATTCAAGTCAAGAAGTAAGTCAAGGTGTAATAGATGATTGGGTAAATCTGTATTCCAATGAAAATTTTTATCATTGGGCTATTGTGCTGAAAGACAACGGAGACGAGCCGATAGGTGATATTGCGGTGGTAAATATAAAAGAAAACATTTCGGCAGTACATATCGGTTACTGCATTGGTAAGACCTGGTGGCACAAAGGAATTACGTCAGAAGCCCTGAAAGCTGTTATGGTCTTTCTGTTTGATGTAGTAGATGTAAATAGGATAGAATCAAGACACGACCCGAGAAACCCTAATTCGGGCAAGGTTATGAAAAAATGCGGAATGAAATATGAGGGAACTTTACGCAGTTCTGATTGGAATAATCAAGGAGTTTGTGATGCTTGCTATTATGCACTGTTAAAATCTGACAAAGAAGAGGCTGCGACACAATATGCGTTATAGAATTTCAGAAGGAAATTGACCCGTCTTGCCGTCAGGCGTTTTTGAAGGAGGTGAGAAAAATGATTTACTTATCTGTAAACGTTTTTAAATGCTGAATCTAATGTAATTGGGAGGATATATGTTTTTTTATCATGTTGTTTCAGAGAAGCCCAAGAAAGCCGGGCAGCACTTTGTATTGGACGAAAAACACCCTAACGGCGTGTACGAGCGTGTGTATGCAGAAATGAATACGGTCGAGGATATTTACAAGAACCCCGAAAAGTATAAAGGGGTAAAACTCAGCCATAATGTCGATGTTGCTCTTCGTGAGCTGGCATTGGAAAAGGTCAGAAAGGAAAAGTATCCGCAGTATCCGTCCCGCATGGCTGCGCTGTATGTTTCAAAGACATATGAGGAAGCCGAGCGGTGGGGTGAATATTTTGCACGCTTGGGACGTCCAACATATTGTGTTGCCAAGATAGAGGTCAGCGGGAAATGCTATTACGGAGACGCCTATAAATGCTTTGACGGAACGATTTCCGAGGAAGAAAATCTCCGATTGGCAGAGATATATTGGTCAAACGGTCCTAATGAAGACGGTCATGAGCCAATAACAGAAGTGCTTGTAGACGGGGATATAGAAGTAGTTGAGATATTAAAGGAAATAAATGCGAATGTTGATTAACCCGGTGCCGTAATTTTCATTAATTGGATAGTATAGCAGAGCAGGAAATTCATACGAAACGGGCAGTATCTCAATTTAACTGAAAAAGCGTATATGCCCGATCAGCATATACGCTTTTTCGTGACTTTTCAGTTATTTTATTATAGAATGATTTTCTCGGATAAATGCTTTACGAATCGGGATTTGAGAGGTGCGCAAATGATTTATGCTAATATTAAAAATATAGATTTGAATTTTGAAACGAAGGATTCGGTTTTTTCACCAAACGCTATTGACCTTGGCACTTTAGCTATGTTATCTGCGATTGATTTCTTTCCGGGTGATAAAGTGTTGGATTTAGGCTGCGGTTATGGCGTAGTGGGTATACTTGCAGGAAAACTTATAGGGGAAGAAAATGTAATAATGTGCGATATTTCAGCACAAGCAATAGAGTGTGCTAAGAAAATGCAGTTCTTAACTGCGTAGGAAACATTAATATTGTATCAGGTGACGGTTATGAAAATGTTGAGGAAAAAAATTTTACAATAATATTGTCCAATCCGCCATATCATGCTGACTTTTCTGTACCAAAAAAATTTATTGAAATTGGATTCAGAAAATTAGCTGTAGGCGGGAAATTAGTTATGGTCACCAAAAGACTTGATTGGTACAAAAACAAGTTGACCTCCGTTTTTGGCGGCGTCATAGTTCATGAAATTAATGGATATTATGTTTTTGTTTCAGAGAAACCAAGTCATGTCGTAAAAAAAAGGAATCAATGAAAAGGTTATCAAAAAAATTACAGTGTAAGAATAAAAGATTGACAGAAAATCATCAAAAATAGAGAATTGAACAAGCGTCCAACATTTTTTTAAGCTGAAAAAACTTGACAAAAAACAGAGATGTGATAAAATATAGTATAGGCAGCATTAAAGCGGTGCTATGCGCCAGCCGAATTATAATTATGAAGCAACCTATCAATAAATGCTTGATTATAAAAGACAGGAGATGAAATATCTCTTAGAATTGTGTGGGTATGAAATTGTAAATATATATGGCGGATATCATAAAGAATCTGCCGAGACAGTTTCAAGAAATGTTATCTGGTGTGTGCGTAAGGGGATTCAGACTTTCCCGGATGAGGAGAGAAAAAATATTTTTACCTTAAAAACAGAATCCAATGGTTTTTATTGACTGAATTTTTTAATAAGGAGGTATTGATATATGGGTAAGTCATTATCGGAAATGACATTGGAAGAATTGTGGGAGTTGTTTCCCATTTTTCTGGTACCGCATAATGAGCAATGGGTCGAATACTACGATGAAATGGAATCTTTTTTGTTTAATATCCTTTCCGGTTATCAAGTTCGGCGAATCAGTCATATCGGAAGTACGGCGATCAAAAATATATGGGCGAAAAACATTATAGATATTCTTATCGAAATAGAACCTGATGAAAATATGGAGTATATTTCCCAAATAATTGAATGCAATGGATTTATTCGTATGTCATCGGATACAAATCGAATTTCATTTAATCGAGGGTATACCGAGAATGGATTCGCAGAAAAAGTCTACCATATACATATCCGACCGGAAGGCGATAACAATGAATTGTATTTCAGGGATTATCTTAATGAAAACCCACAAATAGCAAAAGAGTACGAGCGGTTGAAATTAGACCTATGGAAACAATGTGAACACAACAGAGACGGCTATACGGAAGCAAAGTCGGATTTTGTAAGAAAATGGACATCGGTGGCAAAAAAAGCTTACATGAGCAAATATTAACATATTTTGGGACAAAGGTGCGCTTTGCATTGACATAGAATGAGCAGGTCTGTTTTCGGTAGTCAAATTCCGTTCCTTCTATGCAACAGGCATCTATATAATATCCGATTCCGGCAAGGGTGACAACCGGGCTTTCGGGTGAGGACAAATAAGCTCAAATCATTTCATATATTTTTTGCATATCAATGCTTTTTCGCACACCGTCAGCAAGCAAATCATACTGCCGCTCCTTATATTTGGAGCGATTTATTGTTTTTTCTGCCGCAATACCTTTGCGCTCTGAAATTGAAGTTATAATTGCACCCGCAACCTCCTCGCTGTCAAAAAATCCGTGTAAATAAGTTCCGTAAATATTATTTTTATATACCCCGTCTGTTCGACCGTCACTCAATTGTAGCAGCGGTTTTTCATTTCCTACCGTTTCGCCCATATGTATCTCATACCCCTCTGCATGTGCGCCGCACAGTGCGGGAAAATCACCGCTGTCAGCCGTCACAATCCCGCTGACCCTTGTTCTTGTTTTTTCGGTATGGAAAACCGTTTTCATATCAAGCAGACCGATACCGGGAATTTCACCGCCGCTTTCGGTATTATAAGGGTCTGAAATTAATTTTCCAAGCATTTGAAAACCGCCGCATATGCCGAAAATCGGCGTACCGCCGGACGCATTTCTCTTTATGGCAGCTTCAATTCCGCTCTCCCGCAGCCATTTCATATCGGAAATAACGCTCTTGCTGCCCGAAATAATTATCATATCGGGATCGCCGAATTCGGAGCATTTTTCAATATATCTTACAGAAACATTTTTAAATTGACCGAAAA
>CAZGAZ010000141.1:0-6207 GCA_964523835.1 uncultured Ruminococcus sp.
ATACGGAGCAGACTCCCGATAATAACGGAAAATCCTCGGACTTTGCAGTCCTGCTCTGTCATTTTCCCGAGGATATAGACTATTACCGTTCTTTCGGCAAATTTGATCTTATTCTCTGCGGCCACGCCCACGGAGGACAGTGGCGGCTGCCCTTTTTCCAAAACGGATTGTTTTCTCCGGGAGAAGGTATCTTTCCCAAATATTCCGGAGGCCGTTTTGACTTTGACGATTCCTGTATGATAGTGAGCAGAGGCCTCTGCCGCACAAAAACCGTTATTCCCAGAATTTTCAATAATCCCGAGCTTGTGGTGATAGACCTTGTGCCGTGAAACCCCGTAAAAATCGACGCTTCCTCAAAAATCCAATAATCAAGGGCGTTTCTCCGTACCGCTTTGGGGGAGAAACACCCTTGAATTTTTATATGCTTAAATTATAGGAACCCACAAATCAGAAGCCCAGAATCTTTGCAAAATCGGCAGAAATAGTCTTTTCCAGCGCAGCTGCCTCGTCTCTTGTGCTGCCTGTGGTGGTATAGTAAGCCTTTATCTTAGGCTCTGTACCCGAGCGACGGATAATTACGCCCGCATTATTCTCCAGCTTAAATGTAAGCACGTCAGATTTAGGCAGGGTAAGCATGGTCTTTGTCCCTGTAGCAACGTCAACGGAAGTGCTTGCAATATAATCCTCAAAGCGGATGACCTTAAGCCCGCCTATTTCCTTGGGTGCATTTTCACGCAGCCCCGACATGATCTCCTTCATGCGCTCCATGCCCGTAGCGCCCTCGCATACAAAGGAGGACTGGGTGTGAACGTAAACGCCGTACTTCTTGTACATATTCTCCCTTGCCTGGATAAGGGAAATTCCCTTGGTGCGGTAAAATGCAGCCATTTCGCAAATGAGCATGGAAGCTACCACAGCGTCCTTGTCACGGACATAAGAGCCTGCCAGATATCCATAGCTTTCCTCAAAGCCGAATATATACCTGTCAGCCTGTCCCTTGCTGTCAAGGAAGCCTATCTGCTCGCCGATAAACTTGAAGCCCGTAAGTACTTCTATCAGCTTAACGCCGTATTCCTCGGCAATTTTAGCGGCAATGTCGGTGGTAACTATGGTCTTTACAGCTACCGGGTCTTCGGGCATAGTGCCCAGCTTCTTGCGCTCGGAGCAAATGTATTCCAGCAGCAGTGCACCAACTTCATTTCCCGTAAACAGCACATAACCCTTGTCCGAGGGAACTGCAATACCCACTCTGTCTGCGTCGGGGTCTGTAGCAAGGAGCAGATCGGGCTTTACCTTTTCGCAGAGCTTCAGCCCTAAGTCAAGTGCTTCTTTAATCTCGGGATTGGGGAAAGGACAGGTGGTAAAGTTTCCGTTGGGGTATTCCTGCTCGGGAACTACCGTTACCTCGTCAATTCCTATCTTCTTCAGAATCCTGCGGACAGGCTTGTTGCCCGTGCCGTTAAGGGGAGTGTATACTACTTTAAGTCCGCTGGACTTAACAAGGTCTGTGTGGATACCCTGCTTTAACACTTCGTTCATATAGCCGTCAATTACCGACTCTTCGATATATTTAACAGTGCCCTCATCCAGCGACTTGTCAAAGCTTGTGGTCTTGGCGCCTTCGAACATATCCACCTTGTTGATATTCTTGAGAACGATCTCAGCAGCTCCCAGAGTAAGCTGGCAGCCGTCCGAGCCGTAAACCTTGTAGCCGTTGTATTTGGCGGGATTGTGGGAAGCAGTGATCATAATACCTGCGCTGCACTTTAACGCCCTTACAGCATAGGACAGCATAGGCGTGGGCATAAGCTCGGTATAGACGTGTACCTTTATCCCGTTGGCAGCAAGCACCGCTGCAGCCTCTTTTGCAAACACATCGGACTTTATCCTGCTGTCATAGGAAATAGCCACCGAAGGGTCGGAGAACGTTTCGTTCACATAATCCGCAAGTCCCTGAGTAGCCCGTCTTACGGTATACACATTCATTCTGTAAGCCCCTGCACCGATAACGCCCCGAAGTCCGCCCGTGCCGAACTCCAGATCACGGTAAAATCGATCCTTTATAGCTTCATCGTCTCCCTCAATAGATTTGAGCTCGGTCTGTAAATCGGGGTCGTCAACAGCCTTTTCGCACCAGAGTGCATAGAGTTCCTTTTCGTTCATAACAATCACCTCATATAAAATTTAATGTTAAAATTTTCTTGTTAATATTATTAATAGTGTATCATACTTTTGAAAAAAAATCAAGTCTTTTTTGAAACTTTTTAAATTCGGTATTTCGGGAAATTTCACGTAAATTTTCAAAGTGCGGGATAATCCCTATGTAATCGGTATTTTGCAAAATTTCTCAAAGCATGGATACGGCAATGCATTTTGCACAGTGCTGTTTCACTGCTTCACAAATGATATTTGACAGGTCAACGCATTTTGGGGTTGCCGTGCAGAAAACCGCATAACACAGCGTTTAGCTGCGGCACTATGCCACCGCTTAGAAATAATTATTCCTTATTTCCTTTGCGGCAAATCTGCCCTCCAGTGTCTGTCCGGGAACGTCCGGGTGAAGCCCGTCCTTTAAGTATTTGCCGGTGCCTCCCTCGACCTCGAACTTTTCGCAAATACCGCAGCCGCTGAAGCAGTCGATCACCTGTACCGACATACCCTTCGAGATCTGCCGCAAAACCTTTATTGAAGCCTCGATCTTCTCATTGTGAGCAGGGTCTGCCGCAGGAATGGGAGTCAGCAGGAAAACCCTGCAAAGGGGATATTCCTCCATTATCCGCTGAATGCACCACCGTGCCGCACCTGCCTCGGTGAACAGGTCAACGTTTTCGTTTCCTTCAAGGCTTTTGCCCGTCAGAGCCTTTTTCGGGTCGCCGAGACACTCCCATGCGTCATTTGTGCCCATGGCAAAGGCAAAAATATCGGGCACAGGGAAGCCGCCGCTTTTTACCTCTTCAATAAACCTCTGTGTATGCACTACAGCGCAGTTGTTGGCACGCTTCTGAAGCTCATCCGGGTCGTCCGTTTCCAGCCAGCCGTCGCTTATTCCCGCAAAATCCGGGTCGGTATAATCCTGAGTAGTCACTGTGCCGCCCTTGCAGGGGAGAGTGCGCTTATACCATACAGCACTGCCCACAGCCACATTGTGGTGACTTGCCATTCCCAGCTCCTTAAAAACATGATAGGACCATTGCTCTCCCGCAGTGATACTGTCGCCGTCAACGCCAAAGTTTAATTTGGAAAAATCCATAAAATTTTCATTCCTTTCACATAGGTTCATTATTATTTGAGACCCGCTTTTTTCTCTTTTTATGTCGGTAGATTACCGCCGAAACAAGCACTGTCACAAGTTCAAGGCAGACGCATATTATAAATTCCGCCGAAAACGGGTCGCTTATCGACTGCCCCATAAGAGTGGTGAGCACAGCCCCGGGCAGAGTCCCCAGAACAGACCCCGCCAGGTATTTTTTGTAGCTGTATCTCATGCTTCCCAGCGCCATGCTGATAATATCATAGGGCAGGCAGCTGATTATACGCAGGAAAAAGGCGGAGGCAAACTGACTGCCCGTGCCTGCTTCACGAATGAGGGCGATCTTCCTGTGCTTCCGGGCAAGCTTGTCGCAAAGGTCGCTTTCAGCGTATCTGCCTATAAGAAAGGGGATAGTCGCCATTACGGCGCACCCTGCCGCACTGAGGGGTATCGCCGCCAAGGGCGGAAACAGTACCCCGCAGGCAGCAAAAAGCAGAGCCATAGGGAAAAAATAGGAAAGTGATTTCAGTGCGAACATCACAAGCAGCACTGCAGCTGCCGCTATAGGTCTGGCAGGGGTGTATCTCAGCAGCTGTTCCAGGGACATATCCTTGAATACGGTCATATAGACTGCCGCCATTACCGCTATCATAACAAAGGGTGCTGCCTGGACTATCCGCTTCAGGGTCTTGCGCATTTTAAACTATCATCTCTTTTGACGTTCCGTTTTATAATTTTATTTGTTGACGTTCGGAAGTCCCGCAAAGCCGACAGCAAGATCGTCGTCAGTGGGAATGTAGTCGCTCATTTCGCCGTCGTTGTATTTCTGATATGCAACCATATCGAAATAGCCCGTACCTGTAAGTCCGAAGAAAATAGTCTTTTCCTCGCCTGTTTCCTTGCATTTCATAGCCTCGTCAATGGCAACTCTTATTGCATGGCTGCTCTCGGGCGCAGGGAGAATGCCCTCGACTCTTGCAAACTGCTGCGCCGCCTGGAATACAGCCGTCTGCTCAACGGAAGTAGCCTCAATAAGCTTGTCATCATAAAGCTGGGAGAGAATGGAGCTCATGCCGTGATACCGCAGACCGCCCGCATGGTTTGCGGAGGGGATAAATCCGCTGCCGAGAGTATACATCTTAGCAAGAGGGCAAACCATACCCGTGTCACAGAAGTCGTAAGCGTATTTTCCTCTTGTAAAGCTGGGACAGGAAGCAGGCTCAACAGCGATAAATCTGTAATCCGCCTCGCCTCTCAGCTTTTCGCCCATAAATGGAGAAATAAGTCCTCCAAGGTTAGAGCCGCCGCCTGCACAGCCGATGATAACATCGGGCTTAACGCCTATTTTATCAAACGCAGTCTTTGATTCAAGTCCTATGATAGACTGGTGCAGCAGTACCTGTGAGAGCACCGAGCCAAGCACATAGCGGTAGCCTTCGGTGGATGTGGCGACCTCCACTGCTTCGGAAATTGCGCAGCCAAGGCTGCCTGTAGTCCCGGGGTGCGCCTCTAAGATCTTCCTGCCGACATTTGTAGTCTCCGAGGGGGAGGGGGTAACGTCGGCACCATAAGTCCTCATGACCTCACGCCTGAAAGGCTTCTGCTCATAGGATACCTTTACCATATAAACCTTGCAGTCCAGTCCCATATATGCACACGCCATGGAAAGCGCCGTGCCCCACTGTCCTGCGCCTGTTTCTGTGGTAACACCCTTCAGTCCCTGCTTCTTTGCATAATAAGCCTGTGCAATGGCGCTGTTGAGCTTGTGGCTGCCCGAGGTGTTGTTGCCCTCGAATTTGTAGTATATCTTAGCGGGAGTGCCAAGCGCCTTTTCAAGGCAATATGCCCTGACCAAAGGCGAGGGACGGTACATTTTATAAAATTCCAGAATTTCCTCGGGAATGTCAAAATAAGGTGTGGTGTCGTCCAGCTCCTGCTTAACAAGCTCATCGCAGAAAACTGCCGACAGTTCACCCGCCGTCATAGGCTCCAGCGTCCCCGGATTGAGCAGGGGGGCAGGCTTGTTCTTCATATCGGCTCTCACATTATACCACTGCTTAGGCATCTCCGATTCTTCAAGATAGGTTTTGTAGGGGATTTTCTTTTCCATTTTAAAAACGTCCTTTCGATTCATATTTTTATTTAATGTTTCGCTTGACAATTAAATCATACAAATATTATACCCTTTTTTTCCAAAAATGTCAAGTGCCGTCAAAGGAAATGGCGGCAAATAATGTTAATATTTTATTACGATATTTGCCGTATATTTTTACAAACTGATTATTAAAAATTGTGAAAGCTGTTCACATCCATAAAAGTCGGAAATTCTTTTCAAGCCCGTGCAAATTTTATATTGTCTATACAATTATAAATGAGAAGTTGAATAAAGCTTCTGAGACTGTACCCGAAACAAATTTAATTAATACTGTTGACAAAATATTCCAAAAGATTTATAATATAAAAAAGCCTGTGGCTTTGATTTTTTTAAATGACGGAATTTTTTCCGAAAGCCGAAGGGAGTTTACAAAAATGAAAAAAGAATTAAGCAAAATAATATTGGGTTTGAAAATCATTTTTTTAATATTTTTGATTGCGGTATTTATTTTGGAGTCGGGAATTACGGTCATAGGAATAGTCCACAATTCAAAAAAGTGGAAAGGAGAGATCACGTCTCTGTCTCCCGATACAATGCATTCATTAACGGTAAGCTATTCGGATAGTTCCGGTGATGCACACTACAGAATGCGTTTATCGGATATGCCTCAAAATCAGATCCTTGCCGACGACATTTATTTTTACGAATGCGTAGGCGAACCGACAATAACATGGCAGGATAATATGGTGCAGGTAGAATGCAGAAATTTCAAGGGTGAAAATGTAAGCTACGAAATTTACGTGGAGGATAAGTTTGAAAATAGTAAAATGGGCTAAAAATCGAAAAAAGGGTACAAAAAACC
>CAZGAZ010000142.1:0-6151 GCA_964523835.1 uncultured Ruminococcus sp.
ATCTTCTGCTTCTGGAGCTTTATCGGCTGGTGCGTTGAAGTGGTGGATATGACCTACGAAACGGGCGAATATCAGAACAGAGGTTTTTTAAATATGCCCATATGCCCCATTGAGGGATTTGGAATGATAATGGTGATTCTTTTTTTCAGAGGGATAAAGGATATGATCATTCCGCTGTTCCTTGCCTCGACTGCACTGTGCACGGGCTTTGAGCTTTTTATGGGCTGGGGTATGGAAAAGCTTTTTCATGCCCGCTGGTGGGACTACAGTCATATGAAATTCAATTACAAGGGCTATATATGCCTGCGAAATTCCCTTTTTTTCGGTGCAGGATGCGTGTTCTGCGTGCAGCTGGTAGAGCCCTTGCTGGAGAATGCCATTCATTCGATGCCATTGAAGATAGGAATGGGGATAGTTATTATAATGGCGGTGCTTATTGCGGTGGACACGGTCTCCTCCTTTTCGGCGGCGATAAATCTCAGCCGCAGGATAAGAAGGCTGGACGAGATATCAAGGCTGCTGCTGGCGCTTTCGGTCAAAACGGGCATGAAGCTTGCTTCGGGTACACTGAAGGTAAAGAGCAATGTGGAAACGGTCACGGAAAAGGCACGGGACGTTAAGGAAAATGTCACCGAAAAGGTGCAGGACGTTAAGGAGACTGTGAGCGAAAAAGCCCGTGACGTAAAGGAAAATGTTACCGAAAAGGCCAGAGATGTTAAGGAAAATGTTACCGAAAAGGCCAGAGATATGAACGAAAGCAACGCCGCCAGGCTGGAGCGCCTGCAAAAGGAGTTTGAGAGCCTGCTTTCCGAGCGGGACGAGGAGGCGGAGCGTTTGCTTAAGGCATTTCCCCGTATGAAAGCAGGGAAATATACCGACGCTCTGAATCTTCTGCGGTCAAAGCTGCCCGTCCGCAAAAAGCATAAGGCGCTGCCCATAACGCCCGACGAAACAGCGGAGATTGATATGGAGGAAAACTGAACAGGACATTTTATGTCGCCCCTTGCATAAATGTTAAATTTCCGAGAAATTTTCGGAAAGTGTTGACAGCGGGGAAAAATAGTGGTATAATTAAAAGTACGAAAGCCTTTAAGTTGATCCCGTGAGATCGACAAGGCAGCTTTAACTCAAATTACAGGCGTTTTATGCGGCGGTGTGGGAATCAGGTGATTTCCTAAAGAGTGCGGAGTAAGTATGCGTTTTTGCTTATATGTAAGGCGTGCAGTCTCTAGCCTCTAGCCTTCTCATTATCTAGCCTCTGGTTGCTGTCTGTCGATTGCGGCGGACAGTTTTTTTGTGCTGCGGAGGTGTTACGGTGAAAGAGAAAGCGGTCATATTGGACGAAAGCGCCATGAACAGGGCGGTATCCCGGATTTCCTGCGAAATTGTCGAGCGGAATAAGGGCGTGGGCGGTATTTGCCTTATGGGGATCATGTCCCGGGGGGCATACCTTGCCGGGCGCATTGCCGAAAAGCTTAACGAAACAGAGGGCAGCAATATCCCTGTGGGCACTCTTGACATTACCTCTTACAGAGACGACGTCAAGGCGGCCGACAGCGACAGGTCCTCTGTTTCTTTTGATGTTGGGGGAAAGGACGTGGTACTGGTGGACGACGTCATTTTCACCGGCAGAAGCACCCGTGCCGCCATTGACGCCGTTATGAGCAGGGGCAGACCCCGCTCCATACAGTTGGCGGTGCTTATCGACCGTGGCCACAGAGAGCTGCCTATCCGCCCTGATTATGTGGGAAAGAACGTTCCCACTTCACGGGAGGAGACTGTTAAGGTGATGGTGAAAGAGACCGACGGCTGCGATAAGGTCATAATCATGAGTTAGTGTGCTGCCGATCAGAGGTATTTTTTCCGCCGCAGGCGGGAAAACATCTCCGCAAATATCCCTTTTATGTTTTATAATATAAAAATTCATAAAACTGATCTGATCGGCGTTTCACAAAGAATTGTCAAGAAAGGGGCGGCATTAAAAAATGAAAAAGATACTGTTTAAGCACTTGAAGATCTACGGCGAAAATTCCGTTACTGCGGGAGATATCCTGGTGGAGGACGGAAAGATCGCCGGCATTGGCGCAGGGCTTGGGGGCAGTGACTGCGACGAGATTTACGAATGCGAGGGGCTTATAGCCATGCCCGGGCTGTGCGACATACACGTGCATCTGCGTGACCCGGGGCAGACCCATAAGGAGGATATCCTTACGGGCTGCGCTGCCGCTGCCGCAGGGGGAGTTACCGCCCTTTGCTGTATGCCAAACACGTCTCCCGTGTGCGACAATGAGGAGACCATTGACTATATAAGGCAAAAGGCCGAGCCTACGGGGGTAAAGGTATATCCCGTGTGCGCCGTTACAGAGGGAATGAAGGGGGAAAAGCTGGCTGACTTCTCCATGTACGCCGCCAAGGGGATAAAGATGATCTCCGACGACGGCAAGCCTGTGGAAAGCGGCGAGCTTATGCGGCGGGCTTTGGAAAAGGCCTCGGAAAAGGGCTTGCTGGCGGCTTCCCACTGCGAGGACCTGAAGATAATCGACGGGGGGATAATGCACAGGGGCAGCGTTTCGGAAACTATCGGCGTAAAGGGTATGGACAGGGCTTCCGAGGACAGCGTTACCGCAAGAGAGCTGGCGCTGGCTGAGGCGGGAGGCTCAAGGGTTCACATCTGCCATGTTTCCACAAGGGGCAGCGTGGGGCTTATCAAGGACGCAAAAAGGCGGGGGATAAGAGTTACCTGCGAGACTGCGCCGCATTATTTTATGTTCACTCACCTGAAGCTTTTGTCAAGGGATGCGGATTACCGTATGAATCCCCCTCTGAGGGAGGAATCGGACAGGCTGGCGGTGCTGAGGGGGGTTCTTGACGGGACTATCGACTGCATTGTCACCGACCACGCTCCCCATACGGCGGAGGAAAAGGCGGATTTTGAGACTGCGCCAAACGGCGTTGTGGGACTGGAGACCTCCTTTGCAGCCTCTGTTACGGCTCTTCACCACGGTATGGGAATGCCCCTTGAAAAGCTTGTCACCCTTATGTCCGCAGCGCCGAGACGAATTGCGGGGATACCCGAGGCAATTCTGGGAGAGGGTGAAAAGGCGGAATTTATCATAGCAGACCCCGAGGCGGAGTGGGTGGTTGACCCGAAAAAGCTTCACTCCAAGTCCGTTAACAGCGTTTTTAAAGGCGAGCGGCTGAAAGGAAAGGTTCTGCTGACCTTTAATGACGGAAGGATAATCTATAAAGACCCTATTATGAAAGGAAGCGAGAATATGAAGGGAGCGGCCTTTGACAGGCTTATCGAGAAGATCGTGGAAACAGGCAATCCCACAGTTGTGGGGCTTGACCCGAAGCTGGAGTATATCCCCGAATTTATCAAGGAGGCGGCTGTGGAGAAGCACGGCGAGGGCTTAAAGGCGGCTGCGGCTGCGATATACCGCTTTAACAAGGGGATAATCGACGCTGTGTGCGACATTGTTCCTGCAGTAAAGCCCCAGGCGGCGTATTATGAAATGTACGGCTATCACGGGGTCAAGACCCTTGAAAAGACGATCAAATACGCTCATTCAAAGGGACTTTTCGTAATAGTGGACGGCAAGCGCAACGACATTGGCGCTACCATGGACGCCTATTCTGCGGCATATCTGGGCGGTACGGAGGTTTTCGGAGAGCAGGTGCGCCCCTTTGAGGCGGACGCTCTTACGGTAAACGGTTATCTCGGCACGGACTGCATAAATTCCACCCTTAAAACAGGCGGCGGCATATTCGTTCTGGTCAAGACCTCAAACAAGTCCTCGGGAGAGCTTCAGGACAGGCGGCTTTGCGACGGCAAGACCATTTATGAGACCATGGGCGATATGTGCGAAAAATGGGGCGGGGAATATATGGGACAGTACGGTTATTCCTCGGTGGGCGCTGTAATGGGCGCAACCTATCCCGAAATGCTCCGTGAAATGCGCAGGAAGCTGCCTCACACATTCTTCCTTATCCCCGGCTACGGGGCTCAGGGCGGCGGTGCGGCAGGGGCTGCAGAGGGCTTTGACGAAAACGGTCTCGGGGCGATAGTCAACTCCTCCCGTGCGGTAATGTGCGCCTATAAGAACGAGGGCTGCGACGAGCGGGAATATGCCGAGGCGGCAAGGCGTGAGGTCATTCGCATGAGGGACGATCTTACGGCTTATGTGCCTGTGATAAGGCTGGGAAAGTAAGCGATAAAGTCCGGTGCTTAAGACAGTGCACCATTGTATCAGTATACGGGAAAATAATTTTAAGGAGGATAACACGGCGATGTCTTTATTCAATATGGGCGATAAGGCTTATGTTATGCTTGCAAACGGCAGGATTTTCGAGGGATATTCCCTCGGAGCAAAGGGCACTAAGATAGGCGAAATAGTTTTTACCACAGGTATGACGGGCTACACAGAGACCCTCACAGACCCCAGCTACTACGGGCAGATAGTGACCCAGACATTCCCGCTTATAGGCAACTACGGAGTAAATGAGGACGACAACGAGTCGGGCGGCTCGGTCGTCAGCGGATATATTGTAAGAGAATGGTGCAATACCCCCTCGAATTTCCGCTGCAAGACCGACATTGACAGTTTTCTGAAAAAATACAACATTATCGGCATACACTCCATAGATACACGCTGCCTTACACGTATAATCCGTGAAGAGGGTGTTATGAACGGGGTCATAACCACCGAAAATGTATATGAGAAAAAGGACGAGCTTTTAAAGGAGATAAACGCCTTTTCCATAAAGGGCGCAGTGGATGCTGTCACCACAAACAAGCGTGAGCGCTTTGAGGCGGAAAACGGCAGATATGAAGTCGCTCTGCTGGACTTCGGCGAAAAGGATAACATCAGGCGTGAGCTTGTAAAGCGGGGCTGCAACGTTACCATAGTCCCCGCAAAGACCACCGCCGCAGAGCTTCGGGAAATGGGCGCCCAAGGGATAATGCTCTCCAACGGCCCGGGAAACCCTGCGGAAAATACGGAAATAATCGAAAACCTGCGGGAAATAAAGGAAATGGGCGTTCCCATTTTCGGCATATGCCTGGGGCACCAGCTTATGGCGCTTGCCTGCGGCGGCAGGACCCAAAAACTCAAATACGGCCACAGAGGCGGCAATCAGCCTGTTATCGACCTGAAGCTGGGCAGGACGTTCGTTACCAGCCAGAATCACGGCTATGCAGTGGTGAACGACAGTATAACCGAGGATATGGGCGAGGTTTCCCACAAGAACGCCAACGATGGCACCTGCGAGGGAGTGCGCTATAAGAATTTCCCCTGCTTTACCGTCCAGTTCCACCCCGAGGCTTGCTGCGGACCCAAGGACACGGCATATCAGTTTGATGAATTCGTAAGTATGATAAAGTCATATAAGGAGGAGAAGTAATATGCCACTGCGTAAGGATATAAAAAAGGTTCTTGTAATAGGCTCGGGACCTATCATAATCGGGCAGGCAGCCGAGTTTGACTATGCGGGAACACAGGCCTGCCGTGCACTTAAAGCCGAGGGACTGGAGGTAGTGCTCATAAACTCCAACCCCGCCACCATAATGACCGACAAGGCAATGGCGGACAAGGTCTACATAGAGCCTCTGACATTGGACGTCTGCAAGAAGATAATCGCAGAGGAAAAGCCCGACAGCATTCTTTCCACCCTGGGCGGACAGACAGGGCTTACCCTTTCCATGCAGCTGGCTGAATGCGGCTTTCTGGAAGAGCAAGGAGTAAAGCTTCTGGGCGCAGACCCCCTCACCATTCACAAGGCGGAGGACAGGCAGGCGTTTAAGGACACTATGGAAAAAATAGGCGAGCCCTGCATTCCCTCAAAGGTCGTGGAGACTGTGCCGGACGCATTGGATTTTGCCGAGGTCATAGGCTATCCCGTTATCGTCCGCCCCGCCTTTACCCTGGGCGGCACAGGCGGCGGCATTGCAAACAATAAGGAGGAACTGGAGGATATTGCCACAAACGGCCTCAGGCTTTCTCCCATTACTCAGATACTGGTGGAAAAGTGCATAAGCGGCTGGAAGGAGATAGAGTTCGAGGTTATAAGGGACAGCAAGGGAAATGCCATAACAGTATGCTCCATGGAAAACTTCGACCCTGTAGGCGTTCACACGGGGGATTCCATAGTT
>CAZGAZ010000143.1:0-6123 GCA_964523835.1 uncultured Ruminococcus sp.
CTGTCCTGCAAGGCGGGTGCAGTGGATCCTCGACTCCTGCCCTGCGTATATGCAGATAGCCTGACCGTCCGTGACGTAGCAGACGGAGTACGACTGGGTGTATTTGAGGGTGATGAGGGAGATAAGCAGATCACGCTTTTTATCCTCGGGAATCTCTTTATTGTCGGTGACGATATTTTCAAGGAGGGAATTGTTAATGTCAAGCTCGTTTCTGCCCTGCTCGAATGTAATGCCGAAAACCTGCTTGTGCTCGATAGGGTCGGGGGTGTAGTTTTCATCAATTCTGATGATGTTGTATGTGCCCTTTCTTTTGGATTTGAGAATTTCCAGTGCCTCGGGTTCATAGCCGGGGGCGATAATGCCGTCGGAAACCTCACGCTGTATCATTTTTGCGGTGGGTATGTCGCAGATGTCGGAGAGGGCGATAAAATCCCCGTAGGAGGACATTCTGTCCGCTCCCCTTGCTCTTGCATAGGCGCAGGCGAGGGGGGATAATTCCCCTAAATCGTCTACCCAGTAGATTTTCTTCAATGTGTCGGACAATGGCTGTCCCACGGCTGCGCCTGCGGGGGAAACGTGCTTGAATGAGGTTGCTGCGCAGAGGCCTGTTGCCTTTTTAAGCTCCTTTACCAGCTGCCAGCCGTTGAAGGCGTCAAGCAGGTTTATATATCCGGGCTTGCCGCCCAGCACCTCGATTGGCAGTTCGCCGTTCTCCACATAGACCCTTGAGGGCTTCTGGTTGGGGTTGCAGCCGTATTTTAATTGCATTTCGTTCATGGTTTTTTCCTCCGTAATTTTAGATTATTGGGGTTTATATTCGGACTTTATTTTGTCAATGGTTCTTCCGCCTATGCCGAAATTCTTATCGGGAAGTTCCTTTATTGTTAACGTGAAAAATTCCCGGGGCACATTCATAATTTCCGATGATACCTCGGTAAGACGGGTTATCAGCCGCTCTTTCTGTTCGTCGGAGAGGCTGCCGCTTTCTATGGAAATATAGGGCATATGCGCTTACCTCCGTAAAACTCACACATTCTTATTGACTATTCTCGACTCATACTCCCCTGTTTCGATATCTATGCAGCGGACGAAAAGGGAAACCTTATTGTCGGCGTTAAGATTATCCCAGATATGGGCGGCAAACTCGTCGATATTCATTCCGGGTATCTCCACATTTTTCGGCTCGCCCTCAAAGCTGGGGAGAGGATTGCCGCTGCCGCTGTAGGTATGTATAAATTTGCCCTTGCCCGGAATGGGATTGCTGTAGGCATAGGTGTAACGCTGGCAGGATGAGCCGTCTCCGTCGGCGCTTTTAAGAATGGACATGGCAAAGTTCATATCGCCATTGTCAAGGTGGACTATGCCGGAAATTCTCGGGGTGAAGTTGGGGGCGTCGTCCTCAAATTCACGGGTGCGAAGAGCCTGCTCAAAGGTCTGCTGCTTATCCATAAGCTCATAAATGGTGTCGGTCTGGTCGCCGTTGGTGACAATGGTCTTGTTGCCCATTACACGGACGGGAGCGTAAATTATAAGGTGGGGATCGGTCATTTTCGAGGGGTCGAAAGCCTGTGTTCTTATGCCCTCGCCGTCCTCCACGAATACACGGTTGCGGCTGTTTTCACTTCTGCCCATGATAAAGTAGGCGATCACCGCTTTTTTGCCGCAGGGAGATTTGCCGATAAGGATTCCCCTGCCGTGGTACTCCATGCTGCTCAGTTCCTCTTGGATTGTTTTGGTTATCATTTTTTATTCCTCCTGAAATTTTATTTTAACTTTAAATAAGATTAACAAAATTATACTCGGCATCTTCCGGGAAATCACTCCATGGGCTATAACCCCCAAAGGCTCCCACATACAAAACCTTGTTATCCTTGATCACTATTTCAATTCCATGCTCGGGTTCCCAGCCGCAGCCTTCGCCAAGACAATAACCTATAGAGCTGTCCTCCGGTTTTTCTACTATAAGTTCATCAAGAAATACATTTTTAAGTATTTCACGGGCAGGCGTATCCTCATATATCGGGACTTTCATATTATACCATTCATCGTCCCATGAGCTGCCTATTTCTTCCACAATCCACAAGCAGTATTTTTTCGCCGCCTCGCAGATCGTATCTATTGTTTCCTCCGGAAGGCTGTTCATAGCCTGAACGCATTTTTCGGCATATTCGACAGATGCGCTGCGGTCAATCAACACTCTCATTTCATGACCGAATAAGCCCGATTTTACCGTTCCCTCGATAAACAATTCGTCCTCATGAAGATTTTCGATCATAATAAATTCCTCCTAAAAAATAATATCCTCAAACCTCGGCGTTACAACATAACTGCCGTCAGAGCTGATTATACCGAATCTGTCATTCGCCTTGACAACAGCATAGCCGTCGTCAAAAAAGTCTGATACCTGTTCAAACCGAGGCTCAATTTTCCATTGCCCGTCCTTGTCTGTATATCCCCACTTTCCTTTCTCTTTTGCAGCCGCCAGACCATTCCCGGAAAACTCTCCTGCACATTCATACTGCGGCTTTATGATATAATTCCCGCTGCTGTCAATGTACCCCCATTTATGCCCCTTTCTGACCACCGCAATTCCCTCTGCGGAAAAATCTTCCGCATAATCAAACTGCGGTTCAATAACAAAGTTTCCGATTTTATCTATGTAACCGTACTTGCCTGATTCCTTAACAGCTGCAAGACCGTTAGATGAAAAGTTTAAAGCATCTTCAAATCTCGGAGCAATAACATACTCACCCGTGTTGTCTATATATCCCCACAGCTTCTCCTCTTTAACGCAGGATAGACCCTCGACAAAACCCATAGCATAGTCAAATCTCCGATCAATGACATATTCGCCGTTTCGGTCTATAAAACCGTATTTGTCTTTTTTTTCCGTTTTAGCAATAGCCAGTCCGTTTTCTGCAAAAGCGCACAGTTCATTAAACTGAGGGTCAATAACAAAGGCGCCGTTTTCGTCAATATAGCCATATTTTCCGTTTATCGAAACATCCGCCATGCCGTCTGCTGCAAAATCCCACGCATCATCAAAGGTTCGGTCAAAAACGTAATCGCCGCTTGAATCTATATAGCCGTAACCGTTTTCTTTGCTCACAATAGCAAGACCGTTTATCCAAAAATCAAAACCGTAGTTAAATTTGCGGTCTATTTCGTATTTACCCGATTTATTTATATAACCGTATTTACCGCCGGCTCCCGCAAGCGCCAGTCCATTCGGAGCAAAATCGAAAGCTTTTTCAAACTGTGGAAAAATAACATACTCTCCGCTTTCGTTAATATAGCCCCATTTTTCATTTTCACATACTGCTGCATATCCCTCTCGGAAAAGATTTCCGTCTTTCTGGGATCTTTCCGCTGCATTCTCGGCAATTCCAAAACCAAACCGAATAATAAGTGCAGCCCCTATCGCCGCTCCCGCTATTATCAAAGTTTTTATAAACTTTTTTGAATATGATTGTCCACTCATCTTAATAATATCTCCTAAAAAATCCCCAGATAACACTCGGTCACAAAGGGCACTTCCGCTTTGCCGTCCTTTTCATATTTATAAAAGGCGGTTTTAAGCTCTGCAATAAAGCTTTCGCAGCAGTCGTCGTCTCTTTTGGGCGAGTAGGAATGAGATAGGCAATAGCCGATAAACTGCTCCTCGGTCATACAGATGATATTTTCCGTGGAATAATATTCCATATCCGCAAAATATCCGCTCCGCAGGAAGCTGTCCCCATCGGAGGCTGTGCCTTGGGCGCTGTTGCAGGTGCCTGTATATTTGAGAAATATCCTGTCCCGCTCGGATATGAACCCGCATTTGCCGTGATTGTTCCATATAAGGGCAAGTCTGCCTTTTGGGGTGAAGATACGCTTGCATTCCTCACGGAATTTTGCTTTGTCAAACCAGTGAAAGGCTGTGGCGGCTGTGACAAGGTCTATGCTGTTTTCTGGAATGCCTGTATTTTCGGCAGAAGCTCCGAGAATTTCGGCAAAGGGGACGTTTTGGGTGAGTATTTCCCGCATATCGGGGTTCGGCTCGACGGCGGTTATTTTCCAGGGCTTTTGGGCAAGGCATTTTGTAAAAATCCCTGTGCCTGCGCCTATATCCGCCACGGTTTTCGCCTCGGTCTTGTCATAAAGCAGGTCGATAAATACTGTCGGGTATGAGGGGCGGAATTTATCGTAAAAATCCGCTTTGCCTGTGAACTTTTCCTCGTTCATTTGTACAGCCTCCTTATGTATTTTTAAACAGAATTATTTTTTATCAAGATGATCGAATTTTGTAACGCTTTTATAAAGCCTGTCAAGGATAGGCTCAAAGGCAAGATAATCCTCCCATGTGCCTATAAATTCAAAAGGCAGATCGTAAAGCTCATTTATAACAAATTCGCTGTAAATCTTAAAATAATCATCATAAATTTTTGCCGCAAAGGAAACCGTTTCATCGGTCATATCCTCGGGATAAAGCCGCCCGTCACAAAATTCCATAAGGAAATCTATTCCGAGCATTTCTCCCTTTTTCACCTTTTCCGCCGCCGCCATTGCCTTCGTATTATCTGTATGCAGACTGCCCAGCCGGTCACGGCGTATCACCCAGTTAATGAAAAAGCCTATGTGATTGCCTGCGTATTTCATTATCTCCTCATAGTCTGCGTCGGTAAGGTCGGCTTCATTTTTGCCGTAAAGCTCGCAGTAATCTCTCATTGCGTCCTCAAAATAATATTCCGATTTATCAAAGCAATTGGGTATTTCGGTCATAATACAGCCCGTCCTTTCATTGAAACAGGTCACTTAAAAATACATTACCCTGTGACCGCACCGATAATAAATAACACTCCGAAAAAGTAAAATACAAGCCCCATTAAAACAAGCTTAACACAGGTGATTTTTTCAATAACAAAGCCCTTTTCGGAAATATACAGCGTTTCCTCGCTGCCAATGGGCTTTGGCGCCCACTCTCGTTCTCTGCTTTGATAGAGCTTCGGTTCCAGGTCGTCGTAATATTCATAAGTGTGGATATAATAATCCTGTACACGCCGTTTTCTGCTTATGCGCTGTTTTTTTATAACGTCAACCACAGTTGCAATGACCCTGCGGCCGTTCTTTGCGGAAATGATAAGCCTCACAGCGCTGATTGCCGCAACTGTTCCCAGAATTAAGAACAGCAGCCCGAATGCAGTCGTCACAGTCGCATAATTTCCCATTTCAGCACCTCTGCTTTGCGAAATTTCCATTGAAATACTTTACTGCCGCATAATCATATAACCTGCACCGATAATAAAGAAAAGCAGCCCGGATATTAACATTATAAAAATAAAAAATTCTCTCATTTGAGCGTCACTCCCTCTGCTAATACCGTGTTGTTACGTGTGTTTTTATATATATTGATCCTCTACGACAGCTATACCGTTTTCCACCCTTATCCTGTCCTCGCAGAAGAGGGCAACGGCTTTCGGGAGAATTTTCCACTCGCAGGTCTCCATGACCCGCTTTTGCAGGATTTCGGGAGTGTCGCCGTTTAACACCGGGGCTGTTTCCTGGAGAATTATCGGCCCGCCGTCGCAGACCTCGGTGACAAAATGCACCGTTGCTCCCGTTACCTTAACGCCCTTTTCAAGGACTGCCTCGTGAACATGGAGTCCATAGAAGCCCTTGCCGCAGAATGAGGGGATAAGAGCGGGGTGGACGTTCATCATTTTATTGGGGTATGCTTTGCAGACCGTTTCGTCAAGGATAGTCATAAAGCCTGCGTACACCACAAGATCGGCTTTTTCCTCATCAAGGGCAGCAAGCATTGCCCTGCTGTATTCGTGAACATCGGCAAAGTCTTTACGCACAAGCACACGGGTCTTTATGCCGTTCCGCTTTGCCCGTTCAATAGCATATGCGCTCTCCTTTGAGGATATAACGCAGGTGATCTCGCCGCCCTTTATTTCGCCCCTTTTTTGAGCGTCAATAAGGGCTTGCAGGTTGGTTCCGCCGCCGGAAACCAGTACAACGATATTTTTCATTTTTATAAACCGCCTTTCTGCGAAAGGCACCAACGCAGTAATGAAACGTAGGGGCTTTCGCTAAAGAAAAAAATATGATAAAATATAAACAGGGAAAAACCGATAAACC
>CAZGAZ010000144.1:0-5864 GCA_964523835.1 uncultured Ruminococcus sp.
GATACGGAATTTTCATATGAAACTGTTTTTGATACGGGCTGGCATACCGCAGACAGTCCGGAGGAAATAAATATTGAAAAACTGCAAAAGCTGGAGTGCGCTGTCCCCTATGAGGAATTCAGCATATTCAATACTCTTCCCGAGGATATGAGCGGCGGGTCAACTTTGTTTTTCAGAAGCAAGAACATTTTCTTTTCGGTATATATGGACGGCGAGCTTGTCTATGAACCGCAGGTAAACGAGAGTATTTTTTACAACAGATCAATGGGCACTCACTGGAGCTGTATAGACTTCTCCACTGAGGACGCAGGCAGGGAAATCGAAATACGTGTCTACACCGTGTATAAAAGTGCAAGGAGCGGTATCGATAATATCTACATAGGCAGCTCGGGCGGAGCGGTGCTTAATATTATTGACGAAAGACTGGTAGCCTTTATTACCTGTGTGCTTATACTGTTTGTGGGGCTGCTGCTTATCATAGCCGATATACCTATCAATATGCAGTCCAGAAAGAATCATGAGCTTTTGTATCTGGGGCTGTTCTCAATAAGCGTTGCGGTATGGTGTCTGGCGGAAACCAATCTTATACAGCTTTATTTTGAGGACAGCCGTACTATGCAGATAATATCCTGCGGGTCTCTTATGCTCATACCGATACCGCTGGTATTGTACCTTGACGCAGCATTCGGATTTATACATAAAACAGTGCGTCCTGCGGTGTGCATTATGTCGGCGGCGGAGTTTGTTATCTGCTGGGGTCTGCATTTGCTGGGACTGGCGGATATCCATGAAACTCTTACTTTATCGCATATACTTCTTGCAATATCTGCGGTGCTTCTTGCATTTACGATAATCCGCAGTTCTGTTGTCGTAAGCACCAATCAGACAAAAAATATCTACAGAATATTAAGAGGCATTGGTCTGAGCTGTATAGCGGTGGCTGCATTTATCGACATTATCAGATACTATACCGGTGCAGGCAGCGACAGTGCGATGTTTGTGCGTATAGGACTGCTGATATTCATACTCTGCTACGGCAGCTCCAGCCTTGAAAATACCATAAATGCGGTAAAGCTCGGTATCAAGACGGAATTTGTAAGTCACCTTGCTTACCATGACGGCCTTACGGGGATTGGCAACCGTACTGCATTTGAAGAGCACCTTGTGGAGCTTGAAAAGATAAAGGACAATGTTCCCGCAGTGGGTATAATTATGTTTGATGTAAACGACCTTAAATACGTAAACGACAATATGGGACACCACTGCGGCGACGGTATGCTTATAAAAAGCGCCGAAATAATACAGTCTGCCTTTGAAAATCTTGAATGCGAATGCTTCAGGATAGGCGGCGATGAATTTGCTGTGCTTCTGAGCGGCGATAAGGTAGAAGACCGTTATAAGTCGGGAATAGAAATATTTGCGGAGAATGTCAGGGCGCATAACAATCTGCCGGATAAGGAATTCAGGATAAGCATTGCACACGGATTCTGTGCATATGATAAAAAATGCGGACTTAAAAAGCTTATGGATATATATCAGCGTGCAGATATGAAGATGTACGAAAATAAAAAGGAAATGAAGGCAAATCAGGTAAGCCCCGAAGAATATTATAAAAATATTGTGAATAAGAAAAAGCAAACAGCGGTTACATAAAAAAACGCAGAGAATAACAAAAGCGGAAAGTTATTATAAGGCTTTCCGCTCAACTTATAAAAAATCCGTCCGACAAACCGACAGCTATTGTTTTGTTACTTTTTCGGTAAATGTAAATTATATGTAAATAATTTTGCAGACCATTGACAATGCCTTATGACAGGTGTATAATATTATTGAGTTAGCTATCGCTAATATTGGCGATAGCCTTTATCAAAGCAACAAGTTAGCTTATTCTAACTGTTTTGAAATATGAAAGGACAAACGAGATGAAATTCTATGAGTTCGGAGATCCGGAAATACACCATCACAAAATGCAGCATTAGGAACTGCTTGTCTGTTATCCCTTGCAGTGGGTCGAATAGGTAAGAAAATGCTGCAAAATCGGAAAGCACGAAATTAAAACAGGAAGTGATAAAGGTTGAAATACATACCCGAAAAAATGGTATCGAAAAGCAGATTTTCCGATCTGTACAATGATTCGGAAACGTCCGCAAAGCATTTTGTCACAGATAAAATAAGCTGTTATATAAATGAAAATTCCGAATACTGCGACAATAAAAATTACGGACACTTATGCAATTTATTTTCGGCTCTGGCATTTGAAGAATTTTTTGAGCAAAGCTGTTCCCGTGCCGAGGCAATAGAAAAAGTTCGGAAAGCCATGTATAAATATCTTGAACCTACGGCGGTCAAAATGCGGCGGCTTTCGGAAAATCCGGTATTTATACCGTTTTTGAAATGTATCATGCCGCTGAAATTCAAATACACCTGCGGTTACGGCTGGAAAATCGAATACCCGAAAACGTATAAAAATGAATTTGCAATGACTGCGAGAGAGTGTATTTACTGCAAAATTTTTGAAAAATACGGCATTTTCGAGATGACAAAAATATTCTGCAAGGTGGACGACCTTTTATATTCGGATATGCCGGGTGCGGCTTTTTTGTACACCGAACAGCTTGGCACAGGCGGTAAAATGTGCGATTATATATTCAGAAAAAGAAACCATGAGTTTGAAAGGAGTATATAAAATGGTTTGGAGTATTGTTATTATTGAAACGATTATTTTCATGGCGTTATTTACAGCAATGGTAATGCTGCCTAAGGTCAAGCACCCCGAGGCAGAGGTGCATAATTATCCTCCCGAAATTCAGGAGGAATATTTTAAGACTCATACAAGAATAGAAACTGCACCGCTAAGCAAAAGAACTGTTGCGATAAAATCAATTGCTCTGATGTTTTTCTCGGCTGTCTTAACGGCAGGGGCGATTTTTGCGGGCGCAGAGACCTTTTGGCAAGGCGTCGTTTTCGGTCTTATTCTGTTTGCCGCCGTGGGCGTATGGGACACGTTTTTCATTGACTGGGTATTGTTTGCGCACTTGAAAATGTTTCGTTTGCCGGGGACGGAGCATATGGATAAGGAATACTCTCAGAAATGGTTTCATGTCAAGGGTATGCTTTTCCCGGGAACGTTGTTTGCCGTAATTATAGGCACAGTTACAGGTCTGGGCGTTATGATAGCAAAGTGAGATATTTATGCTTACGGTCGTCTGGACAGAATAACCTTTGAAAGAGGTCAGACGTTGGAAACAGGCGGAAAAGTTTGAAAGTTAGCGGTAAACCCCTAAGTTTCAGTGTATCTTTGGTGCGAAAGATTAATTGGCAGAGTGGAAAAAAAGTGATTTTATCTTGTATTGTATCAGGAAAATAATTTACATAATAAATACGGAAAGACTAAAAAAGCTATACCTGACTAACACGGTTTTCCATGGTACAATATAGTTAGCATACAGCAACCGAAAGGAGATGAAATCAAATGAGCATAGTATTAATAGGCGGAAACGACTGCATGGCGACAAGATACAAGGATATCTGCAAGTCATACAACTGCAAGGCAAAGGTGTTCACCCAAATGCCCTCGGATTTTGAAAGCAAGCTCGGAATTCCCGACTTAATGGTGGTTTTCACAAACACCTGTTCTCACAAAATGGTGAACAGCGTTAATCGGAAGTCACAAAATCACAATATTCCCGTGGCGAGGATACACAATGCAAGCGCAAGTGCACTGAAAAGCGTTCTGGAACAGTACTGCATATGAGAATATGTTTGTACAATATTACCGTTGAGTTAACTAAAGCTAACTTGTAATTCTGTACATATTTAACGAAAATGTAAAAGGTTTCGAAAACCCCTTGACATTTATGGGAAAATGGTGTAATATAATATATGGTTAGTGAGAGCTAACCATAACAATTGCAAACGAGTTAGTTCTGCCTAACTTATTGCTTTATACTGATGCGGAGGATAAAATTTCTAGCCTCTTGCCTCTAAAAATCTTGCTTCTAGTAAAGGAGTGTATCTATGATGCCGCTTACACTTGCAAATACAGGTGAGGAAAACATAATCAAGAAAGTCGGAGGAAATCCCGACACAAGAAAATTTCTCGAAAATCTGGGCTTTGTTGCAGGCTCTGCGGTAACGGTCATAAGCGAAATCAGCGGAAACGTTATCGTGAACGTCAAGGATTCAAGAGTTGCCGTTTCAAAGGAAATGGCGCAGAAAATTATGGTTTAAGGAGATGATTTTATGGCTACATTAAAGAATGCGGCAATAGGTCAGACGGTCACCGTGAAAAAGCTTTGCGGCGAAGGTGCGGTAAAGAGAAGGATAATGGATATGGGTATCACAAAGGGTACCGAGATATATGTCCGCAAGGTCGCACCGCTGGGAGACCCTATTGAAATTACCGTTCGGGGATATGAGCTTTCCCTGAGAAAAGCCGACGCCGAAATGATAGAAGTCGGATAAATTTTTTGCGCATAAGTTAGCAATAACTAATATGGTTAGATAAATCTAACTTACAGAAAGGATAAATCTTATTATGGAGATAAGAATTGCGCTTGCGGGAAATCCCAACGCAGGCAAAACCACGCTTTTTAATGCGCTGACCGGTTCAAATCAGTTTGTGGGGAACTGGCCGGGCGTTACGGTTGAGAAAAAAGAGGGCAGACTTAAAGGTCACAAGGACGTGATAATCACCGACCTGCCGGGAATTTACTCCCTCTCCCCTTACACTTTAGAGGAAGTCGTTGCAAGAAATTACCTTATCGGTGAACGTCCCGACGCTATTCTGAATATTATCGACGGTACAAACCTTGAAAGAAACCTGTACCTTACCACACAGCTTGTGGAGCTGGGAATACCTGTTGTGTGCGCTGTAAACATGATGGACGTTGTCCGCAAAAACGGCGACAATATATATACCGAGCAGCTTGCTTCGGTGCTTGGGTGCAAGGTAGTGGAAATTTCCGCGCTTAAAGGAACGGGGATTCCGGAAGCCTCCACAGCGGCCATAGAGGCTGCAAGGTCGGGTGAAAAGTCTGTTCCGAAGCATGAATTCTGCGGCTGCGTTGAGCACGCTATTGCTCATATTGAGGAAGCTGTTCTGCATGATATTCCCGAAGAGCAGCAGAGATGGTATGCCATAAAAATATTCGAGCGGGACGAAAAGGTGCTTGAAATGCTGAACATTCCCGCTGATAAAAAAGCCCACATTGAGCACGATATTGCCGCTGCAGAGAAAGAAATGGATGATGACAGCGAAAGCATTATCACCAATGAGCGGTATATTTACATAGCCACGGTAATCAAGGGCTGTCTTAAAAAGAAGAACCGAGGCGGCATGACGGTTTCGGATAAAATAGACAAGGTAGTTACAAACCGTATTCTTGCACTGCCTATCTTTGCGGCAATTATGGTGATCGTTTACTACGTTTCGGTAACAACGGTAGGCACAATTCTTACAGACTGGGCAAACGACGGTTTATTCGGTGACGGCTGGCATTTGCTTGGAATAGGCACTGCTGCTTATGAAGAAGCGCAGGACAATTTTGCTGCCGAAAATATTTTTACAGATGACGTTATTGCAACAGTACAGGCTGCTGCCACAGCAGAAGTCATTGGTGCGGAGGATATTCTCGTCGCTATCGAGGAGGTTAGCTTCGATGATTTTGACGAGGCATACGGCTCATATGCAGATGAGCTTACCCTTCAGGGCTTTGACATTTCCGAAGCTGTTGACGCAGGCGTCACGGCTATGGAAGAAGAGATAGACCCTGCAAATTACGGCGTATGGATAGTAGGCGTGCCTGTAGTTGTTGAAGCGGGACTTGAAAATATAGGCTGTGCAGAGTGGCTTTCAAGCCTTA
>CAZGAZ010000145.1:0-5843 GCA_964523835.1 uncultured Ruminococcus sp.
GGCTCTGATCTATACTTATAGGGTGCGGTCATTGTCAAAAGATTTTTCAATGTTACTTTTTGAATTGTCTTTTCTCCCCGTTTGATCTTGTAATCGGGAAAATAATCCAACACATAATCGTCTGTACTGCCGATCAGTCCCTGTTCAATGGCAATGCCAACCAATAAAGAAACAATGCTTTTCGTAACAGACATCGTATGCACTGTATCATCAGCTTTGTAGCCATTCCATGTATCGTTTAATATTACTCTGTCCTTTTGAATAACTGTCATCTGACAGATATTTGACTGGTTTTCTGCAACATAACTGTGAAATTCAGATAAATTTATCATTCCTAACTCCTTATCCGATTTTTTATTATGGTTATCTCTGCAAATTCCGATTTACCGCACTGCATAGCAGCTTCCGGAAATTCAATATGAACCGGTAAGCACAAATCACTAAACCCAATCGAAATTTTTCAGCCGTAAGCTTAAAAGAAACTTATCAGCTATCGGGCGATCTTTCCCCGCCTCATAATGTCCCTTACTCCGCCGCCGTAGTCGGTGGTGCGGAAAACGGCTGTGTATCGGTCATTTTCCTTGTATATAAGGCAGCGTATCTTCGGGTCCTCACGGTAAACATAGCTGTCGCCGTAAACATAATCGGGTATCATATTGTCCTCGGGAAAAATCGTAAACCGCTCGTCCTCCACAGGGCCTGCCCAGTCAAAGGGAATGTATTCCTCAAAATCGGAGGGTTCTTCTATTTCCTCAGGCAATAAAAAAGCGCAATACAGAGCGTTGTCATCGAAATTCTTATGCAGCCTTGCATACAGAAACTCGCTGCCCTCGGGGAGATATTCCCAGCCGATCTCACGGGCAAATGCCGCAGCCTCGTCCCCTGCGGGGGCTTCGATAAAATAAGCGGACTCCAGGGAAAAATTATCCGCAATATAATGATAACCGAAATAGCCCACCGCAAAAATCAGCAGAGATATAACCGTGTACAGCTTATTTCTCGGGTCGACCGGGGGACGTCCCTCGTCCTCATCTCCGTCCGTATCCGCATTTTCGGAAACGCCGCCGTTATCGGTATCATCTGCACTGTCCGTGTCACAGGCTGTGTCCGTATTTTCGGAAACGCCGTCCTCCACGGGCAATGTATCCTCGGGGCTTACGGTATTTTTTCTATCCTCCTGCATAAAACCTCTCCTAAAAATTCGTATAAATAAATTAACGCATACGAGTGCAATAAATTATTAACCGTTATTTCACAAATTAATTAATTTGACCTGCTTCTTGCACTTGAAAGCTTGTCCGCAAAAATTTTTAAACGCCGTTTTTCGTCCTCGGCCTCGGGGGACATTTGCTCAAAGGGATAATCTGCTGCATAGCGCACTGCCTCACAAAAGCCGTCCACATCGCTGTTGGAGGGGGTGAATGTGGTAAACAGGTCATAAAAGCAGTAAACGCACACTCCCTCGCTCACGCTTTTGCATATCGCCTTGGTAAGATTCATAAGCTCCTCGGCGGTTTTCACAAAGCCGTGATCTATAAGTCCCTCAAAAGCGGCTCTCGAGCCGGATAATTCGGCGGCTCTGAAAAGATATTCACGGCACATTTCCATTTGCACGGGGTCGTTTTTATTCACCGCCGCAGATACTATAAATGTGAAATTATCGAGAAACGCCTTGTTGTAAGCGGCGTTTTTTACCGAACTCATCTCAATGTCCCGCAAGGGCTTTTGTGTCAGAAATTCATACCAGCGAGGATCAATATTTTCCAGCGGCAGTTTTATCTGAATAAGCTCGTTATCCTCGCCGATATAGGCTGCGGGGGCGTTTTGCATATAGCATTTTCCGTTGTGGGACAGCCCCCCCAGCACCCACAGCAGAATGGGGTAAGAGATAGGGTCCAGGGTGAAGTCCGCAAATTTTTCGTAAGCCGCCGACGAATCGGTGACAAAGTGGGCAAAAAAGCCAGCAGCGCCGTATACATCGGGATATTTGTCATACAAATATTTCACTCTTTCGGTGACCTTTTCCTTGTCCTTGTCAAGGGTAATGGCATTGGCGGCGGTGATTATTATCACATCGTTAAGGCGGGAGAAAAAGTCGCTTTCAATGCAGTCGTCCGTGCGCTCCGCATCCAGCCGCTCGCCCAGAAAATCGGGCAGTCTGCCCGGATTTATCGCTCCGGGAGAAGCCCAGTTTATATGACGGCTGCGTATTTTTACGGCATTCCTTGCGACCTGCTCGTATGCCCTGAACATCTTGTCGGACTCCTTGAACATACAGCTGCCCAGCACAAAAAAGCTCTCCCCCGCCAGTTCGTGTGCGTCGGGATGCCCCGCCGCCCGCTCCGAAAGGTCGGTAAGCTTGTCTGCGCAGACGTCGGAAAAACGGTCGCTGCGGCACATCATTATTTCGGCAAGATATCTGTCGGAATTTTCCGTCCAGAATTCGTCCGCCGCCTTTGTTTTAAAGCTGCAAAGCTCTTTAAGCATTACCTTGCGCTTGCTGCCGAATGAACCTTCGATCCGATCAATAAGCGCAGCGCAAATATCCTCATCCTCATAATAGTTACTCATAATCGTTTCCTTTAAGAAGTTAGATGTAAAGAGGTCAGAAGCAATATCTTTACCTCATATTTCCGGGAAAATTATCCATTGTTCACATGAAGATCATTCCTTGAAAATGTCATTCATTTTGCGGTCGGCAATTTCCCTTTCGGTGAGATATTCGTTTTCATCGGGCATTTCGAGGCCCGGCATTTCATCGGGCACATTCTCTATGCGAATCGCCTGCCTGTTCTCCCGGTTTTGGGAAAGCTGCACTCTCACCTCGTTATCATTAAGCCGCCTGTTGATATCCGCCACAGCCGACACAAAGAGAATGGGGTTAAAATCGGGATAGCCCTGCTGCTTTTTAAGGTAATCTATCCTGTCATATTTCTTTATGCAAAGCCATTGGAGGACAGCCAAGATCAAATAGAGCAGAGGAAACGTACCGCTGATAACATCCAGCAGGCTTATAAAAAGCAGTACCGCCACCGACCCATAGGTACACTTTTTATATTTGGCGTGAGACATACCAAACAGGAAAACCGCCCCTATCGAAGCAAACCATTCAAGCGCCAGTACAGGGGTTATCACATACCCCGCCTTTCCGAGCGTTATAACCATAGCCGCCAATACGGCTAAAAATATTACAATCGCTATAATTATAGGCACTATACATATCCAGTAGACCACCGTAAAAAAAGGGTTATCTTCTGCATTTCCGCTCTGTTGGCGCTCATTTCCTCTTCCATTTTACGGATATTTTCTATATTGTTCATCAGTTGCTGCCATAAGGATATTTTTTGTAACCCGGGTGATTGCCTGTGACCTTGTAATTTTCACGCATAGCGCAAAGCCTGTCAATATTTTCACGGGAAATCTCCCTTTCGCCGCCCAGCAGATGAGCCGTCAGGGAAATTTTTGCGAAAAGCTCAAGGGTCTCCATGCGGTAATAGGCGGTCAGCAGGTCTGCTCCCACGGTCAGCGCACCGTGATTTTGCAGCAGCATAACGTCATGCTCCTTTAAATAGGGAGCTATAGCCTCGGGCACTTCATAAGTGGAGGGAGTGCCGTAAGGGGTCACGGGCACGCTGCCCACAGCAATTACCGCCTCTATCATAGTATAACCGTCCAGCGCCTTATTGGCAACCGCATAGCCCGTGGCTGTCGGGGGATGGGCATGGACAACGCCGCCAACGTCCGCCCGCTCGCTGTAGCAGCGCAGGTGCATTTTAATTTCCGATGAGGGACGGTAGCCCTCCTGTGCCTCAATAATATTGCCCTCTCCGTCTATACGGACTATCTTTTCGGGGGTGATAAAGCTTTTGGAAATGCCTGTGGGGGTGGCAAGGAAAGTGCCGTCCTCCAGTCTTACCGAAACATTCCCGTCATTGGCTGCCACCCAGCCCAGCTGCCACATTTTATGGCACACGTCGCACATCTGTTCCTTGATCTCAGCAATATTCATATTTTTCGTTCCTTTCATAAAGCCCTTTTCCTGCCGCTCAGGGCATATTTTTACATTTTACATCTCTAAGTATAGCATATATGGAAAAATAAGTCAAGCAAAATTTGAAACGCAAAATTTTATTTTACATCAGAAGCGATTTTTTGATAGATTACCAATTAATAAAAATATATCTTCAAAAAAACTCCTCCTGACTTCAAAACGAAGCCGGAGGAGTTATTGCATAACTGTTTGGCCCGCCAAGCCTGTCGTTTTTTATTTGGCAGGCGGTTATAATAAAAACAGAGCTAATGAATTTGTGACTGCATTTCACATTTTGCAATGATATGCTTATATTTTCCGCTGATGGGGTTTGCTTCAGGATGATCATCTGTCAAATAGATTTCGGCATGTACCCCGTTTTGCTTCAGATACATGTCAATCGCCTGCTTTGCCTTGGCAAATTTTTCTTTTCTGTTCTCTGCTTTCAAGCGGAGTTCCAAACGGTTTTGTTCGTGTTGTATAAGCTGAAAACGCTCTATTCCGTGCACTTCCTTCAGTATTGCATAAAGTGCGAGCGGAGCAATTTTAACGCCGTTCTCAAAGGTCAGAATATCATCTGTTCTTCCTTCTAACGTAAGCCACGGTCTTGTATCACCGCAGCCACAGGGCTCATCGTGCAATACAATTCTGTCCGTGATCTCAAAGCGTATGATAGGGCATATCGTGTTTGCAAGATTTGTAAGCAGTACCTTCGACGACTGCGTCCCGAAAGGAACAGGCATATTATTTTCATCGACTGCCTCCAATATGACCCAGTCGTCATTTATGTGAAAATGCTTTTCTGTGCATTCGCAAGCAATTGTACCTCCCTCGGTACAGGAATAGTTTGTCTGAACATAACAGTCAAACACATCGGAAAGGTGTTCTCTGACATCATCGGTCAGCTTTTCACCGCCTGTCATAATAATTGCAGGATGAATATGCAGTCTTCCGTTTTCCTGCTCGTAAGCGAGAAGCTCCATTGCAGTCGGATAACAGCCTATCATAGACGGCTGAAAATTATTCAGTGTATTTACAATTTCAGATGTTGGCTTGCGGACATCGCAGGTTTTCATCTTATTATTTTTCCAGGGCATTTTGCGCAGATTGTATCGGACAGAGCCGCAGCCGAGATAAAAGCCGTTGTCCGCAAACAGCGCTATTGTCTTGCCGCCGTTTTTCATAAACGCTTTCATGTCCTGCTTTCTGGCAAAGCTTCGCAGTACGCCGATAGCGGAAGATACATTGATCGCAGTATCATCGTACAGCACGGTGCAGGGATTGCCTGTTGAGCCGGAAGTCGTGTATACCAGATATTTGCCGTCAAGCTTTTTCCCCGCATTTGATATGTCAGACATAAAACGGTTTATCTTATCTGTTGTTATACTTCTGTCTGTCAGCCACTCACCAAAATGCGCCATCATTTCTACCTTGTTTACAGCAGGCAAAGAGGATAGGGATGTATCATCATCTATTCCTTGATACAGCCTTGCAAAATACGGACTGTTCGCCCTCACATAAGCTACAAGCTCACTTAGCCGCTGCTGCTGCAAAGCCTGACGTTCCTTATCCGTCATTTTATCTGCCCTGCGGGTAAGAGAAAGCGCTTTTAATAAACCTATATTTTTCACTTTTCTATAACTCCTTTTATCATATCCGAAACCGTCCGCTTCATCATATCCGCAGCCTGCTTATCGGTAAATTCTATATGATTGACGCAGATCATAGTACCTATACCGATGAGAAAAAGACAGCTGCGAAGCAGTATATCCTTGCAGACATTCTCATTTAAGCGATACCGCTCCGTCATTTG
>CAZGAZ010000146.1:0-5486 GCA_964523835.1 uncultured Ruminococcus sp.
TGTCTGCGGTATGCCAGCCCGTATCAAAAACAGTTTCATATGAAAATTCCGTATCACTGATCGACGGATAATTGAAATTCAGCGCCAGATATATAACAATGCATACCGATAATGCCAGCATAACGCCATATATAATATGATACGCAGCATTTTTTGTTTTCATCACGTTTGCTCCTTTTACCTATCATTTTTACCGGAACTTGTTCCTTAAAGCGTTTTCCATAAACGCACCGCAGAATCACCCGAATGCACATTTGCTCCAATGCGATAAGGTAATTGTTCACAAGCTCTTTTTTATATGTAAAGATATGTTTTCATCTATTGAAAAATTATAATATGATTATACCATATGCTGCGAAAAATGTCAATAAAAAATATGTAAAGTTCTGATATTTCAAAGAATAAATAAATTATGAACAGACATGTACACAAATTTATGCAAAGCAGCCCACATACAGCTTTTCGCTGTGTGTGGACTGTTGTCAGACTTTATTCCTGCTGCGGTATCGGAAAATTATGAAATTACTTCGGCGCTTTTTGTATACTCATACCGTTCCTTAAGGATTATTCCCTGTTTTTCAGCGCCTCAGCAGGGGAAATCTTTTTCAGCTTGTTCACAAGCACGGCATTCACGATAAAGTACACCGCCATGACCGCACAGAACAGTCCCGCATACAAATACCACGGAAATGCGATATTCATGCCGCATGCAACATTTGCAATAAAGCCGGGGTAAAGCTTATCCGTAAGAACCTTTGCAACAGGTATGCAGGTCACTGCGCCGATCGCCACAACCGCCGTGTTTCCGTTAAGGTAAAGCCTGCGTATTTCACTGGTGCGGAAACCGAAAATTTTCACAAGGGATATCCCGAATGCGGCACGATCTATCATAACGTTCATCATAAGGAAGATTACCACAAAGAAAATAATTGCGGAAACCGACGTCATCATAACCACCATTGGCATCATAAGGTCGGTGAAAACGCTTGCGGAGCGCTCTATATCCGACCGTGTTGTCACGGCGTAAATACGCCCGCTGTCAATGTCGAGAGCCTTATCCGAAAGCAGAACATTGTAGTAATCGTCATCTGCCCCGAAAAGCTCACGCATACTGTCAATATCCATAAACACCGCCAAATTCACCGCATAATCCGCTGTGTCCGTAATTGTAAAGGCATAATCGGTGTCGCTTGCGCTGTCGGTGAGAATAAGCTTGCCGCCTTTTTTAAGGCCGTATTTCTGCGCCGCAGCAGAACTGATAACAACCTTGTTTTTGCCCTTTTCGGGCTTTGCGTTGTAATACTTGTTGTCGCTGTCAATTCCGATAATGTTAACGTCAAGAGTATATCCCCGGTCTGTCTTGGAAAGCGATTCCATATAGCAAGCCTCTGCATTTTCGGGAACTGTTTTCTCGGGATATTTCAGCGTATACATATATTCAAATTCAGTGTCCGCCATACTGTCGGTTTTATAATTATTACACATAACATAGCAGTCCACGCCTATCATTACAATAAACAGAGAAAAGAGCATTCCCGCAATTACCGTAAGATTTGTCCTTGCCTCACGGGTAAGCTGACGTATCTGGAAACGTCTTATAAAACCAGTATTTCCCAGATCCATTTCCCTGACCATGTTAGTTTTCTGCTCATTTTTTATAAGTGAAAGAGCAGTCTGGGAAAGTTTTTTGTTTATGACAAGAGTGTTCACGATTGCAGAGATCACAGTAGGCATAACAATGCCGTAGATCAGCAAGTAAACAGGATAAACCGTTTCAAAGATCGGCAGGGAATAATAGCTGTAGGAATCCCCGGTAATGCTGTTCATTGCAAAGTCGGTAAAACCAATGGCGGTGCCGGCAGCTCCCCCCAAAAAGCTTATCAGTGTGGGCAGTAAAACATAATGCCTTATCAGATCGTTCTTCTTTGCGCCCAGTGCATAAAGCGCACCGATAACGCTGGATTCACGCTGAATCTGATGAATAACAAAAACCGAAATTACATATGCCAGAAGTGCGATAAGAATAATTCCCACAAGCATTCCAATGTTTTTGTTCATTATCACATCTCCTGCGCAGCCTTTGATACGGGGATTGTTTTCCGCCTCGATAAATTCGGTGAGATTGTCAATATCTATCTCAAAAATCTCATCAAGAAGCTTGTCGGTTTCCTTTTGCAGTTCAGAAATTCCGTCGGCAAGCTTAACGGAGCCGTTGTATGCAGCCGTTACTCCTATCGCATATTCGGGCGCAAATTGTGATACTGCCCCACCGTTTTTATCAAGCTCGGAAAGACCGTCCCGCAGACTTTCCGAACCGTTTTTCAAGTCGGATATGCCGTTTTGTATATCTTTCTTTTTCTGCAATTTTTCCTCTAACATTTCCAGTAAAAATTCATCGGAAATATCTTCTGTCACAAATTCAAAGCTTTTAATTTTTTCCTTTAATTCGTTATGTGTCTCTTTGCCGTTCAGCAGATAGGCATACCGCAGATCTTCTGTTTTGCCGCTTTTTTTCAGCACATCATACTGCTCATCGGTAACAAATCCAATACCGAAAATTTTGCTTTGAACGGAAGCGTCGGAAATATTTTTGGTAGGGGAGTCATAATCAAGTGCGCTGCCTATGCCTGTCACGGTAAGTTCGTTTCCGCCGATCATGACCGTATCACCGACAGAAATATTATTCTCCTCGCAGTACCTTTTTTCAAGACATATTTCACCGATCTTTTCGGCAAGTACACCCTGCTGGGCGCTGACAATATCTATATTTTCACGGCTTTTGAAAATGCGCAGAACAGAACCGTCCTCCATGTCAACGTCAAATGAAAACATTTTTTCAAGGGAGATTCCCATGTGTTCAATTTCTTTTTCCTGCGAAGCGGTCAGCTCCGCAAAAACCGCAAACTGCCCGTCCTCCAGATGATTTTTTTCCGCATTTTTCTCTGTACCCTGAATTATGGTTTCTGCGGAGGCTATCATGGCAACTATTATGTACATACCCATTACGATCAGCAGAAACAGCGCAAAATACCTCAGGAAATTGCTTTTCAGATCACGCAGGATTCTTTTGTTAAGCACTTTGTTCATTACAAGTCCTCCAGTTCTGCAGCAGGCACTCTCGTTTCGTTCAGATAGTCCTTTTTGATAAGACCGTCTTTGACTGTTATTACCTTATGCACCATATTTTTTATGGAATTATTGTGGGTGACGATAAGCATTGTTGTTCCGTATTTTTGGTTTATCTGCTCCAGAAGTACAAGAATATCCCGTGAGGTTTTGGAGTCCAGCGCACCTGTCGGCTCGTCGCATAAAAGCAGCTTTGGATTTTTTATCAAAGCCCTTGCAATGGCACACCGCTGCTGCTGTCCTCCCGAAAGCTGCGAGGGGAATTTATTCTGATGTTCCGTTAAACCGAGGGTCTCCAGCAGTTCATCCATTTTCAGAGGATTATCGGAAAGATACTCGCATACCTGGATATTTTCCCTTACACTCAAATTCGGCACAAGGTTGTAGAACTGGAAAATAAATCCTAAATTGTCACGGCGGTAGTCGGAAAGGGCATTCGGTTTAAGCCCGAAAATCTCCTTACCGTCCACCTTGATTGAGCCCGAATCCGGTTCGTCAAGTCCGCCTATGCAGTTGAGCAGTGTAGACTTTCCGCTACCGCTTGTGCCCTGAATAACGCACATCTGTCCCCGCTCCACTCCCGTGGAAATACCTTTGAGCACCTGGATATAACTGCTGTCCTTTCCGTAGCTTTTCTTCAGATCCTTTACCTCAAGATACATTATAAAACCTCCCGTGAGCTAGTCCGAGCTGACTTTATTATATTTTCATCCGCTTAAAGCGGTTTTGTATTAAACGTCAACATAACATTAGCATAACATTGTTATGTTATTCCTGTAATATATGCCGCACAATTGTACGGCAAATTTTATTTTTCATCATCGGGAATAAGTATCATATCCACCCAGCCTTTTACGAGAAAATTGAGGATTTTCCGCATATTGGAAAGAGCCTTTTGCTCGTCCCGTTCGTGGGTTAACAGGTGAATAAATGCGTCTATCATCATATGAGTGAGCCAATGCCGCATATAGGTATTTACCCGCATATTCGGAAGCATATTCGCCATATTTTCCGCCATTGCGCTGTAAACATTGTCTGTCATTTCCACTATCTCGTCAACGCAGCCCTCATATTTTGATCCTTGGGATTTTGTCAGTATCAGTGTAAATGCGTCATAGTTGGAATAGAGGTGATGTATGAGCACAGTCGCTATCTCGTCGTGTCCGCCGTCGATATGCTCCTTCATTTCGGATATGTCGAAAGAAGTAAGAATATCCCGTTCATTGGCAAAGTGCTGTATTATGATCTCTTTCAGACCTTCAAGTGGCTGTCCCACAATTGCTGCGAACAAGTCCTCTTTGTCCTTGAAAAAGAAATACAGCGCCCCTGTTGTAACTCCCGCATTAGCACATATTTTCCGCAGGGAGGCTTTCATATAGCCTTTTTCGGCGAACTCCGCCTTTGCGCTTTCAAGCAGACGCTCTCGTGTGTCTTTGTCCTCGCCCAAATTATCGCCTCCTTGGCATAACAGTGTTATGCTATAATATATTTTAGCACATGCTTACTGATTTGTCAATATCTTTAACCATATTCGGCACTTTTAACAATTTTTCTTTCCACAAATTGTAAACAAGTTAATAAAGTTGCTGATGTTAAGAATATGGTTATTGATTCGCAGTGATGTTGTATAATAAAATCTGGTACCCGGAGCATAAAAAGCAATATTGATCAAATTATGAAATGCAGCATTATTATTGATTAGTTAAACGGTATCAAAAAACTTTGCGATAAGGAAGCCGAGGCTCAATGAAGTGCAGTAAACAAGTGTAAGACGTATTTAGTCCCGTATACGCACTGAGGGATGCAGCCGCAAACCGTACTATCAGGCTAAGCCATACTGCGCACATTATCATATGGCGGTGGATATCTCTTGCAAGGTGTTGTTTCATCATATGATCCGATTTTCGAAAAAAGACGGGAGATCTGCATAGGGTCTCCCGTCCGGATATGAGATCATTTTTTTCTGTGCCGTTTTGAAACGAATGCCGAAACCGCAGCAGCTATCGAAATAACTATCGGGGGCAATGCGATCATTTTATCCGAAATAACCGCACTTACAGCGCCGGACAAAAGTCCGGAACCCATAGAAATATCCTCGCTGCCCAATGTTTCTTTGGGAACGCTTGCCGCCTGAATGTCGGGCAGAGTGGTTCCGATATGCGGTCTGCTCCCTGTGTTCGGAGAGGTCGTTACTGTGGGAACAGGCTCTGTAGCCGTTGTCGTCGTTGCCTCGGTAGGTGTTGTCACTGTAGGCGTTGTCTCGGGATCGGGTGTCACAGGGTCGGGAGTTACAGGGTCGGGAGTTACAGGATCGGGTGTCACAGGATCGGGTGTCACAGGATCGGGCGTCACAGGATCGG
>CAZGAZ010000147.1:0-5446 GCA_964523835.1 uncultured Ruminococcus sp.
GGCGGCGATATTTATATAGGCTGCGCCGAATCTTATCTGATAAAATATCTTGCACGGGCGGTAAAGAGTTTTACCGAAAAATACCCTATGCTGCGGTATCATCTTTCAAGCGGAAACACCGAACAGGTGGCGGAAAAGCTTGACAGGGGACTGCTTGATCTTGCCTTTATCGTTGAACCTCCCGATTTGTCGAAGTACAACTATCTTGAGGTGCAGGGTGCGGACGTGTGGGGAGTTGTTATGCGGCGGGACAGTCCGCTTGCAGAAAAGAAAACCATACGTGCGGAGGACTTGTACGGTCTGCCGCTTATCTGTTCCCGACAGGCAGTGAGAGTTGATATTCCCCGCTGGTGCGGAGAAAATGCGGAAAAGCTTAATTTTTCGGGGACACTCAATCTTTGCTATAACGGCACGGTTTTTGTCCGTGAGGGGCTTGGGTATATGCTGACCTTTGACAAGCTTGCAGATACAAGCGAGGAAAGCGGACTTTGCTTTCGTCCCCTTGAACCGATTCTTGAAACGAAAATGTATATCATATGGAAAAAATATCAGGTGTTTTCTCCCATTGCGGAATTGTTTGTTAAGGAATTGTGCAGGAAATTCGAGAGAAAATAAGTTTTAAACTTTGCATAAACGAATCTGATTTATAAACCGTGTATATGTCGAAAAATGTCACAACCGCTTTGTCATTATATTACAAATTATGCCGTTGTCAAGACTGTCTTCGACATACATTTTAATCTTGACAACGACATAATTTATGTTTTTTTAGCCATTGAGCTGTTGTGCCGTCACAATGTGTCGTAACACTGCACACAAAAACAAAATCACAACCATATTTGGAATTTTGCTCTTACTGTTTCTATTCCGTCATTCTTTGCCCGCAGCACCGTTATTCGCAGCGATTGTTGCTTTATCCCATATTTTTCCGCTATTACTGCATAACTCCCTTTTTCTTCTGTATATTCCTGTACTGCTTTTATTCTTTTCTCATCTGTTAATTTTACTTTCCTTCGCATAAAAAAATCCTCCTTAGAGTGGCTCACGTAATTTTTGTTTTTTCGTGTGTCCACGCTAAGGGGATTATATCACAACAGCTTTGCGGCAGTCCCTTTAAAATGGGATATGAGTAAATTTTTCAAGTGGTGCGGGCGGCCTTTCTGCGCTTTTTTTCCTCGTACATAAGAATGTCCGATTTTTTTACAAGCTCTTCAAAATCGGGCTTTTCGCCTCTTTCGGTAATGTAAATGCCAATGCTTGCGGCAACGCTGTAGGGCTTTCCCGAGCTTTCGTTGTACCTGTCCAGATATTCGCAGATAAGGGTGCGCACGTCCGTGCCGTCTTCATTGTACGGAAAAACCGATATCATTTCGTCGCCGCCGAAACGGGTGCATATGGCGTTTTTGGGGCAGACGTTTTTCAGGGCGGCGGCGGCCGTATGTATAGCGTTATCGCCCTCCTCGTGACCGAAGGTGTCGTTTATGTATTTCAGTCCGTCAAGGTCGCACATTATGACTGCCAGCCGCTCGTTTTTGAGGGTTTCCAGCAGTCTGTCATATTTTATGCAGAACCCTCTGCGGTTATAAAGTCCCGTAAGCACGTCTGTTCCCGATATTCTTTCTATCCTTTTCATAAGATAACGCTTGTAGCGCTGACTTAAAAATCCGCCGATGGCATTGTTCAGGACGCTTGCGGTCTGGGGCACTTTATAGTAATTCCCTGCCGAAAAGCCGTTGAAATGAAAGCAGATGTAACCCAAGGTAATTCCGAGATAATGCAGAGTGGTGAAAATACAGCAGCGGCCGCTGTCAAGATATTTCATAAGATTCGGAATGATCTCTTTTTCATGCATATAGTAGGGCTTGAAGGCTTCGTCGCTTCTTTTTGTGCCGCCTATAACGTCGCTGTCGTACAGGACAAAAAGCCCACCCTCCGAACCGCAGACGCTTTCAAGCTCGGGATTTACGGATTCATCCGTATATTCCTGAGCTATGATGCAGCACATTGAGTACATAAGGTCATATTCGTTCATTATATATGCTATGTCCTCAAAGCTGTCGGCCTTTTGTATCCTTGCGGCAGTTTCCGAAAGGATGATATTTTCATTCTGAAAACGGTTGAACATATTTGTCTGCTCATTGAAGAGCAGTGCAGCGTCAAGTCTGCGGGAGGCCTTGCAGCCGCATGACTCGTTGCACACCAGCTCGGGGCAGACCTTGATTATATTCTCTGTATTTCCGCCCTCAAACGCACGGTCAAGGATACCGCAGATAGTTTCCGCCACCGATTCTTTTTTGATACACGCAGAGGTAATGGTGGGCGAGGAGCTGAAAACGGTATCTAAGCCGTCATAACCAGTAACAACAACATCTCCGGGCACTGATATTCCCTTGCTTTGCAGAAAAACCGATACAGCAATAGCCATATGGTCATTGGCGCATACAAACGCACGGGGAAGCCTGCCCTCGCTTAACAGTTTTTCGGCAGCAGCTGCCGCAGGCTCCGACCAGAAGTCCCCGTAGCTTATCATATCATCATTAAAGAGAATATCCCGCTGTTGCAGGGCATTTTTAAATGCCTCTATTCTTTTTTCGGAAAAGCTGTTGCCTTTAGTTCCCGCTATCATATGGAAATCGGAAATGCCGTGCACATCGGCAAGATGTGCAACAACGGACTCTATGCCCGCATGGTGCTCGTAAACTATATTGATACAGCCCTCAAAGCTTTTCCCCAGCGAAATGACAGGCAGACCAAAGCTCACAGCACGGCTGATTATTTTTTCGCACAATGCGGTGTTTCCGATCTGATCTGAGTCTATGATAACAGCGTCCGTAAAAGAAGCGTCGAACATCTCATAGACCGAGGTCTGCGGGTCGTTTTCCTTTATATCCTCATCAAGGCGGGGACTGCAATTGTAAACGAAAAGCCGGTAGCCGGTCCCGGAAAACCTTTTGGTTAGGACATCAATAAATGTATAGCATTCCAGATTATGAATACGACAGGTCATTAAAGCAATTATTTTATATTTTCCGATCATACCGCACCCTCCCGATACCGTATATTTTGATCACAGCACCTTATGGTACCTTATGGTAATAATATAGATTGAACAGAAAATTATTCCTCCGTATTTTCGCCGTCCTCATCGGAATTTTCGGAGCTGCCGTCAGCTTCGCCGTCCTCGCTTTCGCCGCCTTCGCCGTCCTTGTCGGGGGCTTCCTCTTCATTCGATACGTTCACCGGGGTAGCAATGGAGGTAGGACCTGCATTGAAAATGGCGCTGGCATAATTTACCTCGCTTGACCGTATTCCCTTAACCGCCAGCTCAATATCGGAAAATTCAACATAATAGTTAAATACCCTGTCATAGCCCGCTTCGGCGTCGCTGCAGTAATAGCGGTAGCAATAGACCGAGTCGTTGGAAACGCTGCGGCGGACGTAATAGGGTTTAAGCCCCAGGGTCTTGTTGACGTTTCTTATGCTCATGCCGTATTCAAGGGATTCCTGGGTGAGCATTTCGGGCATAAGCCGCCCTTTCCAGTTGATTTTCAGCTGCTTGAAATCGTAATATTCAACGGCGGTGATAATATCCTCTCCGTCCACAGTAAGCATTATCGCCCACCGTGGCTGCTCCGAGCCGTTTACCTTGACGGTGTCCTCGGAAATGCAGATATAGTCAAAATCGCAGATACTGTTGATAAGCCCGTTGGAGCTTTTTTCGGTAAATTCCAGCCCTGTTTCCGAAACGGCATAGGGGACGTTTCTCCCCAAAGGTATGCTCTGGGCGGCGGACAGCCCCTTGCTTTGCTCGATAATTTGGGAAATGACCACCACCAGCACCACCACGGCTATAACTCCGATACCGATAAACACAGCCTTGACCTTTGCTGCTCTTTTCTCCCGCTCCTCCGGGGTCAGGACACGGCGCTCCTTTGCGGGCGCTGCTTTTTCGGGGCGGGCTTTGGCGGTTTTTGCAGGGCGGGGGGGCTTTATCTTTTTAACACGGCCTTTTTCATCTATATTTTCGGGGAGGACGGGGGTCTCCAGCTCCGCCCCGCAGGCTTCGCAGAACAAATTTCCGTCGGGACACTCGGTGCCGCACTTCTGACACTTCATTTTATGATCAGATCCTTTCTCATTTCTCGGTGGAACAATGGCGGTGCGCTTTATATTTCTGCACTATGCGACCGCTTTGCCTCGGTTTATATCTCTCTTTTCATATTCTAACACAATTCGGGATTTTTGTCAATATTTGAAGCGATATTCTTTTAATTTTTAATGAAATATTCGGGGAGATACGTTTATATCGGGATTTTATGAGATATGACGGACGTAATTATTAATTTTACTATTGACAAACCGGCTGAACTGAATTATAATAATATACGGATATTTCCGATGAATTTGCGGGAATGAAATGTTTGAATGTTGTTATTGTGAAAGGGTGAACAATATGGAGATCAGCTATGAAGAGGCAATGCGCAGAATTGATGAGTATGAAAAAGCTGACTTGAATAGACACATAGAAGGTATAAAAGCATACGGTTTCGATCATGAAACAACTATGCAAAAAATTGAGATATACGAAAAAAAGCTTAGATACAAATGTTGCCGTGAAACAAGATTTCCGTTTGACATTTATCTGTACAGAGGAGAAGGGAAAATAATAGTTGTGCCTGTTACAAAAAGTATGTTCTGGCGTCGGCGTGAATTGGCTGCATATTGTTGTCTGAATGACTCGGAAAATGCGGCTGAAATCGGTAAGATAGTATGGGAGGCTTTTGACTATTTGAAAAAAAGTCCCGTAGATACGAGAACTATGGAAGAGTGTGCTGCTGATAATTATATTGTAAATCATACGACCTGCAAAACCTTTAAACAATTTGCAAAAAAATACTCTTTATGTGTTGCTTTATTAGACGAGGACGGCACTTATACAATCTCTGCTTCTGAACGTTTGAAAAATTACAATGGTTACGGCGGTCTTGATGATCCGAACGATCCTTTTCGTTTCAGATTACCCAAAGAAGTGTCTTATGAAGAGATCGGCAATGCTGTTATTGCAGCACTTGACCGTTCCGATGAACTTGAAAGAGCCAAAAAGCCCGACCCGTATCCGCCTGTTGACGTTGAATTGCTTTCGGGTCAAAAGGTTGAGATTCACCCTCCCCGTGACAGGCATTTTACCGATATGCAGGACGTCAGTGCGGCAGAAATATACCGTCTTTACGAATACTCTCCGAAAGAGGGTGCAGAGCCGTCCGCAAATTTTTATGTCGGCATTGCCGCCGAGCTTGACTGCGATTTGGGCGGGGATAATATCCGAAAGGCTTGGGAAAACCAGTACAGTAAGGCAGATTTCTTTGAGGTCAAGTCTGTGGAGCACGGCATTTGGAGGGTTCGTGCCGAAATGAGAAACAAAAGCGTTCACCGCATTTCCTATCTG
>CAZGAZ010000148.1:0-5419 GCA_964523835.1 uncultured Ruminococcus sp.
AAAAGGAGGTCATCAGTATGATGCAAGCAGGCAGTATGAAAGCGTTGATGGGAGCGTCGTCTAATTTAAAATTGGTAAATATTCCCATGAAGGTTTACACGGAAGCAGAAAACCGCAAGGACACGGAGAAAATGAAACGTGCTATGGGCTATGCTGCGGAGCTTGGTGAAAATGCCGAAAAGGACGCCGAAAAGCTCGGTGAGGAAACCGTTAAGGAAACAAGAGAGGCTCGCAGGCAACAGGAAATTGAACGTGAGCAGGCTATTGCGAAAGCTCGTCAGAAGAACAGGAGCGGGCGTGAGCAGGCTCTTGACGGTGCTCAAAAGCCTGCGGCAGGGTCTGCCGGAACAGCGGGCGTCGCCGACATGAAAGCCAAAGACAGCGTTGAGATCAGCGACAGCGGCAAGGCTGCGGTCACCGAGCAGATATTGTCGGGCGAGGTCGATATGTTTATCCGGAATGCTGCAACCATAACTTATTCGAGCAGCGCAAAGACGCAGCCGCTCGAACAGCCGCAAGCTGCTGTAATGGACGTCAGAGCCTGATAAATACCTATCACCTTATACTAATCCTCCATTGAATTATGAACGATTTCTTGTCCATAATTCTAATGGGGAACAGTATTATAACATTTTCACCGGCCGACAAACGCTAAGCTGCTTTGTCGGCTCTTTCCTTCATAATCATGTTGTTTTATAACAATGTGCTCTTGAGTATAATCTTCACAAATTCGTTGAGCATGATCGAGAATAAGATAATGAAAACTTTCGTTCAAAGGGTTTTACGAAAAAAGGACGTCCTGCAAATGAGGACGTCCAGGTTCCATGAAAAGTGATAACCTTAAAAAGGGATTATCTATTATTACTTGATGACCATAACGTAAGCTCCGCCGTATCTGACGGTAAATGTTACTTTTCCGTCAAGGTTTACCGTTTCGATGTCGGTCTGAATGAGAACATTGCGGACAGGGTCATAGCGGTACAGAACAACTGTTCTGCCTGCGTATGTCTTACCTATGCCGAAGGTGACATCCGTGCTGCAGCCGAGTTTTCCTGCGCTTCCCGACAGCTCAAATTCGGAAGTCCCCACAGAGTTTTTCCCTGCCTTTGTTTTTAAAGCGGCAGGAATGTTCCTTACGCCCGAGGTAAAGGAAAGGTCAAGACTTTTGGGTGATGTTACACTCTTGCCGTTTATTTTCCAGACAAGCTTGCCGCTGTTTATCACAAGGTTCACATCTTTGCCTTTAAGTGCGGATAGCACTGAGTCGTCTACGGTTTTTGCGCCGTTCATATTTACCGTTACCGTGCTGCCCGTTTTTGCGTTTTTGATGAATTTCACAGCTGTGTTCCAGCCTGCATTGGTCTTTTTGCCGTTTATGTAGGGAGTGCCGTATTCGGCTTCCTTGGCAGATGATGTGTTTGTAACGGATACATTGCCTATGCGGGGAGTCTGGGAATAAATATAATAGGGATCGGCGAAATAGCCGTATGAGCTGTAGCCGCCGTAATACGGATATCCGTATGGATATGCTCCGTAATAATCATATGTGGGATAGGAGGGAGCTGCGGAAGTAATAATATCTCCGCAGACGGTGCAGCGGGTAAAAGCTATGCCGTCCATTGTTACGGGTGTGCCGTAGTTATGGGATGTTCTGGAGGTAGTAAGGCTTTGGAGTGAAACCGCCGTATATATTCCGTTTGACAGGAGATAGCAGTTGCCTGCGCTGTCCTTATAATGCTCAAGTACGCCCGTGGAATAACAGGTTGCGGAAACTGCGGGCACATAGGTATATGTTGTCTCCGGAGCGGTAGGGTCGGTAGGAGTTGTCGGGTCGGTGGGAGTTGTCGGGTCAGTGGGAGTTGTCGGGTCAGTGGGAGTTGTCGGGTCGGTAGGAGTTGTCGGGTCGGTGGGATTTACGGAAAGAACCGTACCGCAAACGCTGCATGATGTGCCTGTTTCGGTCGGAACGGGGGTATGGTCGGCTAAGGGCAGCTTTAAGGTTTCGTCCGAAGCGAGGGTGTATATTCCGTTTGCGAGAGTGTATTTATTTCCGTTTTTATCGGTGAAATGTGCGGCTGTTCCCGCTGCTAAGCAAGTAGAGGGTATCTCGTCAACGGGGGTGTAAACGGGCGCTATCCAAATATCGTCTATAGGTCCTACCTTTTGCTCGAGCACGGCAGCACCGGGACCCTCAAGCTTTGCTGTTGAAGCGTCGGGGTAATAGACGGAATAATCCGAGCCGTTTATAACACCGCCTGTAACGGAGTTGTTGGTATTGGCTTTTTCGGCGTATATTCCGCAGCCCGAGTATGCGTCCGTCTTAGGACCCGTACCGTTTATGCTGCCGCCGCTTATGCTGAAGCGTGAATTCTTTCCGTTGGCGTAAACTCCGCATGGCGCCGCAATGCTGCCGCCGCTCATATAAAGCCTGCTTCCCATATCGCTGTCAAGTAAAACGCCGTATTTTTCGGAAGAGTTTATTACGGCGTTATCGGAGATGTAAACTGTCCCGCCGTTTACTCTGATGGCTGAATTTCCGGATTTTGCGCTGTGAGAGTTGGGTACGCTGTTGATCGTTCCTCCCGAAATGACTGCTGTGGAGGTACTGCTGAAATAATATCCGACATATACATGTCCGTTGACCGTTCCGCCGTTCATTTCGAGCCTGCCGTTTACAACGGAAATTGCAGCGGTGTCTCTGTCCGAGGAGTTCGGGTTGTCATACAGTTCACCGCCGTTTATCCGGACAAGCGTTTGCTTTGTTTCGATACCATGGGCTACGCTGCCGCCGTTTATTACGAGTTTTCTGTCGGCAGAATAGGTCCCGTAATCGGTGTAAATGTTACCCAGTATCTGACCGTCCGATATATTGATTGTGAACGCTTGGGTATTGTAACCGCCCACGTAATTGCTGACAGTACCGCTTGTCATGGTAAAGGATGAATTCTTTCCCTCACAGCGGACGCTGTCAACAGATCCGCCGTTAAGGGCAACGGCAGAGTTTTCACCGGATGCGATAACTCTCGGACCGAAGGGTATGTTCTGAATAGCAAGAGAAACGTTATCTCCCGTACTTACGGTGGCTCTGAAAGTATAGCCGCTTCTTACATATGCTGTTATCTGACCGCCTCCTGCGGAATCCTTAAATTCAACGCTCTTCAGACCGTTTGTTCCGTAAAGATTAACAAAAGTGCTTGTGCTCGGAAAGTGCAGGGTATGACCTGCCAGGTCGACAGTAAGGCTCTGATCGTAGGATTTCAGGTTATAGGTAAAGTTGCTGCTCAGGGTTACGTCGCCTGTAAGGGTAATGGTCTTTGACGCTGCATTGTAATCGGCGTTTACAAGCTCTGCGGCAAATTCACTGTTGCTGAAAAAATCCTTCTGGGAGCTTGTGTCCGCTGCATTGGCGGTTATGCCGAAACCGCTTTCCGCAAAGGGCAAGACCTCGCCCGCAGGCAGGGCTGTGAGGATAAGCGCCATGGCTGCGGCTGCAATTTTTCTTGTCGTGCTTTTGTTTTTCATTATCATATTAACTCCTTTTTACTTAGTGTTGATAAACTGCTTTTTTAGTTCATTTTACATTATATCACAAAAAAATCACAATGTCAAGCAAAATTATCAATTTGATAATTAAATATTACGATAATTATTGCGGAATAATTATATAAAATGCACAAAAAATATAGAGCTATAAAAGATTGCAGAAAAAAGCTGCGTGAAAATGCGGTGCTTGCACTGTTATAGATGTATCAGCGGATTTTCTGTCGGATATGCAGAAAAAAAGAAATAATAGCATAACATTCTATGGGAGCAAAATCATTGTCGCCCTAACTGCTGTCAATATGGTCAAGAATGGCTATAAATCTTACGGACTTATCGGGGAAATATGTCTCCATATAATAGTCCGTCAGATTGTGCGGCCTGCCGAGCCTTGACAAGTCTTTGACGATCACCGTATCTATCTTGCCGTCCTCAATATCAAGAAACATCTCATTAAATTTGGGGCGGCCGAAAGTAGTTCCCGTAACGCCGTCCTCTGCTGAACAAACTTTACGGAACATAACGAAACAACCGAGAGAATTGATTGCACAAAAGGTTTGCAGTACAATAATTGAATTGTGCTGCAAGCCTTTTTAATTTACAGAAATCATCTTTTTTAAATATACTTTTTGATTACTTCAATAAATGCTTGTACAGTAACAGAAGCCTTGTTTGAATACATGATGCCGCAGGGAATTTCATAATCCCATTTCATTGGCAAAGTTACAAGCGACGGGTGTACCTCCGCCCACGCATCTAAAGTTTCCATAATGTATCCCATTCTCTCACATTCATTAAAAACTGCAACATCATAAGGTCCCTGCATATCCATTAAATGAATGTCGGGATGTTCGGTTTCTATTTCCGTCCGCATAGCGTCAAGTATCGGAGTATTGCCTCTTCTTACCAGAAGCATATTTTCTCCGCTCAAATCAGCCCAAGTAAGTACTTTTTTTGTTGAAAGCCTGTGTTTCCGTGAGAGAGCGATACAGCATTTTAATTTTTTTAATGGCAAAAACGAGCAATTCAGCATTTGTTTTTCCGTCCCTATCCCGCCCACTATCATATCAATATCTTTTCCAAGCGAATCAAATACTTTTTTTAGTTCTGACGGACTGTCATTAAACGGGATTATTTCGATTTGAAACGGATAGCTGCCGTTGTCCGCTTCCGCCCACAGATCCATCAGAGGCTTGCATGGGCGAAGCATTGATGTTCCCACACGAATAATATTCTTGTCTTTGCCTGCAATGCTTTTGGCGCAGACAATTGTATTTTTCACATTTTTTCTAAGCTTCAAAACATCCTGATAAACAGCTCGTCCTGTGGGAGTGAGTATCGCTCCGTGATTTGTGCGGATAAACAATTTTATGTCAATTCTGCTTTCCAGCGCATCTATCTGTTTCATGACCGAAACCTTGGAAAGATACATTTTTTCCGAAGCTTTTGAAAAGCTTCCCTCCTCGGCGACTGTAATAAACGTTTCAATTTGCGGATTCAGCATAACGGCACTTCCTTTTGCGTTAATTTTTGGTTAACTTCATTATAGAATTTTTGAGTATTCCATGTCAAGTCTAAATGATATATAATTGTATACAGAGGCAATGATATGAAATTGATACGGTTATAAAACGGGGAGAAAAACAAATGAATAAAAAAATAATCATTTTAAACGGCTCTGCAAGAAAGAACGGAAATACCGCCAAGCTGGTCGAGGCATTTGCGGACGGAGCAAAGTCCGCAGGCAATCAAGTAAAGACCTTTTATCTTAACGGAATGGATATACACAGCTGCAAGGGCTGTTTGCACGCAGGCAGAGATTCAAAAAGTCCATGCAGTCAAAAGGACGATATGGAACAGATCTATGCCGAGTTTGAAG
>CAZGAZ010000149.1:0-5041 GCA_964523835.1 uncultured Ruminococcus sp.
AGGGGGGTGACCCACGCCCCCTATATGCAAGAACCCCCCTCCCCTCTCTTTGGGTTGTCTCCTTTGCACCATCACTTGCAGTTACCAGCCAATTCAAGCATTTTACCAACAAAGTCACATTTCATTTGCACAGGCAAGCTACAATTACCGATAAATAAACGCTTTTCAAAACTCATTCACAGTATGCAAAAAGTCACAGCCTCCCGGCGTTTGAGGGAGTGCTCAGCCCTGCGGCGTTTGAGGGGAAACACCCCCGCCCAACAAACTCACATCAGACTTGACAATTTGAAATAAATCTGATATACTTATATCAGAGCCGTTAAGGATTTTTAAGCGTGATTGTTTATCAGTGAAGCTTACGTACCGCAGCGGCTCAGAAGAACTGCTCAGGACTGAGCGAGCTAGCGGTTTTTCCGTGAACTCTATGTGCCTGAGCAGTTCTGTTTTTATGCCTTGAATATTTTAATACATTTTCCGAAAACATTGAATATATGCCAAAATTTCGGGAAACAATATTACAAATTTACAGAACCGTCCTGTCGGAAAATACAGGTGCGGAATAATGCGTGAAAGGAAATGTGTGACAATGAAAAAGCTGAAAACAGCCATAGCGCTTGCGGTGACGGTAAGCCTGTGCAGCCTGCTTGGCGGATGCACGGCAGTGCAGGTAAACGAGCGTATGTATGTTCAGATGATGGGACTTTCCGAGGAGGAGGGAGACTGCGTGCTGTGCGTTCAGGTGTGCAGCACCGAAAGCGCCCCCGACGAACCGCCCGTGTACGAATTTTACGAGGGAAGAGGCGAGGGTTTCAGACAGGCAGTGGCGGATATCGAGCAGAAAAACGGCAGAGAGCTTTTTTTCGGTCACTGCACCCTGGCAGCGCTGGACGGAAATTTTCTCTACAGCACCGAGGACATAAAAATGCTTATGGGCGAACGGATATCCCCGGGCTGCAGAGTCTGCTGTTCGGAAAAGCCCGGAGAACTGTTGTCCCGTAAAGCCGACAGCGAAAGCGGAAAGATCATAGGAGCGGATGTTATAAGCGGCGAGCTTGACCAATACGAAAAAAGAGGACAGTACAAGGAGGTCACCTTAAAGGATATCTGCATTCTGGCGGATAAGGCTGCACCTGCGGTCATTCCTGCGTTTTTCGGGGAAAATTACGGCAGCGGTGCGGTCAAAGCTTCCACGGCGGCAAGCAGCGGCATTCTCTATTTGACTGCCGAGGAAACTGCACTGTGCAATATGTTGAAAAAGAAAACCGGAGCCGAATTTTCCGTCCTCGGCGGAACGGTGAAAACGGATAAAGTCAGGAGTGCAGTCTACCTGCAAACAGGTGAAAATATCCTGAACGTTTCCGTAAATGCAGAGTGTACATTAACGGAAACAGGAACCTCCCGAAGTCTTTCCGATTATGAAGCGGAAGCGGAAAACGCCTTGACATCGGCACTTTCGGAGCTGCTGTACAAAGCGGAGGCAGCGGGAATGACCGAGGCCGTGACGGGCGCACGAACGGAAAGCGGAACGGTTATGAACTGCAATGTCAAAGTGAAAATAAGAAGCTCGGATTAAATTCACCCAAAATACGATACGAAAAAATTTTAAGGAGAAAAAACAATGCTGCAAGCTTTGCCGAATACGGATGATTTTGAAAATATTGCACTGAGCACTAACCTGAATGAAAATATCGAAAGCATAAAACGGATACTGGGCGAGTCCTCCGACCTGCTGACAAATCCCGTAAATATTTCGGGGATATCCTGCGCCGTTATCTGCTTTGAGGGGATGACCTCGGGGTATGACGCAGAAATGACGGTGGTGCACCCGCTTATTGAGCTGAAAGGCTTTGCCACGGGACGGGCCTTGTTCGAGCATATCGGAAAAAATATGGTGCTGTCGGTGGACAGCGGCGAGCAGAATTTGTTCGGAAACGTTATCCGCCTTTTGATGAGCGGGTTTGTGATATTGCTTGTCGAGGGGGTGGACAAAGCCTTGTTTTTCGGCATTCAGGGCTATGAATCAAGGGGAGTGAGCGAGCCGTCCTCCGAGGGAAATATCAGGGGCTCTCACGAGGGATTTACCGAAAAAGTCCGCACAAATATGTCAATGATAAGGCGCAGACTGAAATCGCCCCAGCTTCAGTTCAAGCTTTTTCCAATATCAAAACGCAGCCATACAGATGTCATAATATGCTTTATGGCGGACAGAGTTCCCGAAGCTCTGGTCAGAAGCATAGAGCAGAAACTGAAAAAGCTCCCCCTGGAAACAGTCCTCGGAAGCGGCTATGTTTCGCCCTTTCTGGACAGCGGCAGTCCCTCTCTTTTTTCGGGGATAACCCTTACCGAGCGCCCCGACGTAATGTGCGCCAAGCTGCTGGAGGGCAGGGTGGGGGTAATAATCGACGGCACGCCCTTTGCGCTGGTGCTGCCCTGTATGTTCACCGAACATTTCCAGACTTTGGACGATTACAACTTCCGTCCCTTTTATGCCGTGCTGCTGCGTTATGTGCGGTATACAGCCTTTTTCCTGGCGGTTTTCCTGCCCGGGCTTTATGTGGGACTGGCGCTTTTTCACCCGGAAATGATAAGCAGCCGCCTGCTGTTCAATCTGGCAGCCGCCGAGGAAACAGCCCCCCTGCACCTTATGGCGGAGGCGCTCATAACCCTTGTGTTTTACGAAATTATCAGGGAAGCGGGGGTGCGGCTGCCCAAAAGCGTGGGCGGCGCTGTGTCCATTGTGGGGGGACTTATCATAGGGGACGCAGCGGTAAACGCAGGGATAATCTCAAACCCCGTTCTGCTGGTCTGCGCCATTTCGGTAACGGCTTCATTCGTTATCCCCAGCCTTGACCAGCAGGTAACGGTTTTCCGCCTGGGTGCGGTCATTGCGGGAGGCATTGCAGGGATATTCGGAATATCCCTGTTGTCGGCGGTAATGCTTGCAAATGTTTGCGCAGCGGAATGCTACGGACTGCCCATAATGTCCCCATTGTCTCCCTTTTCATCCAAGGCAATGGGCGATACGGCTGTGCGCTTAGGTTTCAGGCGAATGGGCAGAAGAGGCTTTACCATTGAAAATTTGCAGGGCGCACACATTGAAGCGGCTGCGGAGAATGAGCTTAAAAACGGCAATAATGTGTAAAGTGACTTGCCTTTATAGCTACGGGATAATTTGGTGGTGTACACAGGTTGACAATATTTTCCGAAACTGTCAGGCAAAATAATCCGCTCAAAGATTTTTCGGACTTTTCCGCTGTAAACAGGTGAAAAACTTTTGGCAAACGTTTTCTGCAAATAAATATTTTACAGCGTTCCGCTGAACTTGTTTCGTCATACTGCCGGAACACTCGCCGGTTTCGGATAGAGGCGTTATGTATCCGGCGGCACGGCAGCTTTAAGAATGCAAAAAAATTTATCAAACGAACTTTTGCGGCAAACTGATTTTATTCGCAGCCGTTACGGCTTGTGTGCTTTATGTAAACTAAGGAAGCGCTGATTTAAGGCGTTTTCTCCGCTGCAGGCGGGGAAAACACCCCTTACCATAAGGACTTGCAAAGGTATATAATTTGAAAAAGCGATTTGATCGGCGTTTCTCTGAATATTAAAAATAATAACGGAGGCAAAAATGGAAACAAATGCAAAATATATTTCCCCCGGGCAAATGATAATTTTATTCGGGGCGGCAGGGGCGCTTTACGCAGGGATATGCGGGGTATACGGCAGTTTGCCGCATATGCTGACAAATGCAGTATTATCGGCAATAATCACAGCTGCTGCGGCAATTCCCCTGTGCATATTTTCCGCCAAAAATCCCGATACCGACCCGGGGGAGAGGATAGCCGAAAAGAGCGTTGCTCTGCGCACTATCTGTGGCATATCATTGGCGGTCTACTTTCTGAGCGGAGCGGCGCATATACTGGGGAAATTCGGTGAATTCGCATCAGAGCGGATATTCCCGGAGGGGAATATTTACCTTTGCATTACGCTCGTGGGACTGGTCTGCATATATGCCGCACACACGGGCACTCAGGCAATAAGCCGTATGACCACGCTGATTTTCGCACTTTTTCTGCTGGGGCTGATAATGCTGCTGATAGGCGGCAGGGAAGATTTTTCGCTGTCGCAGGTAAGTCTTGCGCCACAGCCCATTTCTTTTGGGGACGTGCTCGGAAACGGCGAAATGACGGGGCTTATGCCGATTTTTGCAGCGGGAGCGATAACCGCCTCAATGCTGTGCAAAAATGCGGGAAAGGGGCTTCGCTGCGGGCTTTACGGGGGACTTGCCGCTATGCTTGCGGTAAGTGCGGGGCTTATAACAATGGTATGGGCGCTGCTGGGGGATTTCACTCCCATGACCGAATACCCTGCGCTGGATGCAGCTGTTTATTGCGGCAGGCGATTTACTTTTTCCTTTCACGGACTTTTCTATGCACTTTGGATAATTGCGGCGGCGGCGCTTTTGTCCCTGCTGATGGCTTGCGCAGGGCAGGCGTTTGTCTGGGTATTCCCTAAGATGAAGTATTCCGGGGCGATCGCTGCGGCTGTTGCTTTAGTGATAGCTCTTACAGAGGCTTTGACTGCTCCTGTTGCGGGACGCATATTCAACGATCCCGTATTTGCTGCGGTTCTGCTTGTGGCATTGCCGCTGATAGGGCTGAAAAAGACGGCTGCAAGGGCAGCAAATGTCAGCCCTGTTACAAGGTAATCGCTCAGACGCCGCTAAGGCGTTGTTCCCCTCACACGCCGGGGAAACGGCTTTTCCCCCTATTGCGCCAAGGGATTGTCGCCGTTTCCCCTACCATGCCAAGGAACTGCCGCCGCTTCCCCTACTGCGCCGTGGGACTGTCACCGCTTCCCCTACTGCACCAAGGAACCGCCGCCCCTTCCCCTACCACGCCGAGGGCAACGGGCAATTGTGACTTGCCAGACAAATGAAATGTGACTTTATTGGTGAAATGCTTGACATTGTTAACGACTGTGCGTTGCCATCCAAAGGGACAACCTCCCAGGGGGGAGAGGGGGCGCTCAGGGCTTGCTGGGG
>CAZGAZ010000150.1:0-4800 GCA_964523835.1 uncultured Ruminococcus sp.
GCTTTAAAGGCTTTGTCAGTAAATTAAAGTGTTTTTTGGCTAACTTATTTTTCATAGGTGTTAAACAAAAGCTTTACAGAATAAGTAAGTCCTTTACCTGTTAAAAACGTGATACAGCGTTATCATCATTAACAAATATAAAAAAATCCCCTCTTATTAAACCAAGAGGTTGGCCTGGGGGAGTAGGGGGTCGAGGGAAAGAGAGTATAGGCAAGCAGAGCTTGCCGAGGGAAAACCGCACAGGGGGGAGAGGGGGGCGGCCTACCGTCCCCAGCAAGCCCTGAGCGCCCCCTCTCCCCCCTGGGAGGTTGTCCCTTTGGTCGGCAACTTACAGTCGTTAACAACGTCAAGCATTCCGCCAACAAAGTCACATTTCGTTAATAGGCAAGTCATAATTGCTCGTCGTTCTCGGCGTGGTAGTGGAAGCGGCAACAGTTCCCCGGCGTTTGAGGGGATAACAAAAGCCGCCCTTGGCATTCAAAAGGACGGCTTGCATATTAAAAAATCATTTGCGTATCACTTTCGGCGGACGTTTGCCCAAAACTATCTCGCCGTGTTCTTTCTCAAATTCCTCTATGTATTTCCTTATCAATATAATGATTTGACTGTTAGCGGAGCGGGCTTCATAATCCGCCACACAATGCAGCTTATCAAGCATTTCCGATTCAATACGTATGGACAAGCTTTTTACAGACATATGACCACTCCCGTTAAATTTTTTCGGCTTGACTTTGCAGAGATTTTGTGATATAGTTATAATGAGGTTAAAGTTTCGCAAAATGTTTCTGTTTTCCTTGCAGCGGTTTCTGTAGAAAAACCAACCGCAATAATTATCGTATATACCAAGTATATCACGTTTAACGTTATTTGTCAATAGATTTAAGAAAATATCCAGCAATATAATTCACAAATTTATACCGCACAGTCTTGCAGAAAATATGCAGCTTGCACAAAGAAGGGAATAACAGTGAATAACAAAACACCACAAAGCCAATTAAAATGGCAAAAAAAATATGATTCGGAAAAGATGTCTACAATAGGATTAAAAATACCAATCGCAGAACGTCAACAAATTGAGAGCGCTGCAGCTGAAAAAGGATTGAAACTTGCTACGTTTTGCAGAAAGTGTATTAAATACTGTATTAATAACAATATTGAGATATCGGATATAACTGCGGAATCAGAAAAAAATAATCCCTACACATAAATGCGATAAAATCAGACCCGGACTGCGGTGACAAAACTCCGCAATCCGGGTCAATAAAATTCCCCCGGTTTATGGTATACTCGTATTGGAGGTGAGGAACGGTGGAAAATAACAGCCATTCCCAAGCTGCGGAAAAAATGAAGAAATTCATAGACGGGCATTTGCAGGAACCCATAACCGCAAAGGCTCTTGCTGCGGCAGCGGGCTATTCGCAATACCATGCGATCAGGATATTCAAAAAGGAAACAGGAACATCGCCTTTTGAATATATCCGCCAAAAAAGACTGGTATCATCTGCCTTTGAGCTTCGCCGCAGGGAGCGCAGAATAATTGATGTGGCGCTTGATTTCGTGTTTGATTCACAGGAAGGATTCACAAGGGCATTTTCAAACTGCTTCGGCATTTCACCGAAAAGGTTCGCCAAAATCCCCGAACCGAACGGCTGGCTTATTCCCTACCGTTACCTTGACCGCCAAAACAATAAATCGGAGGTATGCAATATGGAAAACAAACAGACAGTGATTTTTACTCAGATAATCGAACGCCCCGCCCGCAAGCTGCTTTTTTACCCGAGCAGAAATGCGGCGGAATATTACGAATACTGTGAGGAAGTGGCAGCCGACCCGCCCGGAAGCCTTAACGGTATGCATCCGTGGGATTACCTGTGCGGGATAAAAAAGGCGCTTTACGAGCCTGTGGGAGTGTGGCTGCCCGAGGAAATGCGTCCTAACAAAAACGGGATATATGCCCACGGCGTGGAAGTGCCTGCAGATTACTCCGACGAAATTCCCGAGGGCTTTAAGATTATTGACCTGCCTCCCTGCAAATATCTGATATTTCAGGGCGAACCTTACGACGACGAAAAATATGAGGAGGCTGTGGGGGCTTGCATGGGGAACATTGCAAAGTTCAACCCCGAGGTTTACGGCTTTGCCTTTGATGATGACATTGCGCCGAAATTCCAGCTTGCGCCTATGGGCTGGCGTGGGTATATCGAGGGCAGACCCGTTAAGGAAATAGCCAAAGCATAGCTGCTTTCAAGCCGATTTTACTCTGTGCTCATCAAAAGCCGTATACAGAAACTGCCTGTATACGGCTTTTATGCAATAATCATATTAAAACAGCAGCTTATTTTCTGCATGATATAACATTTAGGTACATCACTACAGCGCCTGTGTGCAGAGACACGCTGCCTATTTGAGAATGCCTTTGATAGAGCTCATAAGCCTATCCATGCTGATAGGCTTGAGCAGATAGCCCTGGGGCTTGAGCATAAGTACCTCTTTAATGCGTGAGCTGTCGGCAACGCCCGTAAGGAACACTACGGGAATATCTGCAAAGCGCTTGTCCGCACGCAGCTTCTTGAACACCTCTGCGCCGTTTTCTATAGGCATTTCATAGTCAAGGAGAATAAGATCGGCGGTCTTTGTTTCAAGGAATTTCATTGCCATATTTCCGCTGACCATGGCGGTAACGTCATAATCATCGCTGAGGGCTGTTTTAAGCAGCTTCAATATGCTCCTGTCGTCATCCACCACAAGAATATGCCGCCGTCTGCCAGGGTCGGAAGGGGGAGTATCCCCGAAGGAGCGCATAAGATCGTCCAGGGAGACGTTAAGGGTAGTCTTGCTGTCCGCAGGCTTGTCGGGCTTCTTTGTGCCGGGATTGGCGGATAAGAAGCGGTTTATCTGCTGCTCCATTATAGGGGCGGAAGTGGGCTTTCTGAGGGTAAGGGCTATCATTCCCGCAGCTTTTTTCTCAAAGGATTCGCAAACTCCCGGCTCCCCCGTGATAAATATGGGGATGTTTTTATGCTCGGGATTTGATTTGAGCATCTTCAGCTGGGCTACCATGCTGTCGTCGGCAGGCTCGCAGAACAGCAGGAAACCGTCCGGAGCAAACACCTCTATATGGGTCAGTATGTCCTCTTTAAGATTGGTAGTGCTGAGGCACTTGAAGCTGTTTCTGGTCTGGAAAAAGAAATCTTTCATTGCTGCGGGACTTTTACCGTATATCAGGAGCTTATAGCCCATGAGATCACACCTTTCTCACTTCCGAGGGGGTCTGTTTTCCCCACGGTCAACAAATACAACTATATTATACCACATTATTCCTGAAATTGCAAGAGGATTTTTTGAAATACACGGAAATGGGTTTTAAAAAACCGATTTCCGAGTAATTTTCGGTAAATTTTAAAAAAGGTCTTGACAAACCGATAATGAGGGTATATAATATAATTGTAGATCAAACTACAAAGAAAACACGAACCTAAAAAGCCCCCCGTCCTTTTGAGCAGTCCGGGGGGCTCATTTTTACCCATAAGGGCAAAAACGGGGATCGTTATCGCCGTTACTTATCGTGCCTGTCGATCCACTTGCATATGTAGTAAGCTGCTATATCCGCCAATATTGACACGATAGTTTCGATTAAAAACACGAACCTTCCCTCCTTTCCTCGCCGGATTTCTCCTTTAAGTACAAGAGCAGACGATATTCTGATTATAACACACTTGTCGGAATTTGTCAATCGCCGCTTTTTGGACGGAAGAATTTTGTGAGTTATTCAAAATGTCCCGTGAAACGGATTTTTTAAACGGTCACGGAACATACGTCCCCTCTATGCCGCTTCGGACAGGAAATTTTTTCAAAGTGCTTGACAGGGGAAGAAAAATGTGGTTATTATACAATAAGGATGTAAAGGTGTTGATAATATGTATATAAAAGAGTTTGAGATCGCAGCGGATATACTGCCTTCCGATAATGAGGTCAGGGAAATCGCATTGAGAAAAAATTTGTCATATGAAGACGCCTGCATAGATATTCGCCGTGCTTTGTACAATAAAACGGTTGAAGGAACCAGATGTATATGTGCATATTTTCAAAGGCTTTTTCCTAAGGTGCAGCTTGGCGATTTCTGGAAGCTGACTGTCGTACTTACAAACAGGCAGGCATACAGAGAGATCATGACCGTCGGCGGAGTATGCGAAATAAGAATATTTTCCGATCATAAGGAGTTTGTTGATTCTGACGGTCATGAGAAAAAGGAAAAGGCACTGGAGCTTTTAATGACAGGACTGAAGATTTTTTCGGATACATACGGCTATCCCTATGAAGAATTTGAAAAATGTGCGGACATAATAAGAGGCAGTGATTACAGCAGCACATGGGTATGGCAGCAGAAAAAAAGAGGAAAAAAGCGAGCGCTTGTAACGGTACGTCACGAAGTCAGGTATATTGATTTTACCTTTGAAGTATATAACGGAAATGAACTGATGTACAGTAATGTCAAGCAGATCACGCCTCCGGACGAATGGTTTTACAGCTTTTGTATGGGTATGATAAAATGGGAGTCGTCGGACAGGGTCGTTTGGTATTCCCGCAAGGGAGAGGTCATGGACGAATTTATTACTTAAACCCAAGCGCATTGGCATAGTGCAAATATGCTTGGGTTTATTTTTCGGCAAATTTCTACTGTTAAAGCCAGCGCACAAAAAACAAATCCCCAATTCTAGCTTCTAACCTCTAACCTCTGGCTTCTAGTAGGAAAATTTTCTAAAGTGCTTGACAGAAAATGAAAATTAGGGTATAATTATA
>CAZGAZ010000151.1:0-4739 GCA_964523835.1 uncultured Ruminococcus sp.
ATGTTACAGAGGGCGTTGCTATCATGTGGAAAGAGGGCGTTGACGTTTCCATTACCGGTAACTCTACCAATCCCACACGTTTCCAGCACCCTGTTGCAGGTACTTACAAGAAAGAGTGCACCGAAAAGGGCAAGAAGTATTTCTCTGTTGCTTCCGGCGGCGGTACGGGACGTACTCTACACCCCGATAACATGGCGGCCGGTCCTGCTTCCTACGGTATGACCGATACGATGGGCAGAATGCACTCCGACGCACAGTTCGCAGGTTCTTCCTCCGTTCCCGCTCACGTTGAGATGATGGGTCTTATCGGTATGGGCAACAACCCCATGGTTGGTGCTACCGTGGCTTGCGCTGTTGCGGTTGAGGAGGCTATGAAAGGCTGATTTAACGCAGATGTGTGGGTTTGAACCTATTCAGACATACTGAATATACATAATACACAATTTAAGGCGGCTGAAGTTTAATAACAGCCGCCTTTTTTGAATCAATCTTTTGGATATTTCTTGATTATTGTCATTAAAATGAGAGCGAATAAAAAAACTCTTTGTCGGAGGACTGTGGACTGTAAAAATTAATCGCAGCCACAATTACTATTGCAATTGCAGCTGCAATCTATAGTGGAAATAAAAAAATCGTCTTTTTTAGCGAGGTGAGGGGAAAGTTTTACGGGAGCATAAGAAGGTGAAATATCATTATAAAGGTTCAATATCGGTTCGGTGGCTTTGTGTGCACTACCGCAAATTTTACAGGCAATAAATTTATTGTTATATAAAAGCAGACGGTTGCCAATGATTTTCTTAACATCTTTAAATGCAAGTAATTCTGTTTCATTTCCGCAGCTGTTACAGTGCAGCACATAGGAAACAGGCTTACTATTTAGATTATAGGTACCAATGTATGAAAACATTTTACCGCCTCAATAAAGAGGAATGAATATATTAATCCCATGTATTCCAATCAATAGCGGAGATGAGAAATTCAAAATCGTCTTTTTTAGGGGGCTGAGGCTGGGGAGTATGAACCACTTGAGGAATGTATATAACACGTTCCCTTTGAGGTTGAGATTTACCGCATTTCGGGCAAGTGAGTTTGGCATTCCTTTTTAAAATTACATACTTAGGGTTTATTTCCTTAAAGTTGTCAACGTCAACCTCAAAAGATCCGGGACAATCTTTGCACATTAATTCAATGCAATGAAGCAGCGGGCTTTTGGCATACCTAAGAGAATGCACTGTAAACATAGATTTATTGGCAGGTCGGGGAGTATGAAGCGATTGACCGATATATATCATACGTTCCTTTTTAGGCTGAGATTTACCGCATTTCGGGCAAGTGATCTTAGCATTATTTTTAAAAACAACATACTTAGAGGTTATTTCTTGAAAGTTGTCAACATCAACTTCTAACTTATTATGACATTCGCACATTAATTCAACACAGTGCAGCAGCGGACTGGTCGCATATTTGATAGATGATACTGTAAACATACCGAGCACCTCATGCAAAATTTATATTAATATCATTATATAACATTTATTTACAAATGTCAATAGAATATTATCAGGTTTAATCCGGCATAAATCAAGCTCACGCCGCATAAAATCTAACATCCTACCTCTGACATCCAACCTCACGAAAGGTCTGATCTTATGCGGCGAACACGAAAACAAACTATGCGGCTCGAAAAAATCACATCTATTGCAATGTCCGTGCTGTCGGGATTCGGAGCACTTGCGGCTGTATCAGTGATAATGTCCTTTTTTGCGGCTTCGGCCGACCTGCCCGACAGCATCATTTCGGCTATGTCCGGGATAGCGCTGGCAGCGGGCTGCTTTGCCTGCTCATATACGGCTGCTTCACGCCGCCGTGAGGGGGGTATTGCAATAGGTATTATCTGCGGCATTGCCGTGTTTGCTCTGGTGCTGCTTGCAGGTGCGCTGACGGTGCGGGTGTTCTCGGCGGGAGGCATTATCCTTAAGCTGATAATTATTCTTACAGCTTCGGCTATAGGCGGTATCTCCGGGGTAAATTCAAAAAAGTTCTGATATAAAAAATCTATAAAACCTCGGATTTATAGGACTTTAAGTTATTTTTATAAACACTTCACGAAATGTCAACTAATTAAAAATAACCAAAATTTGTCTTTACACCGACAAGTTTCTGTTAAATTCGCTGAATATTTTTATAAATCTTGAAATTGCGGGAAAATTATGCTATAATATAAATAAATTCATTTCAGGGAGGATCAGTAAGAGATGAAGCATATCAAAACCATCAACAAGGCGAACCTTCGTCAGACCGCTTCAAAGGGTGGCTGCGGAAAGTGTCAGGCGTCCTGTCAGTCAGCCTGCAAGACTTCCTGCACTGTGGCAAACCAGAAGTGCGCTGCTAAGGACTAAGGCTTTGGCTTTTCCAAGGTAACTTAAAGGCAAGAGAGCGGGACGGTTTACAATTCCTGCCCCTTGCCTTTAAGTTTTGACAGGTTGTGTTTCCTGCCAAGGTTTTCGGGCAGGGACGTTTGCGGTATTCGTACACGAGCGAGAAAGTTTGAAAGTTACAGGGCCCCCCCTAAGATTCAATGTATATTTGATGTGCAGGATTAAGTAAAGGAGCTCAAAAAAATGATTCACAAATACAAGCTTAACGGTTACAATATTGTCCTTGATGTGCACAGCGGCGGCGTTCATATAGTGGACGAGCTTACTTACGATATGCTGGATAATGTTGCGCCGCCCTTTGAGGAAAAATGTCCCGAAAGCGTTATAGAAAAGCTGTCGAGATTCTACCCGAGGGACGAGATAATATCCTGTTATGAGGAGGTCAAGGAGCTTCATGAACAGGAGATATTATTCTCCGAGGACGGCTATGAAAAATTTGCCGAATATTCCGTGGCAGCTCCCGTAAAGGCCATGTGCCTGCTTATTGCTATGGACTGCAATCTGCGCTGTGAATACTGCTTTGCTTCTACGGGGGATTATTCTCTGGGACGAAAGCTTATGGACTTTGAAATAGGCAAAAAGGCGCTGGATTTTCTCATTGAGCAGTCAAAGGACAGGCAGAATTTAGAGGTGGATTTTTTCGGCGGCGAACCGCTGATGAACTGGGAAACCGTTAAAAAGCTTGTGGAATACGGCAGATCACGGGAAAAGGAAACGGGTAAGAAATTCCGCTTCACTATCACCACCAACGGTATGCTGCTTGACGATGAAAAAGCAGATTTCATCAACAAGGAATTTTACAATGTTGTCATGAGCATTGACGGCAGAAAAGAGGTCAACGACCGTGTGAGAAAGCGTGTTGACGGCAAGGGCTGCTATGATCTTATCACTGAAAAATATCTTGACCTTGCCAAAAAGCGTAACTTTGAAAATTACTATGTGAGGGGCACTTATACCAAATACAATCTTGATTTTTCCAATGATGTTTTTCACCTGGTCGATATGGGCTTTGACCAGATCTCTGTTGAGCCCGTGGTCAGCGACAACAAGGAAAAATACGCCATTACCGAACGTGACCTGCCTGCGATATTTTCGGAATATGAAAGACTTGCTCAGCTTATACTTATAAACAGAGCCAAGGGTAAAAAGTTCAACTTCTTCCACTTTATGCTTGATCTTGACCAGGGTCCCTGCGCTATCAAGCGGCTGCGGGGCTGCGGCTCGGGCAATGAATATGTAGCGGTAACTCCCGACGGCGATATTTATCCCTGTCACCAGTTTGTGGGCGAGAAGGAGTATCTTATGGGCAATATAAACACCGGAGAATTCAACACCGACATCAAAAAGGAATTTGCCGCTGCCCATATCTATTCAAAAGAGGACTGCCGCAAATGCTGGGCGAAATTCTATTGCAGCGGCGGCTGCAACGCCAACAATTACATTTACACGGGAAATATTCTTACATCTCACAAGCTCTCCTGCGAAATTGAAAAAAAACGCTTGGAATGCGCCATTATGATAAAGGCGGCAGAGGCAGAGCAGGAAATGGAATAAGATATGCTTTTATAAATTCTGAAAGGAGCTGCGCCCTTTTTAGGGGACAAATAAAATGCCAAGAAAAAAAGAACCGAAAAAAACACCTTCAAGATCAAAATCCGCCCTTGCGGCCAAGGCGTATATCGCAGGCAGCGGGGTTGTGGCCGAGGAGGCTATAACCGATACCTTGCGCAAGAACTATATGCCCTACGCTATGAGTGTTATAGTTTCCAGAGCATTGCCCGAAATAGACGGCTTCAAGCCCTCTCACCGCAAGCTGCTTTATACCATGTACAAAATGGGGCTGCTTACGGGGAGCAAGACCAAATCCGCCAATATAGTGGGGCAGACCATGAAGCTTAACCCCCATGGAGACGCTGCCATTTACGAAACAATGGTGCGCCTTGCCCGAGGGAATGAAGCCCTGCTACACCCTTATGTGGACAGCAAGGGCAATTTCGGCAAGGCATATTCCCGTGATATGGCATATGCCGCAGCCAGGTATACCGAAGCAAAGCTTGACCCTATCTGTGCCGAGCTTTTCAGAGATATTGACAAGGACACTGTGGATTTCGTGCCCAACTATGATAATGAGACCACCGAGCCGACTTTGCTGCCCGCCACCTTTCCGTCGGTATTGGTGAATAACAATATGGGTATAGCCGTTTCTATGGCGTCCAATGTCTGCTCCTTTAATTTGCAGGAAATATGCGAGGCTGCTATCGGTCTTATCAGAAACAGGAATTTCGATCTACACTCGGTCTT
>CAZGAZ010000152.1:0-4738 GCA_964523835.1 uncultured Ruminococcus sp.
GGTTTATCGGTTTTTCCCTGTTTATATTTTATCATATTTTTTTCTTTAGCGAAAGTCCCTACGTTTCATTACTGCGTGGGTGCCTTTCGCAGAAAGGCGGTTTATAAAAATGAAAAAGCTTGGTACGGCAACGAAAAAGGAAAAAATCGTAACTTTTATAAATCAGCTTTTCGGATTATACATATTAGTATGTACATTATCTTTAGTTTATTGGATTTATGACCGTCGGGAAGTCAGCGCAGCCGGTGCGGCGGGCATAGGAGGGTGTGTGCGAAAACTCGTCATTTGCGAGATATTATTTATTTGCTCTGCTGTTTATCTGAATAAAATGCGCAAGTCCGACAGCGCAGCAGGTGCAATGGGTGAAAAAACACCGGTGACAATGTGAAAAAATTGGCAGCGAAAATTTTGGGTAAGCGGATATAAAGTATAATTTTACCGATTTTATTGTGAGATTTGAGAAAAATCGCACGTTCTGACAAAAATTTTTGTGCATATAACTTTTTTTATGAAAAAGCCCTTGAAAAAAGTTTTTGTTTGTGGTAAAATAATAATTGTATAGTAGTATGCTTTGATCGGGGATATATTGTCTGCTGTAATCATAATTTGTGAATAGTATGTTCGCAGAATGTTTATAATCAGATGAATATAGGTTTCCCTAAAAATAATTAAAGGGGTCAGCTTCTCCGAAAAGCCCCGGGATATATAAAAAACAGGAGGAAGAACAATGGCGATCATGGTTGATAGCGAAAGGAACACATATGATGAAGTTATAAAAGTTGTCGGGGTCGGCGGCGGCGGCGGCAACGCTGTGAACAGAATGGTTGAGGAGGGCATTAAGGGCGTTGACTACATAACCGTGAATACAGACGCCCGTGCGCTTGGCTCATCAAAGGCAGATACAAAGGTGCAGATTGGCATTAAGCTCACAAACGGCAAGGGCGCAGGCGCTAAGCCCGAGGTGGGTGCGTCCTCCGCTGAGGAGAACAGAGACGAGATAAAGGCGGCGCTTTCCGGGTCGGATATGGTGTTCATTGCGGCAGGAATGGGCGGCGGCACAGGCACGGGAGCTGCTCCCATTGTGGCTGAGATAGCTCAGGAGCTGGGTATACTTACGGTTGCGGTAGTAACAAAGCCCTTTGAATTTGAGCGCACCGCAAAGATGAGAACGGCAGAGGCGGGCATTGCAGAGCTTAAAAAACACGTGGATTCTCTGATAGTTATACCTAATGAACGGCTTTTGCAGTCAAGCGAGAAGGAGCTTACAATGAAGGAATCCTTTGCGCTGGCGGATAATATCCTTAAAGTGGGCGTTAAGTCCATAGCGGAGCTGATAACGGTGGAGGGTGACATTAACCTGGACTTTGCGGACGTAAAAACAACTATGAAGGACGCAGGGTATGCCCATATGGCAATAGGCCACGGCTCGGGGAAGGACAAGGCGGCAGAGGCTGCAAAGCAGGTAACGTCCAGTCCGCTGCTTGAGACCTCTATTTCGGGGGCTACAAGACTGCTGGTGAACATTGTAATGAGCGAGGATGTATTGGCAAGCGACATCAACACGGCTACAAAGCTTATTTCGGACGCAGCAGACCCGGAGGTAAATATGATATTCGGTACGTCCTTTGACCCGGATATGAAGGACGAGATGAATATTACTGTAATTGCGGCAGCGTTCAACGACGATCCCTCGAGGGTTATTTACGAAGAGGACGAGCCTGAGATCGGAACGCCCGAGGTCGAGGTCATTCCCGCACAGGTGATGAAGCCCGAGAAAAAGAGGGATATTATTGGAGAAGATTACAGCGAATTCTTTGATATGATAAACAGACACTGATAAAGCGAATACAGCGAATAAAAGAGACAATCCCCACGGTCGGCAGACTGTGGGGATTGCTGTTAGAGGCTAGAGGTAAGAGAGCTAGAGACTAGAAATTATACGACTAACAAAAGCTCCGGTGACGACAAGCGTCACCACCACTTGGGTTTCCAAAGGGTCTCCGACCCTTTGGCGGGGTCTGGGGCGGCGCCCCCTCTGACAGCTGCCGCAAATAAAAGCACATCAAGGAGAACCCTCGAAAACCGCCGCCCGATTCGGTTAACCTACAGTCGAAGTCACGCAAAGCAAAGCATCTCACAACCGCCGAAAAAGTAAAAATCGGGCGGCGGTGCAGCATAGAACGTGCGGCGAATGCCGTGCGTTCATGTTGCCACCCGTAAGGGCGAAGTCACTAACAGCCGCAAGCAAAATCACGCAACAGCCCAGCAAATCAAAAAGTCCTCAAAAAAATTTTATAACCACTGTAACGTTATCCCGATTCAAGCGTATAACATATGAACGCCAATCAAAGGAGGCGAGGAAATGAACGGCGAGGAATTGTATAAAGAATATGCCGACAGGGTCTATAAATATCTCCTGAGCATTACAGGCGGCAACTACAGTCTGGCAGAAGAACTGACCCAGGACACCATGTTCAAAGCCATTACAAAGGCGAACCGGTACACAGGGGAGGCAAATATATTCACATACCTGTGCGCCATTGCCAAAAACGCCTACATTTCCCACCTGCGGAAAGAAAAACGGCGGGCAAAGGGAAATGAAGCGGATATTGATAACATATCGGTGGAAGTGGATTTCCTGGCAGGAGAGGGGGAAAAGGATATTTATAAGGCAGTCCACAGTCTGCCCGAGCCTTATAAGGAGCTTATTTTGCTGCGTATACACACGGATATGACCTTTGAGCAGATAGGCGAGATTTTCGGGAAATCGGAAAACTGGGCAAGGGTGACATTTTATCGGGGAAAAGAAAAGCTGAAGGAAATTTTAAACGATCGGAACTGAAGAACGTGAAAGGAGCGATGTAATATGAATATAAGCTGTGAGGTCATAAGAGATCTGCTGCCATTGTATGCGGATAACGTTTGTTCGGAAGAATCAAAGGAGCTGGTGGAGGAGCACTGCGGCGGTTGCAGGGAATGCCAAAGCCGATTGGAAGCGATGAAAAAGCCGCTGCCAAGTCCGCCAAGTCTGTCGGGAGAAATAAGAACCCCGAGAAAAAGGCCCGTTAATCCCTTAAAAAAAACACGGCGGCATTATATAAAGCTGGCAATTATGACAGCGGTAATTTCTACGTTGATAGCCGTGCCGCTGCTGACAGTGTGGACGATAAGCATTAACGAGAAGTACAGCCGCTTGGAAGATCCTATGACCTGGTCGGCTATGGCGGCAAACGGAGAAATGAAAAAATTCGGCAGGCTGATAGTCCGTGGAGAGTATGAAAAGGCTTTTGAAAATGTGGGGTTCGTGGGTGCGGACAATCGGTATTACGGCGGGGAGGAAATGGACGGCATACGCAAAAGCTTTGCAGGGGCGCTGGAAAAGTATTTTAAGGAATACAAGGCGGTGAGTATGCGCTGCGAGGGAGGTAAGTACAGTATCACGGGGATAGTCAAGGGCAAGTGCTATATCGGCATTGATGAGAGCCAGACAAAGAGCGTTCCCATGGCTATTGTCTTTGACTACAAATATTACGAGGGAATGGCTTATATTGACAGTATCTATTCTGTTGCAGATGTGAATAATATAAAGGATTATATGGATATTGACGAGTACCTTTCGCTGTGCGGTCAAATGGACAAAGGCGTGGAAATTTACAAGTTTCCCGGCGAGCAGGTAACAAGTGCACTGGATTTGTATTTAAGGGGCGGGAGATCGACAGATACGGAAAGAGCCCTCACTGCACGGGATATGTATTACCGCCAGGAAAGCGCCAAATTTTCGGCAAAACTATTTGATGAGCACAGCAAGGAGGAGCAGGACGCATGGAACGAATTCAAAGCGGCGTATGAAGATTATACCGCAGAGCGGGATGAAAAAATAAACCGGCTTTTCTCGGAGGACTACCGCTATATTTCCCTTACGGGGGGCATGGCGGAATACTGCGCAGAGCCTATTTATGAGGGGAATATTTACGAGCATTTTCAGTGCTACAAGCAGCCTGTGACGGTAAAGCTGGAAACGCCGGAGGGGGAAATGTTTACGGTTTCCTTTGTGATGAAATGCCATTTTATGGCAGAGCTGCCCTTTGAAAATATTGTGTATTCGGATAATGCGCCGACCGATTTCAGAACGGGATTTGAGGAATTGTTCGGAGCGGCGGAATAAAAATAAAGCACCTTGTTTTGCGCAGGGTGCTTGTTTCTTTTAATAAAATCCTCCTATACAGCTTGGGCACACCTTGTAATATTTCAGCATTATAAAAGCCCGCAAGCTGTTTGTTTACTCCGATATATTTCTTTTGTCAATATTCTGCACAAAAAATATTGACAAAATTCTATATATGTTGTATAATAGTATTAAGATATAAAGGAGGCGGTACATATGAAAAGAGCAGTTCGCAGTATAGCTAATCTATCTCGATATGATATGTACAAGTTCCGTATGCGCCATAACGAAGAGCGGGATATATTATCCTTTGACGAGTACATTAACCATGAGGTGGAGCGCAGGATTGAAGAACGGGAGAGACGGGATGCGTGGAAGAATGAGCCTCTGACTCCCGCTAATACTGTTTTTGTAATTGTGACATATGTAGTTCCCATAATAGTTTGGACGTATTTCGTTGCGAATGGTACTTTAATGGAACAGATAAAATGTTTGCTTTTTATAGGGTTATTTGATTTTATTTTCGCATTAGTTTTCGGGATAATCAAGGGACTAAAAGGTTAAAGTACACGG
>CAZGAZ010000153.1:0-4636 GCA_964523835.1 uncultured Ruminococcus sp.
AGAAGCATATCACCCTCCTGCGAGTATCGCAAAATAAGGTTTCTCGGAATATACGGTGACCAGTTCCCACGGTATTTGGAGTTATGTGTTGCCCAATCGCCTCGGTCAGGAAATGATCAACATGTGGAGTTTATTACAATTTTCTGTAATGCCCGTTACCCAAAAATTCAATAACACCGTTGTCTCTTAACATTTGCAGTTGCTGACGAATTTTCGCTTCAATATTATGATTTTCTGGGTGTTTAGATTGCAGTATATTAATAAAATCATAAACATCATTTAAAACAAAATCTGTAGTATGAATTGCATTTATGCAATTCAAAATATCCATAAGCCAACCTCTGGAATCAATTGATTTAACTTTTAGCTGTTTTGCTTTTTCATAATTTTTTATTACTTCTTTAGGTAAAATAAATTTACTGTTATTAATTATCTGTATTTTGCCTTGATTTGGTATGTCTCGATATAAAATATTACAGCCAATCCAACCTGCACGCCTTGCTGTTGGTTCAAGAGGCTTTCTTTTTTCTATAGTATCAGGTACAAAGAAAAATTTTGGTATTAAAGTCAAATTACAAACTTTATATTTATCAGAATACTGAAGTATAAGTAAATCAGGATTTGTGTCACTTGTAATACGATTAATCATTGTAGTATAAGAACCGTCGTTTATTTTATTTCCAACTTGTCCTTTTTTGCTTTTTAACTCGAATATTTCACCGCAAGAATCACACTTAAAATCTGCGACAGGCGAATTATTTTTCAAATGTGTTATATGAGGGTTGCCGCAACATGGACAGTACATATTATCGTTAATCCACGTTTCACTCATCACACGTATTTTTTGAGAATTACTTTTATAATCAGTTGTCAGAGAGCTGTTAAAGAACATATTCATTACAATCTATCCAATATATATAATAGTCATCTGTAATATTTTATATTTCCATTTGTTTTGAAACTAAGTTTCCGGGTTTAGAACAAATTCACCATTGTTGTATTTTTGTACAGTAATTTTTTCGACATTCCCTCAATTTCAAGTCATCGCAACATTGCCAAAGCCGTATTTGTTCATCTTGTGAAAAACCACCCTTTGAATATCCCGTAAAGTTAGATGTGCTTGAAACAGGATCATATGGAGGATCAAGATAAACAAAAGCACCCTTTGGTACATTTTTTAACACTTCCGAGTAGTCTAAAGAAGATAAATGAACGTCAGCACTGTTAAGATAGGAACTGACTGCACGCAGTACAGGAGCATTAACTATGTTAGGATTTTTGTAGTTCCCGAACGGAGAATTAAATTCTCCTGCATTATTGACCCGATACAATCCATTATAGCAGGTCTTATTCAAATAAAGAATACGTGCCGCTTTTTGAACATCCGATAAAGCAGCATATTTTTCTTTATCTCTATCTAAATCACGAACAGAATAAAAAAATTCAGACTCGTTTTTATATTCCGATAGCTTATCAATCAATTTATCTACGTCTGATCTGATTACAGTATACACACAAATCAAATCATTGTTAATATCGTTAACATAAGCCTTTTTTGGCTGCAAATTGAAAAGCATAGCGCCTCCGCCAACAAACGGCTCATAGTATGATATAATGTGTTTAGGCAATAGCGGCGTTAAAACGTCTAATAACTGACGTTTGCCGCCCACCCATTTTACTACAGGAGCAACCAACTTATTCTTTTTCAATTTTATTGCCCCCTTAATTAAAGTAACTGCCATAATTTAAATAAATATAAAAAGTAATCATTATGGTTTAATTATAACTTAAAATCCAGTAATTGTCAATATTCACTATAAACAACAAATTATTATATTTGTTTTTGTTAATTTAGCTTTATTACCAAATAATGGCCTTAAAGCTTTTGCAATAATTCTTATTTCTAACAAAGAATGAATTAAATCCGTGTACCAAATTAATCCACTGTGCCCTAAAGTTGTCCAACGACTGAAAAACAATTAAAACAATAACCTCTCAAAGTACGCATTAAAGCGATTTGAGAGGTTATTTTTATTGGTCGGAGTGACGGGACTTGAACCCACGGCCTCTACCACCCCAAGGTAGCGCGCTACCAATCTGCGCCACACCCCGACATTTGGAGCTATTCTTCAAGCGACTAATATAGTATATCACATTTTTTCCGATTTGTCAAGAGGCAAAGCAATATTTTTATGGTAATTTTTCCCCGAAATATCGGGATTTTTGCAAATTAACAAATTATTTACAAAATCGCAAGGCAGGAAAGCGGGCATATCCTCCTGCTCTCCTGCCTATAAAGCTTATTCTCCTATTCGGGGATCATTTCTGCAAACCCATTTGTGACCCCATAAGCTACAAGCCCGGACTTCACGGCATTTTCCTCGGCATATTCCGAAAACTCTCCCGTAACATCCTCGCCTACCTTGAAAATTTTCCCCAGAATATTAATATACCCATTCTCGTAAATGAACATCACATAATCCCCGTTGCCGTCCGTAAGAGCGTAAACGCTAAGCCCCATATCCGTGGGCGGATTTATTTCGGGGGCAGTATACTTGCGCAGGGTCAGCATATGCTCCACACGCTCGGGCAGGTCGGGCAGGGTATACTCCATATGCTCCGAAGCCGAGACCACGTCTCCCGAATAAAGCTTTTGAGGCATTTTTCTGCCGTAAAAATCCGTGTCATTAAGAAAACTGTCCAGACTGTCGGGCATATAAATATAGTTTTGAAAGCCCGTATATTTACCGTCCGCCGTGATAACCGCAACCATGTATTTTTCATTGACCCCGCTTATGCTGTAAACTCCTATTGGCATGGAAAATTCTGTGCCGGTGTAAACATCATAGCCCAGAAGCTCGCCTTTATCCGAAGAAAATGCCAGCTCTGACCTGTCGAATTTTTCGGTGGTAATGCTGTACTCACTGTCATGCCAGCTAAGACGGGTGAACCGCTCCATATCGCTCATATCCTCCCAGCGGGGGATAAGCATATCCTCCATTCGGGACAGGTCAGTAAGGTCAACAGTCGTACCAAGGTCATGGAATGTGGTGACCTCAAGGGGCACTGAGGTTGTCTCGGTAAAATCCGCAAATCCTTCGGGAGGCAGTGTGTAACCCTCTTCGGTAAGCAGGGCAACTGTAGTGACAGCAGGCTCCGAAAGTGTGTCCGCCGGATTTTCCGTATACTCCGAAAAATAGGGAAAAATAACATCCTCGGCGGTTGCGTTCGTTATCGAATATCTCACTTCACAGGTTTCATCACCTGTAATTATTTCCGTCGCAGTATTTGCAGTATATTCCGGCAGCCCCGGCACATCGTGCATATCCTGCATATCCTGCATATCTTGCGAATGCTGCGAATGCTGCATATATATGCTGCCCATTTCCGGGACTTCCGTTCTTATTTCGAGGATAGTTTCCGAAGTCCTTGAAGCCATATCCTCCCCACGCAAATTCACCGCCACCGCCGCAATAAGCGCCACGCAAGCCGCCGAAGCCGCAAAGGGCAGCACCCTGCGCCATGGCAGCCGCCTTTTGATATGCTCGCTTTCCTCCAGCAAATCCTCGTCCACAGCGCCCACAGCGTCAAATAAATCAAGACCCGTCATCCTAAAAAGCCCTCCTTTCTGAGATATTCCCGCAGCTTTTCCCTTGTGCGGTGCAGGGAGACCGAGGCGGCGTTTTCGGTAATGCCCAAACGCCCCGCAATATCGGACACAGCCTCCGTGAAAAAATACCGCCGCAGAAATATCTGTCTGTCCCGCAGGGGGACTGTCCGCAGAAAGCGGTTTACGCAGTCCCCAAGCAGCTTTGCGTCGAAGTCCTCCTCCACGCCCGAGCGGCCCGGGATGCATTCGCCCAGCTCGTCCACCGACAGGGTAAACTCGCCGCCGCCCCGTTTTTTTGCGCCCTCCCGCCGCAGTCTGTCAAGGGAGAGGTTGCGTGTTATTTTTGCAAAGAACATTTTAAGTATTTCGGGACATTTCGGGGGAATGGCGTTCCATGCGCAGAGCCATGTATCGTTCACGCATTCCTCCGAATCCTCACGGCTGCAAAGGATATTGTTTGCCACTGCATAGCAGTATGCGCCGTATTTTGCGCTTGATTCCTCGATCGCCTGTTTGCTGCGTTTCCGATAAAGTCCTATTATTTCGCTGTCGCTTAAAAATCCCTCGTTCATTTGGCCGCCTCCTTTATCCGTCTCTGATATAACAGACGGAAGTCATGCGAAAATCTTACAGGTTTTTTGAAAATTTTTTCGGAAAATTTTTGCTGCATACGGCAGTTTATGCATTCACAGAAAGTTTACATTTGTGAGTTTACGAACTTGTCATACTGTTGTCAACTTTGTTGTGGTATAATTATAGCAAATCCGCTCAAAAGCCGCCGGGCTTTGCTCCCCCTCAGACGCTGGGGAATTGGCTTTTCCCACCTCACACGCCGGGGGACTGGCTTTTTCCCCTACCACGCCAAGGAACTGTTGCTGTTTCCCCTACTGCGCCAAGGGACTGCCGCCGTTTCCACTACTGCGCCGTGGGATTGTCGCCGTTCCCCTACTGCGCCGTGGAACTGTCGCCGCTTCCCCTACTGCGCCGTGGAACTGTCGCCGCTTCCCCTACTGCGCCGTGGAACTG
>CAZGAZ010000154.1:0-4546 GCA_964523835.1 uncultured Ruminococcus sp.
CGCTAACTTTCAAACTTTTCCACTCCGTTAATTAGTCTTTCACACCAAAGATACGTTGAAACTTAGGGGGTTACCGCTAACTTTCAAACTTCGCTTCATCCTATCCGCCAAAATAAAAGCCGCCCAATGCAAGGGCAGCTTTTACTGCATTTGCTTTTCAATTTAAGTATAACACATTCCGAAAGGGCTGTCAAGGATATTGCAGGGGCTTTATGGGCTTGTGGGCTTGTGGGCTTGTGGACTTGTGGGCTTTAGGGATTTATACTAATTTACCACAAGACGGATCATGCTTCCTGCCTCTTGCTTCCTGTCTTCTGTTTCCCCAACATAGTATTTCGCCTGCTCGCCGAACATTTCGGCGTAAATGCCGTTCGGAAGGGCGGCAAGCTCTTCATGAGTGCCGTATTCCTTGACAGTGCCCTCCGAGAAAACCGCTATGCGGTCGCAGAATTTGCAGGAGGAAAGTCGGTGGGATATATATATGGCTGTCTTGCCCCCCACCAGCGAATCAAAGCTGCGGTAAATGTCATACTCCGCCACAGGGTCAAGGGCGGCTGTGGGCTCGTCAAGGATAACTATGGGAGCGTTGCGGTAAAGCGCACGGCTGATAGCCGCCTTTTGCTGCTGACCGCCCGAAAGCTCCGTACCCTTTTCGTCAAAGGTCTTGAAAAGATTGGTGTCAAGGCCGTGCTCCAGCTTCATGGCGTCCTCATACAGTCCTGACTGGCGCAAAACTTCCTCTATGTGCTTGTCGTCCGCCTCGTCTGCAAGGGCGATATTCTCCCGCAGGCTGAATGCAAAGAGCTTGAAATCCTGAAACACCACCGCAAACAGCCGCCTGTATTCATCTTCGGAATATTCCTTGATATTCACTCCGTCAATGAGTATCTCACCTTCTGTAACGTCGTAGAGGCGGCACAGGAGCTTTATAAATGTGGTTTTCCCTGCGCCGTTTAGCCCTACTATGGAAAGGTGCTCCTCCGGGCTTATTTTTATGTTCACGTTTTCCAGAATATATTTTTCCGAGCGTGGGTATTTAAAGGAAACGTTCACAAATTCGATCTCATGCTTCCCGTTTTTATCTACCGCCCTGCTGCCCTTTTCCATAGCGGCGGGGTATTCGAGAAATTCCATATACCTGTGTGCGTATGCGCATTTCATTGACAGCGACTGGATACCCTCGACTATATTTTTAAGACTCCAGAAGAATGTGCCCGAGCCTGATATCGCCATGGAAAAATCGCCTATGGTAATGGTTTTCCGCAGCGCCAGTAAACCGATGTAGAAATATCCTATCCCGTCACGCAAAGCGTGTGCCAGATCCATCAGCCTTTGATTTTTGAACTGCCTGCCGTCCTTGCCGATCCATTCCATGCTTATCTCGTCCCCGAAAGAAGCGGCTTTTTGGCACATCATATCTGCGCTTTCGTAAAGCCTTATATCCTTGCCCAGCTTGAAATCCGAAAGATAGATCAGAAGATAGCCCCATATACGGTTGGATTTGGCAAGCTGCATAAAGGTCTCCTTTTCGATTGCGTTATTTTTTGCCGTCAGTATCCCTATTATTGCCAGCACAATAAACTGCACGGGCAGAAGCCAGGGGCAAACGGTTATTATGACCGCCGCCGCTCCGCACAAAACAGCCGCCTCCTGCACTACGGTCATAAATGCATTTACAATGCCGCCAACGCCGCCGCTGTACCAGCTCATCCCCTCCTTTGCCTTTTCCAGAGCGTCAAGGGCGTCCGGGTTTTCCGTGTGCTCGAAATCCATTGCCATAGCGTGGCTGCCTATCTTAACTTCAATATACTCGTTTAGCCATTGCTGCTCCGCACCCCCTCTGCAATGGCAGAAATTATTGATAATGTTAAGAAGCACCTGCAGCAGCACATACCCTCCTGCGAAATACGCAGCCCTTCTGATATGCTCGCTGCCCCCTCCTCCGATTATGGCAACCGCTTCGTCCACGATAAATTTCGGGGCGATAACGTCCACCATGGAATACACTGCCATTTTCAGCGAGGTTATGGCAAACAGCACCAATATCAGCGGTCTTTCCTTTGCCGCCAGCTTTAGCATAAAGCTGACGGTCTCAAGGGTGACGTTCTTTTTCTTTTCCTTTTTCTTATTCTTCTTATCATGCATATGTCTGCACCTCCTCGGGCTCGTCTACATAATACTGCGCTTGCAGACGGAACATTTTTGCGTATTCTCCGTTTTTGGACATAAGCTCTCTGTGAGTGCCCAGCTCCGCCATTTCTCCGTCCTTGAACATAGCGACCCTGCTGCAAAACTGAGTGGAGCTGAGGCGGTGACTTATGTACACCGCCGTTTTGCCGCCGATAAGCTTGTCAAAATCGCTGTAGAGCTTGCTTTCCGCCAGTGCGTCAAGGGCGGCTGTAGGCTCGTCAAGGACAACCACCGGGGCGTTTTTGTACAGCGCTCTTGCAAGGGCAAGCTTTTGTTTTTCGCCCCCAGAAAGGTCTGTTCCGTCGTCGTAGATGACTTTAAGCATTTGGGTGTCAATGCCCTTGGGCAGCGAGATAAGCTTATCCCCGAGACCTGCGTTGGCAAGACACTTTTCCGATAATGTTCTGTCGGTGCTTTCGGGGCTTTTCATGGAGACATTTTCCGCCAAAGGAAATGCGAACAGGTTCACGTCCTGGAAAACGGGAGCAAACACCCGATAATAGCTGGTTTTGCTGTATTCCTTTATATTGACCCCGTTCAGGAGGATCTCTCCCTCGGTGGGCTCGTAAAGCCGCAGCAGCAGCTTTATAAAGGTGCTTTTCCCTGCGCCGTTGAGCCCCACCACTGCAAGCCGCTCTCCCGCTTTAAGGGTAAGAGAGAGATTTTTCAGGGCATACTTTTCCGCTTTTGGATATTTGAAGGAAACATTTTTAAAGGTAAATTCGTACTTGTCAAGGCTCGGCACATCCTTGCCCTCATCGGGGTCGCCGCCGTCAAAGATAAGGAAGCTGCGCCAGTCGTCAACCTCTCTGCTGCGCTGAAAAAGATTGGCTATGTTTTCCATTATCCGGATAATGCCTGCGTAAAAGGTCTGCGCCGAGGCAACGTACAGGCTGAAGCTGCCTATGGTCATTTCGCCCTTTGCCGCCTTATAAATAAGCCAGCCGTAGACCGTCCCCTGCGAAACGGCGAAGCAGATATTCTGGAATACCGCCGACCTGCACCATATTTTTTCGTTGAGCAGCTGGGCTTCATAGCGTATCTTTTTCTCTTTGAGGAATTTTTCCGTAAGCCAGTCCGCCAGGCCGAACATTCTGATGTCCTTTGCCGCCTCGAAATTGCAGGTGGTGTCTGTAAGATAATTGTTTTTCCGCCACCATGGGGCAAGGGGGTCCCAGACCTTTTCCTTGCAGTCCTTATTGGCTTTGTTGCGCACAACGAAGCACGCCAGCGACAGCAGTATCATAAGCCCTGCCAGCCACACGTTTGTGCTGCCCATTATTGCAAAGCCCACGGCTATTACCGCAAGGCTTTCCATAAAGCTGACTGTCTGCCGCATCATGCCCTCTATGCCGTTGTGGTTGTCATTGGCGGCTCTTTCGCCCTTTTCACGGCAGTCCAGCACCTGCGGGTCCTCTGTATTTTTAAAATCAATGGTCATGGCCTTGCGGTTGAATTCCACTTTCATTTTGGTGCGCACATAAATAAACCATGACCATTTGCTGCCCCGCCAGCTGTTTAAGACCGTTACGGTTATCTGCACTCCTGTGACTATGGCGCAGAGCCTTATCAGCTCTGCCGTTTCGCCCTGCCCTGTTATCATATCCACCACAAATTTTGCGATGAACGTCCAGAGGTAGTTCATCAGCGGTGCACAGATTATTCCCACGGGGATATATACCTTAAACATAGGCACGGTCTCAAACATATTCCGGAGCACATATTTCATATTACTGAGCAGTCCGAATTCCTTATGCAGAGGGTTTGTTTCCTTTTCCTCGGTTTTTTTCTTTTTTTTGCTCATTTTCATTTCCTCCTTTGTTGTGCTGAATTGATTATAACATACTTTACTGCGGATTTACAATTAACTGTCGGTTAATTTTTTCAACCGACAGTTGAATGCGGGATTTGCCGTTCATATATATAGTAGCGTTTACGGGGAAAATGTTAAGCTTTTTTCGGGATCGGCAAATTTTTCTGTATTTAAGTATAACAGATTTTTGTTGGAGATTTATAAAGGGTTTATTTTTTTTTTTTTTGAGGAAGGTTTAATTTTTGTTGACAATTCAGCGGCTCAAACTCTGCCGGGCTTTTTCCCCTTCAGACGCCGGGGGAGTGGCTTTGTTCCTTACTGCGCCGAGGGACTGCCGCCGTTTCCCCTACCACGCCGAGGGATTGTCGCCATTTCCCCTACCACTCCGAGAACGACAGGCAATTGTGACTTGCCTGTTGAATGAAATGTGACTTTATTGGCGGAATGCTTGAATTTACTGGCGACTGTAAGTGAAGTGCAAAGGGGGAAACCCAAAGAGAGGGGAGGGGGGTTCTTGCATATAGGGGGCGTGGGTCACCCCCC
>CAZGAZ010000155.1:0-4481 GCA_964523835.1 uncultured Ruminococcus sp.
GCCATTGAAATGCTTGTGTGATTAGCAATTGTGGGTTAAGTTAGCCAAAAAACACGTTGGTTTACTGTGTAATGCGTTAATGTGTTATATTTAAGATGTGCTGTTGAGGTTAACAGTATGTGCTCTGTTTCCATATTTTTTGGACGTAAGCTTAGTTCGTAAATTAAAGTGTTTTTTGGTTAACTTATTTTACATAGGTGTTAAACCAAAGATTTTCAGAATAAGTAAGTCCTTTACCTGTGGAGAACGTGGTACACGGTAATCATCATTAACAAATTTCTTTAATCCCCTCTTATAAAACCGAGCGTTGGGTCGGGGGAGGGGTGTGTTTCAGGAAAGGGGTTTGCAAGAGGGGAATGGGTGACGACAAGCGTCACCCCCTAAAGAGAGGGGAGGGGGGGTGACCCACGCCCCCTATACGCAAGAACCCCCCTCCCCTCTCTTTGGGTTGTCTCCTTTGCACCATCACTTGCAGTTGCCAGTCAAGTCAAGCATTCCACCAACAAAGTCACATTTCATTTGTCGGGCAAGTCACAATTGCCTGTCGTTCTCGGCGCAGTAGTGGAAACGGCGATAGTCTCACGGTGCAGTAGGGGAAGCGGAGACAATCCCACGGCGCAATAGGGGAAAAAGCCAATCCCCGGCGTCTGAGGGGGAAAAAGCCCAGCGGCGTCTGAGAACTATTTTATCCCGATGGAGTGTATTTAACAAATGAAGATACTTGAAACCAAACCGAACCAAATCAGCCTGTCCGCCGAAAAAAGCCTGCGCAAGGAATTTCACGGGAAAATCCTTACCCCGTTCAATAAAGCAGTAAAGGACTACCGCCTTATCTCCCCCGGGGATAAGATCGCAGTGTGCATTTCGGGCGGAAAGGATTCTATGCTTATGGCAAAGCTTCTGGAGGAATATGCCCTGCGAGGCGGCAATATCACCCTCGAATATATCTCCCTCGACCCCGGCTATAACACGGAAAATGCCCTTGCCGTGGAGGAAAATGCACAAAAGCTGAATATCCCCCTGAGGATATATCCTGCGGAAATTTTTGACTTCGTGAATACCCTGAAAGGCAATCCCTGCTTTATGTGCGCCAAGATCAGACGGGGCAGTCTCTATGCCCATGCCAAGGAACTGGGCTGCAACAAGATCGCCCTCGGTCAGCATTACGACGATATTATCGAAACCATTCTCATGAGCATGATCTACGGCGGACAGGTCCAGACTATGATGCCCAGAGTGCATAGTGCTAACTTTCCCGGAATGGAAATCATCCGCCCCCTTTATCTTGTCCGTGAGGAAAATATTATACGCTGGGCAGAGGCGAATGGGCTTTCATTCATAAAATGCGCCTGCCGTTTCACAGCAGGGGACGGGCAGGGAACACGCAAAAAAATAAAATCGCTCATAGCGGAGCTTCGCAGCGAAAATCCGCAGATAGAGAGCAATATTTTCCGCAGCGTGCATAACGTTAAGCTATCCGAGCTTATGTCCTACAAGGATCTCGACGGAGATGTGCACTGCTTTCTGGAAAGATTCTGAATGTTCTGTCCGAAAGCCCTACAGCCCTACAGCCCTACAGCCCCGCAGCCTCATATCCCCGGTATAAAATGAATTTTGTCGGAAATAATAATTGTCAACCGATAAAAATTATTAGATAAACTATTCATAAAAATGTCCCGGAAAGCAGTTTGCGGAAATACTGTTGATTTAAAATGCTAAAACATCATATACACCTTTAATTGTATAATTTGTTATTATTTTTGACAAATTCCCCTAAAATTAACTCTTTTTACAGCTTTTTGAGCGACAATTAAGCCAAAATTAACAGTATTTTAACTATAATGTTTAAAAAATATAGACATTTTTGCTTGACTTTTTTTCGACATTGTGGTAACATTTTTATTAAGAAGAGTTTTTCATATTTTACAGTAAGATCAAGAGACCGTCGGCCGTTTCCCGACAGCTTTTGGATTTTATATACAGGGTCAAGGGGTCAGGACCGATGTGCATAAGCTTTTTAATGACGAAAGGACAGGTGGTATAATGCCGTTAAAGGACAAAGTACTCGGAATACTTGAGGATAACCGTGGAAAGAGTGTTTCCGGAAATAAGATTGCTGCGTCCCTTGGCATGACAAGGAGCGCCATCTGGAAGGCTGTGAAGCAGCTCCGTGAAGAGGGATACACTATTACCGCTGTTACCAACAGAGGCTACTGCCTCACCAGCGAGAATGATATTTTAAATGAGCCGTCCATAATCTCCTATCTGCAAACAGCGGAGCTGGGGCGCAAAATGGACATTTTCAAGACTGTGGACTCTACCAACAGCTTTGCCAAAAGTCTGGCGCAGCTTGGCGCAGTGCATGGGCATACGGTCATTGCCGAGCAGCAGACAGCAGGCAAGGGCAGGCAGGGCAAGCGTTTCCATTCGCCCGTTAATCAGGGGCTGTATCTGAGCGTTATCGTTCGCCCGAAGCTGTCGCTGGAGTATGCGCTGATGATCACCGCCTGCGCTGCGGTTTCCGTGGCAAGGGCTATTGAGGCTGTCAGCGGTCTGGAATGCAAGATCAAATGGGTAAACGATATTTATGCGGGCGGCAAGAAGCTTTGCGGTATCCTCACGGAAGCGGCTGTGGGAATAGAGCAGGGCGGGCTCGACTATGCTGTCATCGGCGTGGGCGTAAATGTGAGCAACACGATTTTCCCAAAGGAGCTGGAGGGCGTAGCCACAAGCATAAGAGCCGAAACGGATAAATCCGTAAGCCGCAGCAAGCTGGCAGCGGAGATACTCAACAGTCTGGAGTATCATCTGGGTCGGATAACCAACGAGGACTTTCTTGAGGAATACCGCAGGCGGTCGATACTGACAGGCAAGCGGATAACCGTGATACAGGAGGACAGGCGTGAAAACGTCCTCTGTACGGGCATAGACAATATGGGCAGGCTTATGATACGCCGTGACAACGGCAGCGAGGATGTGCTTTCCAGCGGTTCCGTGCTTATGGAGGGCGAACCCGAGCCTGCAGCTGAGGTTGACGAATAGAATCGGAAAGAGGCTATAGCTATGTAATTTCACCGTCAGGTGAGCCATACAAGCTATAGCTTCTTTTTAACTATTTGTTGAAAGGTACTGTACCGAATCTTTAGTTCACAGAAGCAATCAATTCGATTTCAGCCAGTACGTCCTTGGGCAGTCTTGAGACCTCCACGCAGGAACGGGCAGGCTTGCTTGTGAAATATCCGCCGTAAATTTCGTTGAATTTGGCAAAATCGTTCATATCCGCCAGAAAGCAGGTGGTCTTGATAACGTCGTCAAAGGTGCAGCCTGCCTGGGCAAGAACTGCCTTGAGGTTTTCGCATATCTGACGGGTCTGCCCCTCAATGTCTGCCGCTTCCACGTTTCCCGAAGCGGGGTTTATGGCTATCTGCCCCGAGGTGAACAGCAGGCTGCCGCATTTGACCGCCTGGGAATAAGGGCCAATGGCGTCCGGAGCGTTTTTGGTGTAGATTTTTTCTGACATGGTAAAAACTTCCTTTCGGGTTTATTTTCGGGGCACTTTTGCGGAAAATTCAGCCTGATTTTACCATCAAAAATTACCCTGTGTTAATATGATTATATCACGGTCCGGGTGAAAAATCAAGAGATATTTCACATAAAATATCCGCATTTTTCACGGTAAAATTCCTGCTCGGCTTCAAGCAGCAGGGACATTTTTTCGGTGCGGTTTTCCTCCCTGTATTCCTTTAAAGCCTCTATATATTCGCTGCGGTTCACGTCACGGATAACAGCGGGAAAAATGCTGTTTCTGAGACATTCTCTGAAAAGGATCATCCGTCCCGTCCTGCCGTTTCCGTCCTGAAAGGGATGTATCGCCTCGTATCTTGCGTGAAATTCTCCGAGAATTTGTATGTCGGCTTTCTGCCCGAAATACCAGTCCAGAAGCGCAGTCATTTCGACCGGCACATTTTCGGGTCTTGCCGTATGGTACATTCCCACAATATTCGGCCGCTTTTTGTAATCGCCTATGGCATAGCCGTTTGCCCTGTCCTCAAAGACTCCCGATTTAAGCTCATAATGAAAGGCTTTTATAAGTTTCTCGGATAAGGGTTTATCCAGTGTATCAAGCATTTTATTAAACATCAGGAAATGGCCGTTCGTTTCCTCAATGTCCTTTGCCCTGTAAAAGCTGTCGGATACGGGCAGCGTTCCGCTGTCAAAAAGGGCGGCGGTTTGTTCTTCGGTCAAGGTGCTGCCCTCTATTTTATTGGAGTTATAGGCAAGCAGGCGCTGTGTATAGGCATATATCCCGCTTCGGTCAAACTTTTTCCGCTCTATTTCAAATCTCTCCAAAAGAAAATCCGTAATATTATTCTGAACGGACATGTTCTCAGTCTCCCTTTTTTGATACTTTAGAAAACGCAGATTGAATAGCTTTTTTCAATCGGCATATTTTAAAAACCTTTATATCAAGTGGTATTTTC
>CAZGAZ010000156.1:0-4337 GCA_964523835.1 uncultured Ruminococcus sp.
GCTTGCGTATATGTTCCGATTTGACGCTAAGACAGGCTATTATCTTTATCCCGAATCGGAAAGGGGCAATGATTTAACACTATGGCTGAATCGTGGCTCGACTTATGAAAAGAATGTTATGCCGAGAAATGACGTCAGCATTACCAAGCATGGCTTGAAAATTCCCGCAGATGTCACGAACTATGAAGAGTTTACAGAAAAAATGAAAGCTTGTGAACAGGATTTCAGGCAGGTGTTCACAATCGGTTGATTTGACGGTGGAGAAAGGAGAACTTTTATGCGTGATCTAAATAAATTCAAAGGATGCCTTATAGGCGGAGCGGTCGGAGACGCACTCGGATATGCGGTCGAGTTTATGCCTGCGTCCTCAATATTCCAAAAATACGGCATTAGCGGAATTACCGAATATGAGCTTCATAACGGAATCGCCGAGATATCCGATGACACGCAGATGACGCTTTTCACCGCAACGGGACTTCTTGTCGGAACTACCGAAGGTATGATACGTGGTATCATGGGAGACTATGCCGAATGCAGCATTGCTGCCGGCTACAGGGATTGGTACCGTACGCAGACGGAAAAATATCCGCTGCCGGAGAAATCTCATAATTCGTGGCCGATAAATATCCCCGAAATGTTCAGCCGCAGAGCGCCGGGAAATACTTGTTTGTCCGCTTTGGCGCAGGGCGGAAAAGGCACTTTGGAGAACCCGCTGAATAACAGCAAGGGGTGCGGCGGGATTATGCGGGTCGCACCGATCGGATTGTATTTCTGTGACAAACAGTATAAGCCGGAAGAAACGGACATGATCGGAGCAAAAGCAGCGGCGCTGACACATGGACATGAGTTGGGATATATTCCCGCAGCCATGCTTGTGCATATCATTTTAAGAATTTCCGAATACGGCGATACAATTTCGGAAGCGGTCATGGACGCCATGCGCATGATGCCGAACATCTTCCCTAAAGCAAAACATATGAATGAATTACTGGCGCTGATACAAAAAGCTGTTGCCCTTTCCGCCGAAAATGTAAACGACCTTGAAGCTATCCGACAGCTTGGAGAGGGCTGGGTGGCAGAGGAAACACTCGCAATAGCCGTTTACTGTGCGCTGAAGTATTCCGGCGATTTTGAGAAAGGTATCATAGCCTCAGTCAATCATGACGGAGACAGCGACTCCACGGGTGCAGTTACCGGGAATATTCTCGGAGCCGCCCTCGGTTTTGACGCTATCCCGCAGAAGTATCTCGACAAGCTGGAACTAAAGGACATTATCCTTGAAATTGCAGAAGATCTTCACCACGATTGCCCAATCACCGGACACGATCCGTTGGATAGTTTGTGGGAAAGCAAATATATCAGTATGTCGTACAGCGGAAAAACCTGAGACGCCAAACTTTCCTATGACAACTATTTGAAATAAAGGAAAAGAAGTTCAGCATATGACGCATGAAGAAAAAACAAAGCAGCGGAAGAGCTTGCAGAAAAAATACTCACACTTTCCCGCAATGCCCTTTTTGTAAATCTGCGCTTTATGGATAACGCTCTTTGCAGATTCCGTCATTTGCCCTATAACAGCACTCTGAGAACAGACGGGGAAAATATTTTTATTCTCCCCGCCACCTGTTTTCCGGATATAAAATTTCCGATCGTCTGCCGGCGCACGATTACCTCCGCATGGTGCTTCACTGCATATACAGGCAGACAAAGCGCATACGGGATTTTGTTGTGGCGATCGATACCTCCGGCTCGGTTTGCGGAGAGTTGGTGCAGAAATTTTTAAACAAGACCTATAACACAGAACGTTACCAAAAAGGAGGTAGCGTTTATTCACGATTATAACACTTCCGAACAAAAGCAGGGATTATTCAACAAGATGAATGCCGGAGATGTCCGTATTCTTCTTGTTTAACATCAGCGTATCATCGGTGTTTGCAGTTTTCATATCCTGCCTAAACAGGCGAGCCAGCTTTCAAGGTCTGCTTTGCGGTCAGCGATGTTAATTTTATGCATTTAAGATGTCTGTTATTTGTCGGCTTTTTTGAGCTTCCCGCATTGACAGATATTCCTTAAAAGTGTTATAATAAAGGCATATAAAACATTTTGTTACAAAAATCCGTCCACTTATGACATTTCACAAAAGATACTCATATTAAATGCCGAAATACACATAAAGAGGGTGTTTGAATTGTTGTCAATAGCGGTATGTGATGATATGCCTGTAGAGTGTGCCGAGCTTGCAAGACTTATTGAAAATATGCTGAAGGAGTTCGGCACGGAGTTTTCTCTAAAACGCTTTTTTGACGGACAAGAGCTGCTTAAAGGCGTCGATAGCTTCGATATTATATTTCTTGATATAAAAATGCCCGAAATAAGCGGTATAGAGCTTGCGGAGCAAATGCGTGATAACGGATGCGGGAGTATTATCGTTTTCGTTACGTCTGCGGAGGAATATGTTTATAAAGCGTATGATGTTGAAGCGTTTCATTTTCTGCTCAAACCTGTGAATGAGGAGAAACTGAAAAACGTGCTGAAAAAAGCTGTTGTAAAAGTAACGTCTTGCAATAATGATGATTTTCTTGTAATTTCCTCCGAACATCAGATCAAAAAGATCCTTTTAAGAGATATACTCTATATTGAGTCTGTAGGCAGAACGGTAAAAATACATTGCAACAACGGTGTACTTGAAACATACAAGCAGATCGGCGATCTGGAGCAAACGCTCTCGGACAAGCATTTTTTCAGATGTCACAAATCCTTTCTTCTGAATCTGGAATATGTTTCGCACTTTGATAAAGCCGGAATAGTTATGGAAAACAGAGATACCGTTTTTCTTGCAAGAAAACGCGCGAAAATATTCCAAAAGGAAATTATTTCTTATATGAAGATGAAGGGGGGCATTTTTTAATGGATCTTGCTTTCAGACTGCCTTGTGCAGTGATCATCTCCGCTGTTTGCTTTATGGGTTCGATAAAGACAGCCGGAATATTTTTTGCGAAAGCGCAGTATCCTGTGCCCAAAATCGCTGCGTTCTTTGCTGCGTTTTGTGTCCTGCTTCTTTTCGATACAGGAAATTATCTGGTAAGCTCATTGTTAAGACAGGCTGTTCTTATCGGCTTTATGTTTGTTTTCTTTAAAGGGAAAAAGCTTGAAAAGCTCGGTATGTTTACCGTATTAACAGCGTTGCTTGAATTTGCCTGTAACAGCATAGGTGAAATAATCGGAGCTTGCGTTATTCGTTGGCAGGAAAACGGTATTATCCTGTATATTTCCGGGAGTGTTTCATGGGTAGCCGCCGCTCTGCTCGCATACGTTTTGTTCTTAAAAACAAAAATTTCGGAGGGTGTATTTCTGAAGGGCAGTAAAATGCTGTTCATATCGTCGGGGTTGTTGATGATCTTGATCGACGTATGCGTATATGGCATAACAAACGGTGTGGTAATGGTATCCCGCAGAAGCGGAAATACGTTTTACGATCAAATCTTTACGCATATTGAAGTCGTAATTCTGTCTCTGCTATGTATGACAATATGCGTTGTGCTGCTGTTTGGGCTTAATAAGCTGTTCGGCTATGATCTGGCAGAAGACATTCTCAAAAAGGAGATCGGGCATTATAAATCAATGGCTGAACAGTTCAGAGATCAGGTAAACGTGCGGCACGATATGAAAAACCACCTTATAAGCCTGTCTGCACTTGCCGACCGGAAAGAATGGGAGAAGCTGTCGGATTATCTCTCGAAGCTCTGTGCGGAGGGGCTTATAGAAAATAATGCAACAGACACGGGCAATCTTATTATTAACGCATTAATGAACATAAAGCGGCAGATTGCAGCTGATAAGAATATTAAATTTGCTTGCGATATGAACATAAAACAACCGCTTGCGGCTGATGAATATGATCTTTGCGTTATCTTCGGAAATATCCTCGATAATGCAATTAAAGCTGCGGAGAACGCAATGGATGAACAGTTTGTGAGCGTACGTACGGAAGCGGTGAAAAATTATCTTGTGATCAATGTTAAAAATTCGGCGGCAGACCTGCCCGAAAGATTTGATGTGCAAAACTACGGCACAGGACTTATGAATGTGAGAAAGATTGTGGAGAAAGGCAAGGGGGTTATGGAAATACGGACAAACAGCGGCTGTTTTGAGATCTCCGTTCTTCTTCCGCTCGCAAGGTAAACCGTTTGTTACATGAAACGGGCATTTTATGTAATTTTTATAAAAATCTGTGATATACATCCGATAAGATATATGAGAACAAAGAATGTTCCGCAAAATTAAAAGGAGGTCATCAGTATGATGCAAGCAGGCAGTATGAAAGCGTTGATGGGAGC
>CAZGAZ010000157.1:0-4255 GCA_964523835.1 uncultured Ruminococcus sp.
ATACTCAATATCACAAGCATTGTATTCTTTATCAGCGCAATATTTGTGTTTAATTTCCTTACTGTGAGGGTGCTTGAAAAGAGAAGATGGGGATAATAACGGTTTAACGTTCTTACATTTTCCAATGAATTTTTCGCTGAAAGGAATGATATAAATGTCAAAGAAAAAGAAGAAGTCTGCCGCAAGCAATAATGCGGTTGATATAGAAAAACAGGAGGCAGCGGAAGTATCTGCCGATACTGCGGAGGAAACGGCTCGGGAGGCTACGGAGACAGAAAATCCGGCTTCCAAAAACACCGAGGCTGTGGAAGAAGCTGAGAGCACAGCTGACGGTGATGTTGAAGCTGCGGCTGACAGTGATGTTGAAGCTGCAGCTGACGGGAAGGCAGAAGCCGAGGTTCATGAAACCGAGAAAGAGGAAAGCACCGAAAAATCGGAAGAGGATCCGGAGAAGGCTGCACAGAGGAGGTATAACCGCAGGAGGCTCAAATACGGCTCTGTGGCTACGGCTATCACGGTAATAGTCATTGCAGTGGTCGTAATGATAAATGTGGCGGTGAATCTGGCGGGGGAAAGGGTCAATATGTCGATCGACCTGACGGAAAACGGCACATTTGAGATATCCCAGGAAAGCATTGATTATCTTGCAAAAGTTAACGAGCCTGTTTCAATTGTGTGTATGTCCGATGAGCTTACGTTCCAGACGTCCAATTATATTTACTTCAAGCAGGCCTATGAGGTGCTGAAGAAATATACATTTTACAATGATAATGTTACTTTGAAATTTGTGAATATGGTGGAAGACCCTACCTATGCCGACCGCTACAGTTCAAGCTACAAGGGCAATATCGATGCCTACAGCATTGTGGTGGAAAGCAGCAAGAGAATAAAGGTGCTGACCATTCAGGATCTGTACAACACCGAACTGAATTATCAGACATTTCGTGAAGAGGTCGTTTCCTCAAAGGCGGAGCAGGAGCTGACCTCGGCTATTATGTATGTTACCGATCCCGACCCATTACAGGCGGTTGTTTTCAGCAGCGAGACCTCCGGGTCGTCTTATGAAAATGTTGCTTCCCTTATGGTTTCCAACGGATATGATGTGAGCGAGATCAATCCTCTTACCGAGGAAATTCCCGAGGATACGGACATTGTGGTGGTAAACGCTCCACTTAACGACTATGAAACGGACATTGTGGACAAGCTGTATAAATTCCTCGACAATAACGGCAATTTGGGAAAAAGCCTTATCTACATTGCCGATTATTCCCAGAAGGAAACCGCCAATATCGACGCATTCTTAGCTGAATGGGGCATAAAGGTGGAGCAGGGCGTTGTGGGCGATGATGACGCAAACAATCTGCAAAGCCAGAGCTTTTATATTGTAAGGGACTATATTTCCGAGAATGATTTTTCGGGGAATGTGGCGCAGCCCGCCTTGCCGGTTATTGACTACCAGTCCCGCCCCATTACCCTGCTTTTTGAGACTAAGGACACAAGAAGCACAGTCGCCCTTTTGCAGACTAAGGACACAGGCTTTGTTATGACCGACAGTATGCAGGAGGAGATAAGAAACGGCGGTTCTCCCGAAATAGTTCATGGCGCTCAGACTACTATGGCTATAGGAAGAAAATATATCTTTGATGACAATAACGCACAGGTGTTCAGCAATGTGCTTGTGGTGGGTTCTTCGGAGACTCTTGACGAGGCGTTTACAGGGCAGACTTATTATAACAACGGCGACTACTTTGTTTCCGTACTCACTGCCATGACAGGGAAAAGCAGCGGCATTTCCATTGTGGCAAAGGATCTTTCATCTCCCACATTCGATATTGATATGGCGTCCATCAGCAGCTATATTACCGTTTTTATGATAGTTATACCCTTGGCGGTGCTGGTAATAGGCGGCATAGTATTCTTCAGAAGGAGAACTAAGTAACGTGAGATCAAATGTTAAACTGCTGATAGCGTCGGTTGTGGCGCTGGTGCTGCTGGTGGGCGTGGTGGTGGCTCTTACTCTTACTGGAGGGGAAGAAGAGCCGGAGGAAACCACGGCTGCGGTAACAGAGCCGCTTTCAAGGCTGCTTTATGAAAAATCCCCTGACGCAGTGGATAATATCCACATAAAAAATGAATTGGGGGAGTATGACATCAAAAAATACGGCGAGGGCGTATGGTCGGTGACGGATTTTGTGGGGATAAATCACAGCAAGGTTGCCATTGACGATGTTACGGGTCATGCAGCCTCCGTTACAAGCCAGCAGGTGGCGGCAGAATCAGCGGAGGATATGTCTGTTTACGGGCTTTCCGAGCCGTCAGCGGAGGTAACGGTGACCTTCGGGGATAACAGCGAGCGAAAAATGCTTATAGGGGCGGCATCTCCCTCTCCCGGGCTTACCTATATGTGCTTTGAGGGTGAAAACAAGGTTCATGCAGTGAACACCTCAGATATTGACATATTTTTAAAGGACAAGTTCTACTTTGTGGCTAAGACGGTTTATTCCGCCCGTTCTCCAAAGGATGAGAACGATACTACCGATTATACCAAAATCGACGCCATAACCATTTCCCGCAAGGATATTGATTATGACATTGTGCTGGAATATGATGTGCGGCAGGATTCCGATGAACTTATTACGGGCAATTCCTCATCACACGTTATGACAAGCCCTGTGCGGTTGGATCTTAACCCCGATCTGTCCGCAGATGTTCTGAGCAAGATCTTCGGGCTGACAGCCTCTCAGGCGGCAGTAGTCGCCCCCTCCGAGGGTATATTCGCAAACTTCGGTCTGGACGATCCATTTGCTGTGATAAAATTTGACATAGCAGGGGAGACGTTCACCCTGAATGTGGGAGACAAATTCAATGGCGAGGGCGGAGAAAGCGGCTATTTTGCCTATGCCGAGGGCATTGACGTTATCTATATCTTTGACAAAACGGACTTGCCCTGGGTGGACATAATGCCTCTGGACATCACCATGACCATGATAACCAGCACCTACATCTACGCCATTGACACAATAGATGTGGAGACCGCCGATGGCAGTGCACACTTTGACCTTTCGGGGGATTCAAGCGATTTTGCGGTAAGCTGCGACAGAGGCGATGTGGATGAGGACAGCTTCAAGAGCTTTTACCAGTTTTTCCTGCGTGCCCCTGCCGAGGAGATATATCTGGAGAAAAACACCGAGCCTGCCGATGTTACCGTAACGGTCAAGAGCAGCGGCGGCACTGATGTGGTGGAGTTTATCAAGTCCGATAACAGAATGTCCGTTATCCGCCTTAACGGCAAAACAAGCTTCAGGTGCAGAAGCGCCTACACGGACAGGCTGATTGAAAATCTTGAGCTGCTTTTATCGGGACAGCCCCTGATTGAGACATGGTAAAAAATCACGTATAGTATAAAATAATGCCTGTGGGAATGTCGGGATTTTGTCGTAAAATTTGTAACATATGTAAACAGATCACGGCATGATTTCGACAGGAATTTCCCGGCAAATGAGTTAAAATAATAAGTGCGTTCTGAGAGCTTATGATAAATTATTTAGATATGACCGAACATATTTGCATTTTGTAAGATTTTTTTAAAAAATATTTAAAAAAAGACTTGCAATTTGTGAAAAAAAGTGTTATACTAAATATAGTAGCTTGACAGAAACAATTACAGGTTAAAGGAGGAGAAACAGCTATGAGCGACGTACAGGAAAACAGCAAGAAAAACAGCTTTTTTACCTATAAGGGATTTCCCCTTGTAAGAAAGGGCGATGAAATTTACTACGGTAATATGTATGATCCGTATGTGGTAATGATGCAGATTCAGGAAAAGACCAAGGTAGGCGACCTTGACGTGGCAAGCAAGGTCAAGATCTATAAAATGGCGACCGACGAGAAGCTGAATCCATTGGAGGCTATAGTGAAGCAGAGCGAAAAGAGCAGCCTTTACGAGGCATTTGACATAGCTTACGCCTGGCTTTCAAGGTAAAAAAGTAGGTCCGCACGGCGTTGCTGTGCGGACTTTTTAGGTGCTTTCATAATTTTCTCAAAAAAATTTCGGATTTTTTAGAAATTTTTTGCAAAAACCCCTTGACAAATCTGAAAATATCTGATATAATATAATAGTCGCTTAAAGATGTAATTCATCATGGCAGACAAGCTGAAATCCGGAGAAGTCGCCTAGCCCGGTTTATGGCGCACGACTGGAACTCGTGTATGCGTTAATAGCGCATCGAGGGTTCGAATCCCTCCTTCTCCGCCA
>CAZGAZ010000158.1:0-4081 GCA_964523835.1 uncultured Ruminococcus sp.
CAAAGAAGTCTATCAGATATGAGAATATACATATCACTACCCATTTCCGGCCTCACCCCATGTGAGGAATAACAAGCCCCTCATCGGGAATCTTGTCCACATATCCCTTAATAAGCCCCAGCCCTTCGCACTCTTCAAACTCAAAGCTTTTTTCAAATAACAGCTGCATTCCGAGACATATCCCCAAAAAAGGCTTCTTCTTCGCCTCTGCCTTTATCACATCAATAAGCCCGCTGTCCCTCAGCTTTCCCATAGCCCAGGGAAACGCCCCTACACCCGGCAAAATTATCCCCCTTGCCGCCTCAATTTCCCCCTTGTCATTTGTAAGCCTTGCGTCAATGCCAAGATGATCCATAGCATTTTTCACACTGAAAATATTTCCCGCACCGTAATCAATTATAGCAATCATTTTATATTCTCCCGCCTTTCAAAATGAGTATGCCCTTATATTTCAAATAACTTCCCTTAACCAAAAGGTTTCCCATCCCTTTTTCAAGAGATGAGAACCGCTCTGTCTTCACAGTACACCCTTTGTAGAAAGCACCTCGCCGCCGCTTATGACCGCCGCATTTTTCAAAGCATGAGCCAAAGCCTTGAACATAGCCTCATTCTTGTGATGATCGTTAGTCCCGTAAAGACACTTCAAATGCAGCGTTATCCCCGCATTGTAAGCGAACGCCCTCATAAACTCCTTAGTAAGACAGTTGTCATAACTGCCCGTTCCCTGATTGTCAAACTCGCACTCGTAAACCAGATAAGGACGGTGACTTATATCCAGACAGCAGAACGCCAGACTCTCATCCATAGGAATATACGCCGTACCGTACCTCGCAATACCCCTGAGATCCCCCGCAGCCTCCTTAAAAGCCAGCCCCAGAGCAATTCCCGTGTCCTCCACCGAATGGTGCCCGTCCACATAAAGATCGCCGCTTACCGTAACATCCATATCAAAGCCCCCGTGAACGCACAGCGCCGTCAGCATGTGGTCAAAAAAGCCTATCCCCGTTGAAATATTGCAAATACCGCTGCCGTCCAGATTCAGCTTTACATTTATCTGAGTTTCCCTTGTTTTCCTGACAATCTCTGCCTGCCGCATATTATTTCATACCTTTCATAATTTAATTTTTTCCCATAAACCGCTCTCAAGGGAACGGCTTATTAAATTTATTCCATTCCCGCAAGAATTTCCTTCAGCGCACTCAGGAAAATTTCATTTTCCTCTTCCGTCCCCGCCGTAACACGGATATAACCGCCGATTTTCCTTACCGCAACAGAATTTTTCTCCAGCTCCCCGCAAATCTCCGCAGACTTAGAGCTTTTGAAGAATACGAAATTCGTCACCGAATCGTAAACCCTTTCTATCTGCCCGAAATCTTTGCTAAGTGTGACCAAAGCCTCCTGCAAAGCCTTTCTGCTCCGCACTATCTCCGCAGTGTATTCCATTATCAAGGGCTTGTTTTTCAGTGCCGCATATGCCGCCGCCTGGTCAAGAGTGCTGGTGTTGTAAGGAGATTTTACCGCCTTTAAAGCCGTCGTTATAGAGGGAGACGCCACCGCAAATCCCAGCCTCAGCGCCGCCAGCCCCATATTCTTCGAGCAGGTCCGCAGCACTATCAGATTATCAAATTCCGTCACCCTGTCCAGCACACTCTCCCCCCAGAAATCCATGTAAGCCTCGTCCACTATCACCAGACAGAACACATTTTTAAGCAGCTTAATAATATCCTCCTTTGTGACCCCCAAAGAGGTCGGATTGCAGGGATTCGAGAATATCACCGCTTTTATGTCATTATTGTTGCAGTAGTCAATGACCTTAGCCACATTCACCCGCAGATTGTCCTCTTTCTGCAAGGTTTTTACTTTTAGCTCGCTCATGTAACCGTAAAACGCATACATGGAAAAATCGGGAGTAAGGGTCAGCACATTGTCTCCCTTTTCCAGAAACGCCCCTAAAATAAGGCTTATCAGTTCATCCGACCCATTCCCCGCCGTGCACATTGAAGCAGGCACACCGTAAAAATCCGCAAACGCCCTCGTCACCCTCTCCGCCGACGGGTCGGGATAACGGTTAACTTCGGTATTCCTTATCTCATTTAAAATATCCTCCCCCAGCCTGTCCATAATATTGTAGCAGGATTCGTTAGCGTCCAGCCTTACCTTGCAGCTGCCCTCCACAGGCACATACATATCAACGCTTTTAAGCTTTTTAGTCAGCTCATATGCCATTATCAGCCCTCCTCGTTAAACCGTATCTCAACAGCCTTTGCATGAGCTGTCAGCCCCTCGCTTTTTGCCACCGTAACAATGTCCTTCTTTGCCTCCATAAGTGCCTCACGAGTATAGTAAATGAACTGCGAACGTTTAACAAAGCTGTTTACCGAAAGGGGCGAGAAGAACTTTGCCGTCCCCCCCGTAGGCAGAATGTGGTTAGGTCCCGCATAATAATCCCCCAACGGCTCGGGCGAATACTGCCCCATAAATACCGACCCAGCATTGTTAAGGCAGCCGAGGTATTTCATAGGATCGTTCACCTGTATCTCCAGATGCTCGGGCGCCAATGAATTAGCCAGACTTACCGCACTTTCCATGTTGTCCAGCACTATCACAGCCCCGAAATTCTCCAATGAACTCTTTATAATATCCTTCCTTGAAAGCTCATCCACCTGCCTCGACAGCTCATCTATTGTCTTGTCGGCAATATCCTCCGATGTTGTAATGAGTATGGCGGAAGCCAGCCTGTCATGCTCCGCCTGGCTCATAAGATCGGCAGCCAGATATACGGGATTCGCCGTCTCATCCGCAATAATAAGTATCTCACTGGGTCCCGCAATGGAATCAATGTCAACGCTGCCGTAAACCATCTTTTTTGCAGTCGCCACAAAAATATTCCCAGGTCCCACAACCTTGTCAACCTTAGGTATGCTTTCCGTGCCGTAAGCCAGCGCCGCAATAGCCTGTGCACCCCCCGCCATAAACACCCTGTCTACCCCCGCAATAGCCGCAGCCGCCAGGATATCGGGATTCGGTTTCCCGTCCTTGCCGGGAGGGGTCATCATAATTATCTCCCCCACCTCCGCAATTTTAGCGGGCACAACATTCATCAGCACCGACGAAGAAAGCGCCGCCGTTCCCCCGGGAACATACAGCCCCACCCTGTCAAGCCCCCGTACACGCTGCCCCAGTATGCAGCCGTTCCCCATAGGGTCAATAAAGCTCTGCTCCTTCTGCCTGTTGTGGAATCTGCTTATGTTCTCCATGCAGCTGAGCAAAGCCGAGGTAAATTCCTCATCCGCATTTGTCAGAGCGTCGTTTATTATCTCCCTCGGCACTTCGTAATATTCCGGAAGCCTGCCGTCAAATTTCAGCGTGTAATCCCTTACCGCCTCATCTCCCCTTGTCCGTACATTCTCCAGAATATCCGCCACAATTTCCGAAACCTTCTTGTCGGTCTCACCGTTTCGCCTCTCAACCTCTTTTAAAAATTCCAGCTCACTCTTACCGTCACCGATAATTTTTCTTATAATAGCCATATTCACCATTCCTTTGATTTATTTAAAGCACCTTTTCGATCTCCGAAATAAGCCCCTCGATCTCACCCTTGCGCAGCTTCAGGCTCACCATATTTGCAATAAGCCTTGCAGAAATAGGGCAAATGTATTCGTAAACCTCAAGCCCGTTTTCCTTCAAGGTCGTCCCCGTCTCCACAATGTCCACAATAGCATGGGAAAGCCCCAGCAAAGGCGCAAGCTCCACACTGCCCTCTATCTTCACAATGTCCACATCCATATTTTTCTTCTCAAAAAATCCCCTTGCCACATTGGGATATTTCGTGGCAATAGTGCGGATATGCGTTCCCTCATAAAAATCCTCCCCCTTTTTCCCCGCCAGCGCAAAACGGCATTTCCCAAAGCCCAGATCGGAAAGCTCGAAAAATTTCCCGTTCATCTCCATAATAGTGTCCTTGCCCACGACCCCCATATCGCAAACGCCGTTCTCCACATATGTAATAACGTCCGCCGCCTTAGCCAGCACCACCTCAATGGAATCCCCCACAGGCAGTATAAGCTTGCGTCCCTTATCG
>CAZGAZ010000159.1:0-3982 GCA_964523835.1 uncultured Ruminococcus sp.
GTACCGCCTTCAGCTCGCTGTCAGAAAAGGCGTTTATAAGTATCATCTGCAATGAACTGTCAAGGTATGTGAATGCGTCCGCCGCCAGTTCCTTCGGCAGTATGCGGAAAATAAGGGTCAGCTCCTTTTCGCCCACGTCCTCATGCTCTTCGGAAAGCTCCGTCAGAAGTCCCGCAATATCCGCAGGCATCATCTCCTGCAGGGCAATTTTGAGCTGCGGGAATGCCCTGTGCTTTACCAGCACTACAGCTTCTGTTTTATCCATTTTAAAAACCTCCTTAATAGAGGCAAGAAATTCAGAGGCAAGATGCAAGATTTGCGGCAAGAAGCCGAATTCTGCATTTACTCTGTATTACTCACCCTCTGTAATAGGGAGGCGCAAACCGCTTTTACTCTGCCGCCGTGGGCGGCGCAAAAATACGGACACCCAAATAGCGTGCAGAGCCTCTTCGCGGTATTGCGCCGCTGCCTGAGTTGTCCATAAGTTCACTTCCTTTTTTAAAAATCTGGTCTTTATAAAACCGCATACTAATATTATACAATATTCCCGCCTTTCTGTCAAGTGCGGATAAACATTTTTTTAAATTTTCCAAAATAAAAGGCAAGATGAAAATTTCACCTTGCCCGAAAGTGCCGCCCGACACGCTTTTTATGATAAGCACAAAAAACAAATAAGAAATTACAGCATCAGCAAATATAAGTAAGAATCTCTGTCGGGATATTCATAAAAAACAGGCAGCTCGTCATGCCCGATTCTTTTGAATCCCGCTTTTTCATAAAATCTATGTGAAGCTTCGGCAACAGACGGAGTATCCAATATAATATATTTCAAGTCCTGCGATTTTGCATATTTCAATAATGCCTGATATAAAGTTAATCCGACTTTTTGGCTGCGATACTCTGCTTTTACAAAAAACTTTTTAAGAATGCCGCAATTATTTTTACTTTTCATTAACGCAATTGTACCGATTACCTGTTCGTTTTCGATTGCTATCCAAAATTTACCCCCGTTCTGTTCATATGCATAATGAATATCAAGCAGATCCGGTTGCTCTTCAACAGAAAGACCGATTTTTGCCTCTTTGTTTTGAATCATAAGTATCAGATCTATTATTTCATTTTTATATTTATCATCATATTCAATAATATTCACATAAGCCTCCGTTAAAATCGCAAAATCCAATTTACCTTACACCCGTTATTAACAAGGCTTACCCTTTTCTCCGATTTTCATAACCGGGTCTGCCACGTCCCGATCTTGCACGGGGTCTCCCTCCCGGGGCGGGCTTGCTTCGTCTGCCGCCGCCTCGCCTGCGGTCGTCCTCAATGCGCTCTCCCCTGCCCTCGTAGGCTTTCACCGTCACACGCTGTCCGTTGATCTTTACTCCGCTCATGGCGTCAAGCACGTGCTCCTTGTCCGCCTCGGGCACTTCAACGGTAGTGAAACGGTCGTAAATATCTATCTTCCCGAAAGACTTCCCCGGCATTCCCGTTGCCTCTACCAATGCCCCCAAAACAAAATTGGGCGCAAGAGAACTCGCTCGGCCTGCGGAAATCTCCACCTTGACGGTTTTCCCCCGCCGTCCCCGTGAACCGCTTTCACGGGAATCACGAGGTTCACGGAACTCCCGGCGTGACAGCCCCGTAATTTCGGGAATATTCTTCATATCCTTTGAAAGGCGCATTCCAAGCAGTGCGGCGGCAATGTCCTCCGCCGTGACTTCCTCCGTGCAAAGCTTTTCCACCTGAGGCCTGAACGCAGAATATTTCCCGCTTTCCACAGCGGCGGCAAGCTTCTCGGCAAACCGTTCGGTCTTGCGGGAGATTATCTCGTTCCTGTCGGGCAGTTCCTCTCTCGGAATGTCGGTCTTTATGAATCTGGAAATGTCCCGCAGCTCGTAAAACTGCTTCCTGCCACTGATTATGCTGTATGCCCTGCCGCTTTTGCCCGCTCTGCCGGTTCGCCCTATGCGGTGAATGTAATATTCGTTGTCCTGGGGCAGGTCATAGTTAAAGACCATATCCACTCCCTCAACGTCAATGCCCCTTGCGGCAACGTCTGTGGCGATAAGTATATTTATCCTGCCTGTTTTAAAGGCGGAAAGCACCTGTGTGCGGCTCGCCTGCTTCATATCCCCGTGCAGCCCGGCAGCCTTGTACCCTGCGGAAACAAGAGCTTCGGTAAGCTCGTCAACCATTTTTTTCGTGTTGCAGAAAACCATGGCAAGGGCAGGCTCAAAGGCGGTCAGCAGCAGCCGCAGAGCGTCGGTCTTTCTGCCCATGGGCACTTCAAAATAGCTCTGCTCAATGCCGTCCACAGTCCTTGCCTTGCTCTCCACCTTTATAAGCTCGGGGTCACGCTGGAACTGCTTTGTTATAGCCATTATCGGGGGCGGCATAGTGGCGGAGAAAAGGGCTGTCTGCCGCTCCTCGGGCACGTCTTGCAGGATAGTTTCGATATCCTCTCTGAAGCCCATGTTGAGCATTTCGTCCGCCTCGTCAAGGATTATCAGGGAAAGCCCGTCAAGCTTTAAAGTCCCCCGCCGCATATGGTCCATAACACGCCCGGGAGTGCCCACGATAATATTTGCGCCCCTTTTAAGCTCACGTATCTGAAGCTCCATGGAAGCCCCTCCGTAAACTGCGCAGGGCTTTATCCAGGGCATATATTTTGCGAATTTGCGTATCTCCCCCGAGGCCTGCATTGCAAGCTCTCTCGTGGGGCAGAGAATAAGGGTCTGAACTCCCTTTTTTTCCCGCTGCATAAGGGCTATGGCGGGTATGCCGAAAGCTGCGGTCTTGCCTGTGCCCGTGTTGGACTTTCCCACAAGGTCACGCCCGGAAAGCATTACGGGAATTGCCTTTTGCTGGATTTCCGTGGTTTCCTCATAGCCCATATCGGCAACCGCTCTGAGTATCTGTTCGGGTAGATTAAGTTCGTCAAATAACATAAATTTTAAACTCCTGTAAATGGTCGTCGGACAATGGCAAACATGTTTGCCGCAAGGCTTGCCAAAAGGCTTTCCCGAAAAATTATCCGAAATATTCCAGGCCGCAAGCTTCCATTGTCCGATTTTTATTTTTTTAGTTGTTGAAAGTATTATTATACCACTCGCCGTGCAAATTGTCAACGGATTAATTGCTACTATTTTGTTAATTTTCTTTCGGGGGATAATAATTTAATGCCTTGGGGGCTTGCCTTTATTTTAAAAAATCATCTGTAATGTATTGACAAAAGAGTGAAAATATGGTATACTTATGTTAATTCAAGAGGAGGCTTTGCCATGGGAGCGAAAAAAATTGTATTAATTGTTTTAATATTGATATGTCTGTATATTTCATTATTTATCTGGGCAGAAGTTTATGATCCCTATAAGACCGAACTTTATTACCCTGTCTCCGACATTGAATATTTTGAAATTGAAAGCTTAAAGGAACTGCCCGTTGAAAGCGATGATTATGAGAAAGTTTCAGGGGCTGTAAAAAATGTTTCGGGAATGATAATACGATCCTCGTTTACCTGTAACGGAAAGCTTCCCGCACAGTTAAATGGGTATGTATCGGAGGCCGTGTTTGAAAGGATTGATGAGGGAGAGGAAAATGAACTGCTTGACGACGGGACGGCATATGAATATTTTGATTTCCGTATCTATGATATAAAGCACGATTTTAACAAAGCCATTGTTGACTTCGGAATAGATTACGAGATGTGTTATTACGGTTCAAATGAAAGAATATGCGGTTCGTGGACAGATGAAGTATATCCGTATAAGCTGTACCTGAGCTTAAAGGACGGCACTTGGGTCGTTGATGATGTTTTTATCCCGGCTTAATAAAAATGCGGCAGAAGGAGAAAGTTTGAAGGTTGGCGGTAAACCCCTAAGTTTCAGCGTACCTTTGGTGTGAAAGTCTGATTAACGGAGAGGAAAAAAGTTTGAAAATAGTAAAATGGGCTAAAAATCGAAAAAAGGGTACAAAAAAC
>CAZGAZ010000160.1:0-3837 GCA_964523835.1 uncultured Ruminococcus sp.
GATTCTCGGCTTTTTCTCATTAGTGGTCTTTACGGCATATTTCTGCTGTTTCCACCGGCAAATTGCTCGGTATTGCCTTAATAAAATATGAGGGACGCACCGAACGTCCCTCAATTGGTTACTACTTATTTTCCACAGATATCCATATCTCTCCGTTGAAGCTGTACGCAGGATATACTTCAAGGTCAATATTTCCTACGGGCTTGTAGTTTGAAGACGGGAAAAATTCTGCAAAAATTTTGTGCCATGTCTGCTGAAAGGCTTTAGACAAATCCTCGCTGCTGCTGTAATCTATCTTGAAAACAGCCCACTCTGCAGCGGGGATGTCTACCACTTTATAGCCCTCCGGGACTTCTCCCCCTGTATACTCTGCGCCGATAAAATACGGAAAATCCTTTACCATGGTGGAATCCTCCAGACACATTCCCACAACGCTGCAGCCAAGGACTCCGTCCCGTTTGCCGTTTTCCGCAAGATACTTCACCGTACCGTCGTTGTGGCACTCTGTCCAGAATTGGGGTATGTCGCTCCTTCCCCGAACATCGTCAAGCTTATCAAAACGCTGCTGCTTTGCAATAATTCTGAATGCTTCCTTTTTCATGATCCTGTAGTCCATAATACTACCGCCTTTCACTGAAATTTCAACGGTCAGCCTTGCAAAGGACCGTACCTTTCCGCCCTTTCGCACTGCGCTCGGAGTTATCCCATGGAATTTTACAAATGCCCTCGTAAAGCCTTCCGGACTGTCATAGCCGTATTTCATGGCAATATCAATGATTTTTTCATCCGCAGCAAGCAGTTCGCCGCCGGCAAGCGCAAGCCTGCGGTTACGGATATATTCTCCCAGAGGAAATCCGCAGAGAATCGAAAAAATCTTCTGATAATAAAATGCCGAAACGTTCATCTGAGCAGCAATATCACTGATCTCCAAAGGCTCGGTCATATGCTCTTCGATGTAGTCGATAGACCCTTGAAAGCTTTTTATCCAATCCATAGTGCGCCTCCTTTTTGCCGTCTGTAAACATTTTACACCATTTTAGCAAGAACGTCCTGACTTTTTTGACCCGTTTGTATCAAGTTTATTTTACCGAAATATTTCATATTATTATTATTATTATTATTATAGCACAGTTTCTGCTTTTTTTCAAGCGTTCCGCTGTTTTAGTCATTATAACCAATAAATTCTTGGTAAAAATATATAATGTAAACGTTGACACGGTGTCAATCTTATGGTATAATGACTATAAGAGCAGCTGTGCAGATGTGCGGATTTTTTGGGGAGGTTTTAAGTCCGCATTGGCATGAACGCAGCATACTACCACAATTTTATCCGAAAGGGCGATGATACTTATGAATATTAAACTTAAACGGGCTTTGGCGGGACTTTCCGCTGTTACTTTTTCGGCTTACCTTACAGCCTGCGCCGACGGTTCGGGCAGCGAGGGCACTACCTATTCCGAAAGCACCACTCCTGAGATCACCGTTGCAATAAACACCGAGACACTTGCCGAAGAGGAACAGGCGGCTGTGGAGGATGTGACAAATCTTCTTAAAGATGTGGAACTGGAAAACAAAACCATTAAATGGTTCTCGTTCTACGACCCGTTCCATGCCACCACTGCGGGCAATACAAAATCTCTTTCACTGGAGCTTTTTGAAAGAAAATACGACGGCGAGATCGAGTATATCCCCACCACATGGGCGGCGAGATTTACCGACCTTTCCACAAATATACTGGGCGGTACGGGCATTGACTTTATTGCGGGAGGCGACTTGGATTCATTCCCCAAAGGCGTGCCAAACGGTCAGTTTGAGGCTTATGACGATTATGTTGATTTTTCAGATGAGCTTTGGGGCAGCGTTAAGGACCTTAACGATCAGTTTGAACTGAACGGCCGCCATTACCTTATTGCCACACAGGCAACTGCGGGAGAGGTAGTTATATACAACCGCAATACCATTGAGACTCACGGTTTTGATGATCCTGCGGCGCTTCTGGAAAAGAATGAATGGACCTGGACGGCATTCAAGAATATGCTTCTGGATTATGTTGATGTGGACGCAGAGCAGTACGGACTTGACGGTTGGTTCAACGAAAAGCCTCTTATGCTTACCTGCGGCGTTTCCCCGGTAAGCCTTGAAAACGGCAGACTTGTTTCAAATCTTTATGATGACAGACTGGAAAAGGTAATGTCATTTATGTACGATCTTAACCAGTTCGGGCTGGTTTTGGACAAGAATCTCTTTAACTGGAATGTTCATCCCGAGTTTATCGGCGAGGGCAAGGAGCTTTTCTATATCAGCGGCATTTACGCTCTGGAGGGTGCGGCGGACATATGGACGGCTTCCTACGGCAATCCAGACGCTGTAATGTTCGTTCCTATGCCGAGGGCTGATAATTCGGACAAATACTATCTCCCTGCGGGTCTGGAGGCATATATGCTCTGCAAGGGTTCACAGAATCCGGAGGGCGTTGCAAGGTTCATGGAGTGCACTATTGCTGCAAGCATGGATTCGAGCACTATTGAAATAAGCGATAACAAGCTGAAAAATGATTACAGCTGGACGGATGAAATGGTGGAAATGCGCCACAAGCTCAATGAGCTGACGGCGGAAAATCCCATGTACTCCATTCACACGGGCTGCCCCACGGATATGTACAATATGCTGGACAGCGGTGAATACGGCATTCGTGCTTCTTTCTACGGTCATGACTGGCCGAGCGTAAGAGAGGCGCTTGCTCCTGCTGTTGATGTAATGATCGAAGAGTTCAATGCTTCGCTTGACGAGGTTCAGTAATTTTTCCAATAAGGTTTAACAGTTCGCTGTGCGCCTCTGCCGGGTGTGCAGCGAATTTTTTTGATATGACTGCAACTATCGGCTGCTTTTGTGCGTATTATATGTGAAAGGCTTTTGAGGCATATCTGCAAAGGAAGTGATAATACGGAAAATATTGATTTCGGTGAAATTATGGAAAAATACGGCGATATGGTTTACAGAATAGCCCTCAGTCACACTCTTGACAAAAGCGAGGCGGAGGATATTTTTCAGGAGGTTTTTCTGTCGCTGGTGACAAATTACAAGACGATAGAAAATGAGGAACATTTAAAGCACCGGCTTATCCGAACCGCTGTCAACCGCTGCATTTCCTGCAACAGGCGGCTGAAATTCTACGGGAAAACCGATGAGGAAAAAGTCCGGGATAATGACGATACCGGGGCTGTGGAGCATATGCACTAACCCAGAATAAACTTCGATAACTGCAGCCGAACGCAGCCATATCTTTTTTCAACAAAACAGCACTCAGAAAGAACAGAAAACAATTTGAGGAAGTCCAGAGAATCAAGAGCGGTTCTGAATTATGAACTGTGTAAATGCATTTTCTAAAGAAAAAATGTCAACACTGAAAATGCAGTAAAAAATGAGGCAACGCTGAGGAGCGACCCAACGCAAACTGCGAGATATTACGATGAAGAGCAGCGGAAAAAGCCGCTGTTTTTCTCTTCATTGGGTATCTCCAAAGCGGATAAACCTCGGGGTTTGGGGCAGCGCCCCACAGCCGTCAGGCTGCAAATCTGTCTTCAAAGAAAATCGCAAGCTGCGCATATGCAAGTCCCCAGTCACGGACAGGCATACTCCACTTTTTTGAGATCTCGCATACGCTCATATAAACAACCTTGCGGATAGAATCGTCCGTTGGAAAAATCGCCTTGGATTTTGTGAATTTTCTCACCATTCGGTGATACGATTCAACGGTGTTCGTCGTATATATTATTCTCCGAATCTCCTGCGGAAATTCAAAAAATGCAGTCAATTCCACCCAGTTTTTATCCCAGG
>CAZGAZ010000161.1:0-3783 GCA_964523835.1 uncultured Ruminococcus sp.
CGGTAGTTTTTCATTCTTACCGAAAAATCATCGGGAGAAGTATAATCAAATACCGCAAAAAGGTGCTCCTGTGCCAAAGCTATCTGCTCCGCCATTATGGGATAGTCCTCCGGATATCCTACCCATGAAAGTATCTGAGCGATTATCGCATGATTCCCGCCCCGACCCTCGGCGTCAAGAGCTTCTCCGCCAATGAAACGGTTTTTGTGCTGCGCTGCAATTTCGGGAGTGGTCAGCGCCGTTATTGCTTTTTGGATATACGGTGAATCCGGTTCAAAGCCTAAGTGCAGCAAACCGCCGATATGGCCGTCCATATCATCACATCCGTGTATGCCTTTGGCAAACCACCCGTCGGGGTGCTGCGCCGCAAGCAGCTTCTGTACGTTTGGCTGCTGCAATATCTCCGACTGCAGCTTTTTCATGACAGGTTCATCTGCCGGAGTTTTCAGCATATCTCTGTGAACAAGATAACGAATGCTCGGACAGGCATTTTCCAGTAAAAAATCAATGTGTTTCTGAAAATTATATCCCATAAGTCCTCCCGAATCGGTCAGATAATAAATTTCGGCTTGCGTAAAATCGGTAAAACTGTCAGCTCTTGTCCTCTTCCTCGTCCTCTCCCTCTTTGTCCTTATCGGGATTTCCGTCGCCGCACCACTTATATCCGAAGCCCCATATAGTGGAAATATACTTGGGATTTGACGGTTCTTCCTCCAGCTTCATACGCAGCCTGCGGATATTCACATCCACTATTTTGTCGTCGCCGTAATAATTTTCTCCCCATATATGACTGAGAATGCTCCGCCTGTCAAGGGCGGTGTTCTGATTGTTGAAGAAATATTCGAGTATCTGATATTCCACCTGCGTAAGGTCTATCAGCAAGCCGTTTTTGGAAATAGTACGGCTTTTGAGATTAAGCTCAAAGGGACCCGAAATAATAGTGGGAATTTTCTCCTCTTTTATAAAGGACATACTTACCCGCCTGTAAACAGCGTCGATACGGGCGGTAAGCTCCGAGGGCGAAAAGGGCTTGGTTATGTAGTCGTCCGCCCCGAGCATAAGCCCCGACACCTTATCCATTTCCTGGGTCTTGGCGGAAAGCATGATTATCCCTATAGTGCCGCTGCGCCGTCTGAGCTCCTTGCATACCTGAAAGCCGTCTATTCCCGGCATCATTATGTCAAGCAGGGCAATGTCAAAGTCGCCGTTTTCCTCCCCGAATACCCGCAAAGCGTCCTCTCCGCAGTTTACGTCAACGACCTCATAGCCAGCTCTTTTAAGGTTTATCACCACAAAATCTCTTATAACGTCCTCGTCCTCGCAGACCAATATTCTTTTCATTTTCTTGAATGTTCTCCTTTCGATCTATTTATTTCAAGCTGAAGAGACTGTAAAAATTCTTACCTCTAACCTCTTACGAATATAATTGAAAGCTGTATTTATATTTTACTCCGAAGGCTGTTCAGTGTTATCTTCGGTATTTTCGGGCACGGGATAGGGTCTGCCCATGACCATGGCGGAATAAGGCGCAATATTGTAATCCCCCTCGACTGTGTAAAGGGGCGCATTTCCCGCCCTGTCGCCGTCAATGTAAACATTGCTCTTTCCGAAGGCGTGCAGCTTTATGTCATAGGGCGTGGGGTTGAAAAATACCGCAATTTCCTCCAGCTCGCTGTCGCCGTAAAGCCCGAAGCCCACTATATGCTGAGGCAGTCTGTCAAAGAATACCATATTTTTCCCGATCATTTCCGCTGTGTACATACGCACCGCAGGGTGAGCCTTTCTGAATTCGATAAGCCCCTTGTAATAAAGAAAAACGTCCTTGAATTCGGTTTTCCTGTTCCACTTTATGCTGTTGACGGCGTCCGGAGACTTATAGCTGTTATGGTCGAATGCGCCGCCGGGCAGCGGCTTTGACCGCAGGAAATCCTGACCTGCCTGCAAAAAGGGAATCCCCTGAGCCAGCAGCACCATAGCCGCCGCCATTTTATCCATTTTCTTGCGCACGTCCACCGAATCTGTAGGATTTGTATAGCTTAGCTTGTCCCATAGGGTCAGATTGTCGTGAGCCTCCACGTAGTTCACTGTCTGGCAGGGGTTCAGAGTCCATGCAAACCTGTCAAGATTGGGTATCTGCGGGTGAGGTATCCTGCCGCACATAATTTCCTTGATATAATCCTCAATTCCCGCAGCGCCGTTTACATAGCCTCTGCTGCGGTTCTCGAAATTATTCCCCTTTACGGTATCTCTGAAATCGTCGCTGAAAAAGCCGTAGTTCGGCGTGTGGCGGGCGTTGAGCTTCATAGCCCTCTTTGTCCAGTCCAAGGGAGAATCCCCCCCCGTCCAGCCCTCGCCGTAAAGGATGATACCCGGATTAATCGCATGAAGCTTCTCATAAATAATATTCAGTGTATCAATATCGTAAAGCCCCATAAGATCGAAGCGGAAGCCGTCTATTTTATATTCCTTTGCCCAGTAGCAAAGACTGTCCGCAATGAATTTCCGAACCATTGCCCGCTCGGTGGCGACTTCGTTGCCGCAGCCCGAGCCGTTGGCGTAATATTCCCCCCACTGGCGGTAGTAGTATTTGGGAAAGGTCTTGTTAAAGGGCGAGTCGGAGGTGGCATAGGTGTGATTATACACCACGTCCATTATTACTTTGATACCCTCTTTATGCAGAGCGTGGACCATTCGCTTGAATTCCACCACTCTTGTCTTGCCGTTAAACGGGTCGGTGGAGTAAGAACCCTCGGGAATATTGAAATTAAGGGGATCGTAGCCCCAGTTGAACTGAGGCTTGTGCAGCTCCGCCTCGTCAACGGTCTGGAAATCAAAGCTCGGCATAAGGTGCACATGAGTGACTCCCAGCTCTTTCAGGTGATCTATACCTATTTTGTCCCCTGCGGAGTTAATCATACCCTTTTCCACAAAAGCAAGAAATCTCCCTCTGTAGCAGAAACGGCAGCTGTCGTCCGACGAAAAATCACGCACATGGGTCTCGTAAATAACAGCGTCTGTATAATGCTCCAGCGGCGGCAGGTCATAATCCCCCCAGCCTTTGGGGTTGGTCTCCTCCAGATTTATAACCATACCCATAGCGCCGTTCACTCCTGCGGTACGGGCATAAATGTCAATGGTCTCCTCGGTGATATCGTCATGGCGGATAAGGTAGGTGTAGTAAACGCCGTTAAGGTCGCCGTGAGCTTCCTTGCACCAGACGCCGCAGCGATCCTTTGTCATGGGCATTTTGCGGTAGGGCTTCTCATCGGTGCAGCTTTTATATAAAAGCACCGTCGCCTCCCTTGCCAGCGGCGACCATACCTTAAAAACAGTCTTTTCCTTGCTGTAAACAGCTCCCAGATCATCGCCGTCATAGGCGTATTTTTCGTCCACATCATTAAACATAATTAGGCTCGCTCTCCTTGTCGGTTGATCATATTTAAAATAATTATACTACAAAATTTCAAATTTGTAAAGGGGATTTTGAAGAAAAATCGACAATAAGGAAAATTTTACATATTTGTCGAAAATATAACTTATCATCGAGCTTACCATTATAGCTTGGCGCAAGTTACAAATATTAAATCGGACATATTTACGGCTGACATTTGTCAAACCTCTTTTGCAAGCCTCCCCTGCTTATCCCAAAAACAAAGAAAGCCGTTCAAGCAGCTGCTTTTCACGGCTTTATTCTTATCTGTTAAACGGGGGCGTCAATGCATTAGTAGAAAACCTCCCTTATTTTTCTCATTTCTCTCCACACATTATCCCCGTAGTTACTTA
>CAZGAZ010000162.1:0-3562 GCA_964523835.1 uncultured Ruminococcus sp.
CCCCTTTTGTCTCCCTCTTTTCTCTTTTGTTCACAATTTGTTTACTTGTTGAAATGCCGTGCCATATCCGGGAAAACGGCTTGACTTTGTACGGGGAATATTATATAATATTAACAGAAAAATTTATTTGAAAACGGTGGAGGCAAACATGGCTTTAATTGCAATAATAGACGATGACGAGCATATAAACAATATGCTGGCCGACCTGCTTGCAAGGGAGGGTTACAGCGTTATACAGGGATATTCGGGGACGGAGGCTGTGTATATGCTTTCGGAAAAGAGACCCGATCTGGTGCTGCTTGACCTGATGATGCCGGGGCTTTCCGGAGAGGAAGTCCTGCGGAAAATAAAGGGCGTTCCGGTGATAATCATGAGCGCAAAGGCGGATATTCAGGACAAGGTATCGCTGCTGCTGGACGGTGCGGTGGATTACATAACTAAGCCCTTTGACACTTCGGAGCTGCTGGCGAGGATAACCGTGCAGCTGCGCAAGACTGCGGGAGAATATTCCGGCGTTATCTCCTGCAATGGTATTACCCTGAATACAGATGTGCGGGAGGCCTCGTTCGGAGAAAACACCGTCAGGCTGACCAAGACAGAATGCGCTATACTTAAACTGCTGATGAACAATCCCGGTCAGGTTATCGCAAAATCGGTCATTCTCGACAGGATAAGCCTTGACACTCCCGACTGCGTGGAAAGCTCCTTGAAGGTCCATGTAAGCAATCTTCGGAAAAAGCTGAGGGAAATTACCGACCGTGACTGCATTGAGGCAGTCTGGGGAATAGGTTTTAAATTTAATGAATAACATCCAAATAAATATAAAGCTTAGAAAAAATCTTAACCAAATCTTTACTCTTTTCTTTACCGCTTTCTTGACCGGAGGGAGATATAATGAAAGCATAAAGAAAAGGAGGAATCTATTATGGAATATGTTCTGAAAACAGATCTGCTGTGCAAGCATTACAAGGGCTTCAAGGCTCTGAACGGGCTTAACATGAACGTTCCCAAAGGGGCGATATACGGCTTTGTAGGGCGAAACGGCGCAGGCAAGACTACGCTTATAAGGCTTATCTGCGGCTTGCAGTTTCCCACCTCGGGAAAATTTTCCCTTTACGGAATAGACGGGGACAGCAGGGAAATTTCAAAGGCACGCAGGCGCATGGGGGCAGTGGTGGAAACGCCCTCCATATACCTTGACATGACGGCAGAGGAAAATCTCCGTCAGCAGTTTCTTATCCTGGGGTTGCCGAGCTTTGAGGGAATACCGGAAATTTTAAAGCTGGTGGGACTTTCGGACACGGGTAAAAAGAAAGCGAAGAATTTTTCCCTTGGAATGCGCCAGCGGCTGGGGATCGCAATTGCTCTGGCGGGCAATCCGGATTTTCTGGTGCTGGACGAGCCTGTCAACGGGCTTGACCCTCAGGGTATCATTGAGACGAGAGAGCTTATTTTAAAGCTGAATCGTGAACGGGGGATAACCGTACTTATTTCCAGTCATATCCTTGACGAGCTTTCCCGTCTTGCCACCCATTACGGATTTATTGACGGCGGCAGGATAGTCAAGGAGATAAGTGCGGAGCAGCTTGAAAAGGAATGCAGGAAATGTATGCGTGTGACGGTCACGGACATGAAGGTACTTTCGGTGATGCTGACGGAAAGAGGCGTTGAATTTGCTGTGGCAGACGATAAAACAGCAGACATTTTCGGGGAGATCAGCATTACCGAGCTTGCAGTATCGCTGGGCAAGAAAGGCTGCGAGCTGCTGACGGCAAATGAACGGGACGAGAGCCTGGAGACTTATTTTATGAATCTTGTTGGAGGTGCAAATAAATGAGTAAATTATTAAGAGCAAATTTTGCACGGCTTTGGAAGAACAAGGTATTCCGGGGCTGCATGATATTTATGTTTTTGGATGCGATCCATACGGTGATAACGCAGTATCTTAATTTTAAGAAATACGGCGGAGAAAAAACGTTTTATATGTCGGAAAGATTACCTTTTGAACAGTGCGTTGCCGTTTCCATAATCTTTGCAATATTTATCGGACTTTTTATCGGCACGGAGTACAGCAACGGTACTTTGCGCAACAAGCTTGCTGCAGGTCATACGAGGAGTGCAGTATATTTTGCAAATCTTATTGTGTGTATCGCTGCCGTACTTATGCTGCACGTTGTATATTTTGCAGCAACGCTTGTTGGCGGATTTATTATGTTCGGCAATTTTATTATCCAACCCGCTGCGCTTCTGGAAACTCTTGCTGTCAGCCTTATCGTTATGACAGCGTATGCGGCAATGTTCCTGCCGATAAGTACCCTTATAACAAACAAATCATCGGGAGTAACTGCGGTAATTATGACTTCATTTGTGCTTATGATCATAGCAATGGTTATAAACGGCGGGCTTGGCGAACCCGAAATTTACGAAGCGTACACTTTAATAGATGCAAGCGGCGAGGAATACATCGAGCCCGAAATGAAAAATCCGTATTATGTAAGCGGGGTGCAGCGTAAGATTTACGAGGCTTTATATGATATTGTTCCCACCTGTCATGCGGCGAGGATACAGATGGACGATATGCCCGAAAACCCTGCGGTAATACCTTTTTGGTCGTCGACGGTCATCATTGTCACGACTGTTGCGGGCGTGCTGCTGTTCCGCCGAAAGGACCTGAAATAATGAAAGGACTGATAAAAGCTTCTCTTTTTAGAATGAAAAAAAGCAAATCCTTTTTATTTTCGGTAATTTTTCAGATAGGCTTTGCATTATTTGTTATAATTCCCGCTTACAGAATAGGCTTTTCAATAGGAAATATGCTGTTTGCAGACAGTCTTTTAACACTGGTTCTGTCAGCGTTTTTCGTACCCTTTTTTCTGCATGACGATCACCACAAGGGTATGATGAGAAACAAGATCATTACGGGTCACTCCCGTGTACAAATTTACTCTGCAAATTATATTTCAGCATTGATTGGCTCATCGGTAATTTTTCTAACGCCGATAGTAATTGCCTTTGCCCTTGCCTTGCCGTTGGGAGGAAGTCTTGGAATGTCAACGGCAGAATTTGCTGTTCGGCTGATAATAATCCTTTCGGCAAATGCGGCAATGTGCGGAATATATGTATTGACTGCATTTTTGTGCCGCAACATGGGGTCGGCAGCTTCAAGTATTATTGCAATTGCAATGTTTACTGTCTCAGCTGTTTGTACGCTGAATGTCGAATCTCCTGAAGATTCCGCAGACCTGTTTGAATCGCTTGAGCCGGCAGGAATAAGCATAACGCTTGATCCGTCAGGTATACTGAATAATGTTTTATGTGACGTTCTGCCGACCTCACATTTACTTAGAACACTTTTTTCGGAACAGGCACGGAATATTGCATTTTTGCCGTTTTACAGCCTTTTGTTTATTGCGGCAGCAACGGCTTTGGGCATACTTCTGTTCCGCCGAAAGGACTTGAAATAATACCCGAAATAATCATAGAAACGAGGTGTAAAAATGTATCTGCCGATTGTAATTTGCGTACTGCTTGCAATTGCGGTAATTGTACTGCTGATAAAAAT
>CAZGAZ010000163.1:0-3475 GCA_964523835.1 uncultured Ruminococcus sp.
ACTTATCGTCAATTTTTCTGCCTGTGAGCCGTCCCATAATTTCACGAATTTCCTCGGGAGTATGATACTGATTGTTCAGCTCCATACCGATTTTTATTGCCTCCTGAAAAAGCTCTTTTGCGTATTTGTCACGCTCCGCATTTTCCGGCGGATTATCGCAGAAGCCTGCTATTACTTCATCTATTGTCATTGGAGAAATTTCCTTTCTGCAATTTTTATTTTAAATTATCTTTGAAAAACTGTTCCATTTTATCAAATGGGATAATGTCGGTCTTGTCGTACAAATCGGTATGAACAGCGCCCTGAATAATAAGCAGCTCCTTGTTTTCGGGACAGGGATTGCCGTTCATCATATTTGCAAAAGCGTCCTTGCTGAAATAACAAGAGTGAGCTTTTTCACCGTGTACAACAAGTACCGCACTGCGTATCTCATTGCTGCAGCAAAGAATGGGCTGATTGAGGAACGACATACATCCGGTCTTGTTCCAGCCGCCGTTAGAATTAAGTGAGCGGGAGTGATAGCCTCTGGAGGTTTTATAGTAATCGTAATAATCCTTTACAAAGAGAGGAGCATCGTCGGGCAATGGATCAACAACTCCGCCGTCAAGCTCGTAACTGCCTTTTTTGTAGTCGGCAATTCGCTGCGCATTAAGAGCCTTGCGTTTTTCATAACGTTTGGTTTCGCTGTCCTCATTATCAAAGTAACCGTTTGCGTTTACCCTGCTCATGTCGTACATGGTGGAAGCAACCGTCGCCTTTATGCGTGTGTCAAGTGCGGCAACATTTAAAGCCATTCCGCCCCAGCCACATATTCCGATAACGCCAATACGTTTGGGGTCAACATTTTCCTGAACGGAAAGAAAGTCCACCGCCGCCTGAAAATCCTCGGTATTGATGTCGGGTGAAGCCATGTATCTCGGAGTACCTCCGCTTTCTCCCGTAAATGACGGATCAAATGCAATGGTAAGGAAACCACGCTCTGCCATTGTCTGAGCATACAGTCCCGCAGACTGCTCCTTTACAGCGCCGAAGGGTCCGCAAACAGCGATTGCCGCAAGCTTGCCACCCGCATTTTTAGGGATGTACATATCCGCCGCCAAAGTTATTCCATAGCGGTTGCGGAAAGTCACCTTGCTGTGATCGACCTTTTCGCTTTTCGGGAAAGTCTTATCCCATTCGTTTGTAAGTTCGAGCTTTTCAATGCTTGCCATAAGATTACCAACCTTTCTTTAATTGACACGGGGACATAATTTCCCGATTTTATAAACAAGAAAATCAAGACTGTCTACCCGCTTTTGATTTGCGTGTATTTCTTCAAGCAGACGTTTTTTCTGCGGCTTTATAAGTGCAAGAGCCTGTTCGTATTTTTTCGCAAGAATAAGCTCCGTACACCTTTCAGCCGTTTCGGTATCACAGCCTGCGTCTGCAAGATTTTGAAAAATAATGCCGTATCTGTCGGACGCTTCCGCCATTTTAAACGCCTCCTTTAAGTTCTGATATTAGTATACCGCACTTTTTGCAATATGTCCAATACCTGTTTTTTATTATGCATTATTCTTGACAGGAATAAAGATTTGTGGTATAATTGATACACAAAAATGATTTGCCAAAGGAGAGATAATGTGAAATTTTCGGAGAGAGTATACAAGCGTCCCGATTTTGAGAAGATAAAAAGCAATTTGACGACGTTAAAGGACAGGCTTTCAAGAGCGACATCATATGAGGAAACACGCAGCATTTGGCTTGATGTGAAAAAAGAAATAGAAAGCATGGATCATGATGATATGATAATTTATATCCGTTACCTTGCGGGGATAGATCATGAGGAAAGCTTCAAGGAGGTGGAGCTGCAAAATGTTTTTGAACCCCAAATATATGCTGTCAGGGACGAGTGTGACATTACCGTAAAAAATTCCCCTTATGCAAAGGAGTTTGAAAAGGAGTTCGGGGAGATGATCTTCCGCAGATCGGGCAGCATAAAGCCTGCAAAATCCCCCGAAAGCATACAACTGAGGTCAAAGGAATTGCAGCTTAAAATGCAGTTTAAAAATATAATGTCACACCCGAATATCGACTCTAATGAGCTTTTCGGAATTTTTGACGGGCTTATCGAGACACGTATCCGTCTTGCCGAAAGTCTTGGGTATAAAAGCTATAACGAGCTGGGGTACGCAGAGCGGAACAGGTATGATTACGGATCTGAGGAGCTGATGGGTTTCAGGAATGAGATATGCCGCCTTATAACTCCACTGTGCGATGATATAAAACGAAGCGGCGCAGATTTTACACACCCTAAAGCACTTGCGGAAAATGAAGAAGAGCTTATTAAAACGGTTGCGGATATGTTTAAGGACTTGTCAAAAGAAACGGGAGAGTATATAAATGAAATAATTGAAAAGGAATTATACGACCTGAAATCAAGAGACAACAAGCGGAAAAACCTTTTTACCTGCTGCATGATGCCTGTTGAAAAACTGCCTTTTATAATAGGAAATTTTTTCGGTGACGGAATGGAAACGGGATATTTTGTACACGAATTAGGTCACGGGTTTGCATTCTATACCGCCGCAAGAAATCAGCAACTGTATGAAATGCACCGCTCATCACCGTCTGTAAACGAAATACATTCAAAGACAATGGAGCATTTTATGTATCCGTATTTAAAAATGTTCGTGGGCAATAACGAGAAAGAATATATAAAGTGTCACCTTATGCAGCAACTTGAAAATATGCCTTACCGTTGTGCTGTGGACGAGTTTGAGCATACTGTATACAATATGAAAAACAGGTCGAGAAAAGAAATCTGCCGACTGTGGGCAGACATATGCGAAAAGTATACGCCTTGGGCAAAGCCCGATAAAAAGAGTGTTGAGAGCGGGATGTTTTTCCCATACCAAACGCACATTTCAGAAAGTCCGTTTTACTATATAGAGTATGACATAGCACAGGTCAGCGTATATGAATTTTACGGTAAAATGAAAAATGACCGTAACCGTGCATGGGAAGATTATATGGAGCTTTGCCGGGCGGGAGGGAGCAAATCCTATTTTAATTTGCTGAAAACCGCAAATCTGTCAAATCCATTTTCCGATAATACGGCAGAAAGAATTTTCCGACCGGTAATCAACGAATTGACCGGTCTTATTTAAGACAGCAGTATATTAGTACGGGAGATGACAAATTTGAATGTTGCAGGGAATCCCCTAAGTTTCAGCGTACCTTTGGTGTGAAAGTTTAATTAACGGAGTGGAAAGTTTGAAAGTTAGCGGTAAACCCCTAAGTTTCAGCGCACCTTTGGTGTGAAAGTTTAATTAACGGAGTGGAAAAATGGAACTGCGTACATTAAGATATTTTTTGGAAATTGCGAGAGAGGAAAACATGACAAGAGCCTCAGAAACTCTGCACGTTTCACAGCCGTCCCTTTCAAAGGAAATGAAAGCGTTGGAGGAGGAGCTTGGCAAAAAGCTTTTTATCC
>CAZGAZ010000164.1:0-3453 GCA_964523835.1 uncultured Ruminococcus sp.
CGGCGGTAACAGAACGGTCAAGCGGGAATACCACTCTTAAGCGCGGAGCTTCTGGGCTGTGGTTTCTTGTGGAATAAGCGCAAAACGTTACCATAAGCTGATACAGTTTGTTTATTACGTTCTCTGTCTGACCAGTCGGTATGCTGTCCATGTCAAGAGAAACAACGTCTCTATATTCAACATGTCCCGCCTTACGAATGCCGTTAAACATTTTGCCGCCGATAAATCCGCCCACGTCCTTTAAATTGTCGCGGGCGGTCTTGCTCATTTTAAGAAATTGCTCACGGGTCTCCTGGGTTTTTATTGGTGTATAGAGCTTAGCGTAAAACTCGGAGACTTGCATTGTTTGTATCATGCATTTCTCGTCAAATCGGGATTTGACTGTGGATAAAGTAATTAGTCTATCGGATTTTATAAAATTACCCCCTTTGATTATATTTTGATTGGCTGAATACCTACTGCTACAGCTTCGGCACTTTTATCTCCAGGTTCGGTATGAGTATTAAGGTAATCAGCGAACTTATCTATATTCACCAAATACTTGTTTCCCGTTTTCACTGAAACAATTTCACCGCTAAGAACCTTTTGCCTTATGAAATATTCTGACAGTCCGAACAGCTTTGCAGTATTTTTTATAGTTTCCATATGTGGAATTTTGGTGATCATAAAAGCCTCCTATCGTATTGCAAGCCTGCTTATTATGTGCTATAATAGGAGCAGGTCGGTTTTATTCGGCTTATGTAGCCTCCTGCTGGGATCCTCGCCAAAGGTCAGCGGGAGGCGTTTTCTTTATGCTTTTGAGCGGCAAGTTTTTCGTAAAACCGCTTGTTGTGCTCTTTTACTTTATCTTTGTTTGCGGCTTTCCATTTCCTTTGATATTCCCTACGCGCTTCAATTATTTTCCTCTCTTCAGGCGAAAGGGTATTAATGTCAATCATAACAAAATCCTCCTTGTGTAAAATATTTTTCTTTTCTCTTGACACAAGCAACTTTTGTTGCTATAATGTAATTATACAGTAAAAAGAAAATAAAGTCAATAGTTTTTTCTAAATTTAATAAAAAGAAATTATATTTTACAAAGGAGCGGTTTTATATGGCAAAAACAATTGATAATAAGGATAAAAATATATTTTCAAGGCGACTTGAAGAACTTATCAGGGAAAACAATATGGTTCACGAAAATGTGGCTCAAGGCATTGGTGTAACCCGTCAAGGAGTAGGTAAATGGGTTAATAGCGACAGTGTTCCCGATGTTCTTACCGCTGCAAAGCTTGCCGAATTTTTCGGCGTTTCTGTTGATTACTTGGCAGGGCATTCGGATGTACGTTCCGCAGATATTGATTTAAAAAGTGCTTGTAAATATATGAATATGTCTGAAAAGGCTCTGACCGTCATAAAGGAATTAGATGATAATACAGGCTTATGCCCTGAACGTTATGTATTTACTTGCCTTTGCGAATACAGCGGATTGATGAATATAATATTAAAAAGTATATCTATTTGCATGGATTTCATTATTAGTAATGACGAGGCAATAACTAATGTGGAAAATAAAATCTATGCGGAAGAATCCATAGACAGCAATATTAATCTCGAGGCGGCAGTTGATGGATATGGAACAAACCAAGAGATATTGAAAGAATTAAATAATGAGAAAGAAAGACTTATGGAGCAGTCAGAATTAGCAAAAGTAAGTGCTTTAGCTAAAATAAAGATAGTTCTTGATAAATTTGCAGAAAATTACTCAGAATGGCTTTGGTAAGGGGGCATATTAATGGCAAACATAAGACCCAGAAAGAACAAGTACGGCGAGGTTATAAGCTATGAGATACGAGTATTTAAAGGCAGGGACGAAAAAGGAAAGCAGCTGAAGCCATATGTTATGACATGGAAACCCGCTCCCAGTATGACTGCAAAACAGATAGAAAAAGAGCTGAACCGTCAGGCGGTTCGGTTTGAGGAGCAATGCAAACAAGGCTTTAGCCTTGATAACCGACAAACCTTTGCTGACTATGCCGCATACGTTATCGACCTCAAAGAACGTTCGGGAATGAAGCATACTACTGTTACCCGATACCGCGATATGCTTCCGCGTATCAATGCGGGAATTGGACATATAAAGCTTATTGATCTAAGACCGCAGCACCTTAACAACCTGTATGAACAGCTTTCACAGAGCGGAATGCGAATAAACAGCAAAAAGGCCGTCTGCAAGGTGGATTTAAAAGATATACTCCATACGGCAAATATTACAAAAGAAAATCTATCCAAGAGAGCGGGTGTGTCTCTTGCGGTTCTGACCGCTTGTTACCATAAAACTCCTATAAAGTGTAGCAACGCGGAATCTATTGCAGACGCTTTAGGAATACCTGTCAATACGCTCTTTAATATCCTTGTAAACAAGGATCCGCTTGCGCCTAAAACCATTGTTGAACATCACAGGCTGATCTCTGCTGTTCTTTCACAGGCAGAAAAGGAAATGCTGATACAATACAATCCTGCAGCTAAGGCAACGCCGCCGAAAATTACAAAGGCGCACCCGAATTATTTTCAGCCGCAAGAAATCGAGGCTATTCGACAAGCATTAGAGAAAGTCCCGCTACAAAGGAAAGTCATGGTTCATTTAATGCTTATCACAGGCATACGCAGAGGTGAGCTTGCAGGCTTGCGCTGGTCGTGCATAGATTGGGAACGGTCGCAAATACATATTTGCCACAGCATTTTATACGAAAAAGATGTTGGGATGTATACAAGCTCACCTAAAACCGAAGAGTCAAATCGATACATAAAGCTGCCTAAGGAAACTATGGAGCTGTTAAAAGAATACCATGAGGAATGGCTTGCAGCCCAATCGCGGTATGGCTCAATGTGGAATTACTTTCTCAATCTGCCTGATGAGAATAGCATACGGACCGCGCCGAACGGGCAAGTGCCTGATGCGCACAGCGTACGCAATGACTACTTGTTTTATACAGAAAAGGACGGCAAAGTAGGGTATCCATTGCACCCAGATAGCATAACTGGATGGTGTGCCAGCTTCTCGGAACAGTACAATTTGCCACACATTAATCCCCATGCTTTTAGGCACACAATGGCTTCTATCCTTTATTTCAGCGGTGTAGATACAGTAAGCATATCTGGTCGCTTAGGTCACGCCAAGCCTTCAACCACAAGCGATTTGTATTCTCACATAATTAAAGAGGCTGACGAACGTTCTGCAGAGTGCATAGCTGAGGCTATATTCAGAAGTAAACAAGCATAAGCGCAAGAAGGGAGCAGGTATAGACCCGCTCCCTTTTTTCTTATAAATATTTGATTAGTTGGCTTTTTGTTGGCTTTTTAAGTGATTTATATAAAAAATATACACCGTCCGACTATCGTCAAACGGCGTATTTACGTGGTTGCGGAGGCAGGATTTGAACCTACGACCTTCGGGTTATGAGCCCGACGAGC
>CAZGAZ010000165.1:0-3214 GCA_964523835.1 uncultured Ruminococcus sp.
TCTTTGTTTGTCATATTTTTCACCTATTACGATATAGTATAGACCATATCGTCCTTTCATAAGATTTATGCTCAACTCTGAAGGAAGTAAAAATTGAGCAGCTGAGTGAGTGTATTGAAGGAAAATGCCCAATTTTCGGAGGGCGTACAACACAGCACCGCTTGACAAAGCCGCAATGGAATGCGCTGTAATGATTTTGAATGCCATATTTATGTTTTCGATTATCAAGGCTTTGCATACTGCTCCATGATGTCACCCGGAAATGAGCACCTTTTCCTATTATACATTAAAGATTGTCCGATTTGCGGAATTTGGAACGAACGGTCGGTATTTGGAATGAACGGTCAAAAGACAGGATATAAATCCTTCTGTTTATATAGTTGCTCATCGGCAATAAAATGTTGGAAACATTTAAAAAAACTTTTTGAAATCGTTTCATTCATGTTCCCGCTATAAGAAAGTTCAGAAAAGTGCAATACATGACAAAACAGCAACAGCATATAAAAATATAAAAGCACACAGTTCCAATTATCGCAAAGTACGAAAATCACCAAGTCAAAAGGCTTAAACCATGAACACGCTCCACAGGAGCAAATTCAATGAATGCCCGTTTTCCTATAACCGTCCATATATAGGACATAGACGCACCCGCTATTCCCCCTAAAATAAACACTTGATAAACTTCCATTCTCCATTACAAAGTGAAAATATTTTTCATATTCCCCAAAAGTTTGTCTGAATTTTTGGTGACATTTTCAATGTTGTATCGGTTTTATTTCATTTTCTTTTTGTACGCCGAAGGCGACATTCCCTCATACTTTCTGAATACCGTGCTGAAATATACCGAATCCCTGAATCCCGAGCCCGCAGCCGCCTCCGATACCGATGCGTCTTTTTCGGTCAGAAGCCGCTTGGCCTCATCAAGTCTTATCTGTGTAAGAAATTTATTAGGACTTATATTCATGGCTTTTCCGAAAACACGGCAGAAATGCTGCGGCGTTACACCCATGATCTCACTCAGTCCGGTCATTGAAATGTCGCTACGGAAATTATCATGCATAAACCGCAGCACCGGAAGAAGCGCCGACATCTGCCTGCTTTTTGCGCTGTCTGCACTTGAATCCATCAGCCTGTGAAATTCGATAAGATAATCATATATAAGTCCCGAACAGGTGTAATCGCAGTAAAGAATATCATTTTCCTGGGCTATTACCATTTTGTCAAATATCTTTTCCATTGATACTGTATCGGTAGACTTAATAACGATTGGCGCTGTCATTCCGAACCTGACAAGTATCTCATCACATATACTCCCTTCAAACGCTGTCCACCTTACGTCCCATGAACCTCCGCACGGATAATATGTATGAGGTATATCCTTTGGCAGAAAGAAAAGATCTCCCGCATCTATCTTCACTTCCTTTTCACTATACAGCAAAAACCCGCAGCCCCCGGCGCAGAAAAGTATCTGATGCCAATTATAACCGTCCGGTCTGTTGACACGTCCCTGATATTCGCTTCCGCCTATGCCCGAAAGGAAAAACGGAAGCGTTCTTGCCTCCGGATTATACGGGTAAATACTTTTTTCCAGCTTCATTTCCGCTCCTCCTTAAAAAGCCCTTTCTTAATTATATCCTCAATATTCCGTTATGTCAATACCTTTTTGAAATTATTTTTTCTATTGAAATAAGCGTTACACCCCGCACTTTTTATTGCAGGACTTTAAAATTTTTGATACTCAGAGATGCAATATATTAAATATGAATAAAAGCATAACAGATGAACTCAATAGAAAACATTTGTCAAAATTTTTACTGCACCGATGTTAAATCTGCCGATCTTTTCGGGATATGCCGCAGATAATAATGCTGCCGTAATACCCGAAACCGGTATTACGGCAGCGCTCCCCTTCACCTCTGCAGCCTTTTCGTAATGATATTCCGATGATACTGAAAACACTGAATAAAAAACGTATCTTTGATATATCCGTCAATAATACTATTCAAGAATTTTTCTTATATCCTCAAACGGCTGGGTGCTGCGTTTTAAAATGCCGTGCATATGAGCGATAGCAATGCCGTAGTTGGTTATCGGCAAGCCCTGTTCGCAGGCATACGCATAACGGTATTTCATTTCTCGCTCATTCAGCATACAGCCGCCGCAATGGACAGCCAAAGCATATTTCCGGAGATCGTCGGGAAATTCAGTGCCGCTTGTAAATTCGAAACAGACATTTTTTCCCGTGTGCTTTTTCACCCAGGCGGGAAGCTTCACCGTGCCTATATCACCGCATTGTCTGTGGTGAGTGCAGCCCTCGGAAATGAGTACCGTGTCTCCGTCTTTAAGGCTGTCGAGAGCCTTTGCGCCTCTCACGGCAGCTTCAAGGTTACCCTTGTAACGTGCAAAAAGAATTGAAAAAGAAGTGAGCAGAATATCTTCGGGAACGATCCTGTTTACCGTTCCAAAGGCCTGACTGTCGGTTATGACTATCTTCGGCGGCGTGCCCAGTTTTTTCAAGGTCTCCGCAAGCTCGGTCTCCTTTACAACAACGGAGATTCCCCCCGCTTCAAGAATGTCACGTATAGTCTGCTGCTGCGGCAGGATAAGCCTGCCCTTTGGAGCAGCGGAATCAATGGGAACAACAAGCACCGCAATATCCAGCGGAGCAAGAATGTCTCCCACAATTTTTTTGTCGGGTTCCGGCCTTTCGGCAAGTCTTACGATCTCATTTTTCAGCTCGTTTATTCCGATATTTTTAAGTGCGCTGCCGTAGAAATGCCTCTCCTTTTTCGGGAAATTTTCCGGGAGCGTATCCGACTTGTTGTGAAAGATAACAAGGGGAATATTCTTTTTCCGTATCTTTTCAATAAGGGAGGTATCTTCGGAGCTTTCCGTTTCGCCCTCCAGCACCATGACCGCAATGTCCGTCTTGTTCAGCATTTGATAGCTTTTCTTAATACGCAGAGAACCAAGCTCTCCCTCATCGTCAATGCCCGGGGTGTCTATCATGACCACAGGCCCTATGGGCAGAAGCTCCATAGCCTTGAGCACAGGGTCTGTAGTAGTACCCCGAACATCGGAAACTATTGCAATATTTTGATTTGTAAGAGCGTTCATAACGCTTGATTTCCCCGCATTCCGTCTGCCGAAAATGCCGATGTGAACACGGTTTGCGGAGGGTGTTTCGTTAAGTCCCATAAAATCAGCTCCTTTG
>CAZGAZ010000166.1:0-3071 GCA_964523835.1 uncultured Ruminococcus sp.
TCCGTTAATCAGACTTTCACACCAAAGATACTCTGAAACTTAGGGGTTTACCGCTGACTTTCAAACTTCCACTCCGTTAATCAGACTTTCACACCAAAGATACTCTGAAACTCAGGGGGTTACCGCTAACTTTCAAACTTTACACTCCGTTAAGCAGACTTTCACACCAAAGGTACGCTGAAACTCAGGGGATTACCGCTGACCTTCAAGCTTTACCTCCGTAATAAGCAGTGACTTAATAAAATATTAATGAAATTTTAATTAAATCATGGTTGAAAATTTTGTTGCGCTATGTTATAATAACTAAAGATTTGCTATATAGAATTTCCGGGATTTCGTGCTTTTCAAAAGCGGCAGCGGAAAACGGATCAGACAACGGTTACATCCGTACCCTTATTGTCAATGTGCATTTCCATAACCTCCCAGCTTGAGAGTCCCATATTGTCCAGAGCGAAGCGCATTTTGCCCTTGAAGAATTTATTTTCCCCGTCGACGATCATCATAAGGGCAGGGCCTGCGCCGCTGAGATATGCCGCATATGCTCCGTTGGTATAGGCAATATCGAAAATTTCCCGACCGTGGGGGATAAGCTCCATTCTATAGGGCTGGTGCAGCCTGTCGTGAACTGCCGTCCGCAGATTTTCATATTTTCCCGTAAGCAGCGAGGCGGAAAAGAGCGCCGCCCTCGAAAGGTTGTAAACAGCGTCCTTATGGGAAATTTCCTTTGGCAGAACAGCTCTTGCCTCCTCGGTTTTCAGCTCGAAATCGGGAATGACCGCAATGAATTTCAGGGTGGTGAAAACCTCCTGCTTTACCCAGTGAACGCACTTGCCGTCAAACACTGCCGTGACAATGCCGCCCAGAAGCGCAGGGGCGGTGTTGTCGGGGTGCCCCTCTATCTGTGCGGAAAGGTTCACCAGTTCATCGGGATTCAAGAGACTTCCCATGAGAGTGTTAGCCCCCACAAGTCCCGCAATAATGCAGGCGCTGGAGCTGCCCAGCCCCCTTGCCATGGGAATGTTGTTTGTCTGCTTTATGCAAAGTCCCTTAAAATCCCTGCCGCAGATGTTGTAGACGGTTTCTGCGGTGCGGTAAATGAGATTTGACGGGTCTGCGGGAATGGGGCAGTTATCCGAGGAGGAAATAAAGCAGCCCTCCGCTTCCTCCATTTCAACATAATTGTAAAAGGTCAGCGCCAGACCCAGTGCGTCAAAGCCCGCTCCCAGATTGGCGCTTGTGGCGGGTATTTTCAGCTTTATCATTGCATATTCTCCGCCTTTCCGGTATCGGTATTTTCAGGGATATCTTCAGCATTATCCTCCGGAGTTTTTTTGGCAGAGTCTCTGAAATATTTCTTGAACGCTATAATTTCAAGAAGTATCGACAGCGCTGCCGCAAGATAATCTGTTACGGGCTGTGCAGCGGCAAGGGCGGTCGCTGTTCCGTAAATCCTGTTAAAGGTGAACAGCACGGGAATGAACAGCAGTCCCTGTCTGCTGACGGACAGTATCAGCGAGGGAATGGCAGCGCCCATGGACTGAATAGTGTTTATCATCACAAACAGCACTCCGAGGATAGGCCCCGAGTAAATATATATCCGTGCAAATTTCATGCCGTAGTCAAAGGCATTCGGTTCTTCAAGAAATGCGCTTACCATAGGCCCTGCGCCCAGGTAGCATATGACGGTCATAACAAGGCTGAGGGCTATGGCAAGCATAAGGGAGAATTTTAAAATAGCCATAAACCGTTTTTTGTTACCTGCGCCGAAGTTGTATCCCAAAAGGGGCTGAATGCCTGTTCCGAGACCTATCAGCAGCATTACCGCTATCATATTCACCTTCATGGCGACCCCCAGCCCTGCAACCGCCATATCCCCGTGGCGGGTCATAAGGTTGTTTATGATAACGTTGGAGGTGCTCATAAGCATACTGTTAAGGGACGCAGGTATACCTATGGCAAATACACCCATTGCGATTCCGCCGCTTGCCTTGTAATATTTCGGTGAGATCGACAGCATGGATTTGCCGGTCAGGAAATGGGAGATATAGAAAACTGCGCTGAGAACATTTCCGATAGTGGTGGCAAGCGCTGCTCCGGCAACATTCATATGCAGACCCAGTATCATGATGGGGTCAAGGATAATGTTGGCAAGGTTTCCGATGATCATGCCTGCCATAGCCTTGCTTGCCTTTCCCTCCGCTCTTATAATAGATGAAAATGAGTTGCTGATAACGAGAAAAGGTATTCCCGGCGCTACCAGCCGCAGGTATTCGATAACATATTCGTAGGTGTCAGGCGTTGCCCCCACGATCTTCGCAACAAAATTTGCTCCGAAGAGCATAAGCAGCATTCCTGCAACGCCGACGGCAAGTCCGGTATAAAAGCAGAATGAACAGCTCTGCATAGCCCTTTCCTTGTGTCCCTCGCCCAAAAGTCGGGAAATAAGGGAGGTCCCTCCTATTCCGAAGAGCATTCCCACTGCCATAAACATCAGAAAGGCAGGTGTTCCCAAAGAGACCGCCGCTACCATATAAGGGTCTTTGGTCTGGCTTATGAAAAATGTGTCCGCAAGGTTGTAGACCAGTACCATAAGCATACTGATTATCGAGGGGATAATGTTTACCAGCACCGCTTTCGGTACAGGCGCTTTTTCAAAAATTTCAACTGTTTTGTTTGCCACTGCAGGTTATCGTCCTTCCCTATTAGAAGCAAGAAAATAAGAGGCAGGAGGCAAGAGAGATCTGGGCTTTTTTCCGCCTGCATTGCATTATAGTTTGCTTCCATATTTTTTTAGTGATTATTGTCTATTGCTCCCTGCTGTCTTTTTTCATGCTCCTTTTTGATGTAATCAAATGCCTGTCTTACATTGGAGACCGCCACAATGCCGATATGATATTTTTTCGGGTCTATCTGCCGCAGGGACATTTTCGGGATAATGCATTTTTCAAAGCCCAGACGCTCCGCCTCGCTTATCCGCTGGGAAACGCCCCCAATGCTTCGTATCTCCCCTCCAAGTCCTATTTCACCGAAGCTGACAAGCTTTTCGTTCACGGGAATGTCCATAAGGCTGC
>CAZGAZ010000167.1:0-2950 GCA_964523835.1 uncultured Ruminococcus sp.
AGGACGGGATCGTTGTGCGGACGGTCTATCCCGAGGTCCCGCCCAGAGTGGAATATTCTCTCAGCGAATTGGGCGAGGCTATGCGGCCCATCTTGGACGCCATGGAGACCTTCGGGCTGGGGTATCAGGAGATCGTGGGAAAGGGCACTGTCTAAGCCTCTGCTTGAGACATATTCACGAGGGCGTTCTTTGGGCCTTTCAACGCCTATCAAATAAAAACAAGCACCCCCATTGGGGGTGCTTGTTTTCTGGCGCAGTTGGAGGGAGCATCGGCTTCGCCGATACTCCCTCCGAAGTTCTCAAACCCATTGTGCTACCGTACTTCGATATCTTCATTGACGTTTTCACGATGATATACTTATAGATATATAAGCCTATGGTAATTAGGTAGAGCCACTGAAACTTTTCTATCGACATTACTGGAAAACTGTGGTAATATAAACTCGAAATTTGACGGATAAAGGTTAAACGAATTACGAAAGAAGGGACATATGGTGCAAGGAAACAGCGTTGCCGAAAAGCCTGTGGAAAAACTCATTTTTTCTTTGAGCGACAAAATTGCAATTGCAGACTGTGTACTGACTGGCATTTTACTTCTGGTAACAATTATTTCAGTCATATGTGCATTTAAAGCCTATAAGCATCAAAAAAATCGGGCAAAAAAGGATGCGGCATGTGAGTTAGCAAAGTATTATGCTCGACATATTATTGACGAGTTTCAGTTCGTCTTTGATGTGCTTGCTCTATCTCAACTAAATGATAAAATTGAGAATCTCTTTCCTTACGACGACATTTCAGCCTTGGATCGCAAGGAATTGAACGAACTTCTGAAAAAAGCTGAAAAAAGCTTTGACGATGTAGAACAAGAAATGGATTTGGTAGACCCTCTCTCTATATATAATGCTAAAATTTTAAATGCGAAGTCGATAGCGGAGCGTCAGCTTATTGCTATGGAATACATCGTGGTAACTCCTACCGAAGAGGGGGCACCCCCCGTGGTGGGAATTGCACACGCAAATTTGCTCCAAAATGAGTTTGGTAGAGCAATCACTGCGTTATTAAACAACTTGGAGTATTTTGCAATGGGGTGCCAATATGGATTGGCTGATGAGGAAATGCTGTATCAACCTCTTCATCAGACCTATATCTCACAGGTTCAACTTCTCTATTTCTATATTTGTAGAAATAACATAACAAATGAAGATAAAGTCTATACAAGTTTAATATGGTTATTCAATCTGTGGAAAAATCGGTTAAAGGGAATTCAAGAAGCTGCTTTGAGCCAGCGGGCAGAAGCCAATAAAAGGTTGAATTCATTAACCGAACAGCTTCAAGAAGCTAAAGAAGAAGTAGATCACATTGAGCCAGAAATATATACAGGAACTGCCCTCAGATAACAGCACGTTGTAACTTGTAGTTGACATTTCCTCCCATTTGTCATATTATATATATGCAGATGGGTCATAGTCTGCTTGACCTACATGATGAATGTAGGCCAGAATAAAGGAGGAGTCCTATTATGTGGTCCCCTGCCATTAACCTTTTCAATCCCTATTATGCTACGCTTAAGAGCATTTGTAAGGAACAGCAGGATACAAAGCAGGAAAAAGAAAAGAAATCAAATCAAAATAAAACAACTCCCGTCGCATGACGGGAGTTGTTTTATTTTTTCCTCAGCATAAGGGTAAAGGCCGGGACTCTTCCCCGGCCTTTACCATATCCCCTATTTCTTCGGCTTCTCCGGTAGCCCCGCCGGAAGAAAGCGGCCTGCTGCACCGGGATAAAGGGGTTTTCCCTTGGCCCGCTCTCTGCTCCCTTTGCCGGGTACACGGCGTCCCCTTGCTTCAACAGGCCCTCCCAGCTTTGCTCGTCCATTTTCGGCGGCGCCAGGAAGAGAGCGTCCGCCTGCTGAGCGAGGCTTGCCCAATCCCCATCGCCAAGCGTTTGGGATTTTGCCCCGCTCGACTGGGCATACTCTGTCTTGACACCATCGCCCGTAGAGGGTATAATGGTGTCAGAAGTAGGTTTCAGCTCCGAACTCATGTTGAGCGCACGTCGTTCAACCGTCGGAGTTTTGGGGCCTACTTTTTCTATTGTCAAAATTTCCTCCGGCGAATAGTAGTAAAGCACATTGTCCGCTCCGCTGCCCGGCTTCTCTTCTACCAGTTTTACGCGCATATCAACAGAATACGGCTCCCCATCAATATACACTGTGGTCATCAAGTGATCCCACCCCGGAATCTGCGGACGAGCATCCCTGTCCCCCTCACTTCTGAAGTATACGCCGTTATTGGCAATACGTTCCAGGTTGTCCATGACGACAATACTCTCAACGGGAGGCACCGCCTTGCCCGCTGGATTAAGCATTTTATTCAGAGATATGCTCTTGTAATTTTCAGCACATATTCATTTCCATCTCGCTGCACATTGCTTGCCGGTATATATGCCGTGCTCCTTTGATCCAGCCCCAGCCGGTTTCTTGCCCGCGCAATCGCATCTTTCCGCAGGGATTCACCCGTCTGCGGCAATACGCCCTTTACCCCCGGAATATCTTTGGTCGAAAGCTCAATAAGCGGGACTGTCGGCATTTCCACATTCTGAGGCTTTACCGCTCCATATTCCGCCCCCTCCGTGGGGGCGGTTTTTTGCGCCTGTGCGGCCTCCGCGCTCTTTTTATTGACGTTTTTATTGACGTCTTTATAAGAAATTCCCTTTTTTCCGCAAAATTTTCTTTCATGCAATAAAGAAATTTGCACGTCAGAAAAGCCGCGTATCCATTGGAAACAAAAGAAAAACCGCCAGCCTGTTGAGGTTGGCGGTTTTTCTTCCTTTGGCGCAGTGGGAGGGATTCGAACCCTCTCTGGAATCCAAAAACCCATTGCGCCGTCTCGCTTCAACGTCTTCATTGACATTTTCATTGACGTTTTTACGGTGATAACTGTCCCCTATT
>CAZGAZ010000168.1:0-2937 GCA_964523835.1 uncultured Ruminococcus sp.
TAGAATAACTGCTGTTTACCGATTTCGGCTGCCTCCCGGCGGTCTGCTTTGCTATACTCTTTTTTATCCTGTGTTATTTGATTCTTGTTTCAAACTTTTCCACTCCGTTAATTAGACTTTCACACCAAAGGTACGTTGAAACTTAGGGGATTACCGCTAACTTTCAAACTTGTTACTGCCAAAAATATCTCGGAAATGCCTAAAACAATATTTACAAAACAGAGCAGTTCCTCGGAACGATATAAGGCCCGAGACTCGTCAAGACCAAGACAATCCACACAAATTAAAAATAATGATGTAATTAATATAGCGGACACATCTATCCACTCTATTACAGATACAATAATTTCCTTTTTCGTTACCGTACTTACCGTACAGAGCATTTTCCTTTTTGTTTTAATAAAAAATATCTCGGAAACAGCCAAAAAAGGCACTGCAAGATCAAGAAGATACCAACACAAATGCCATAAATCACGTGACTTCGATGAAGGGTCATACCAATCCAAAATATACACCCGATTACACCAAATCAAAAACACTGTACAAATAAAAATATTTATTGCAGATACCCGATTTAATACAGTTACAACTTTTCCCTTTTTCATTCCGATCACCTCACGTTTCAAATTAACGGTCGCACCGATAAGAGCAAGCACATAACACTCCCGCCCGATAAATACATCTTGCTTCTTGCAGGCTATTCCATTATCGGGTCGATCTTTGTGGTTTCGGCAGCCAAGGTCTGGGTCACAGTCTCGGTCTCGCCTGCATTTTCGGCAGCCTGTGCCGCCTCTAAGGCAGCCATATTTTCATTGTAGACCCTTGCATTATGCTCCAACGAGTCCTTGTCCAGAAAAGAAGCACGCTGGGCGTCGGATAAAACCGTAAGCACACCCTCTGTTCTCTCCCCTATCTGCTTTGTAACTATCTCACGGGAGAAATCCATTTTGTAGTCAATATCATTGATAGTCCCCAGCTTTACCACTATCCGCCCGTCATATGTGTAGCTGATGTTGGAGCGGTCGGAAACGTCTATCAAAGTTACCCCCTCGGCAGACTTTTCCGATTTAGCATAATATTCCATAAGCTCATTTATGATAGCTGTCTTGTGCTCGTCCTCCGACTCAAACACATCTCCGGGCAGCAGCCCGCTTTTAGGCTCTGTGCCCGTGAAATTCAGCAGCCCCGCCTTTGGCTCGTTTATCTGTTCAAGCACCTTTCCCGAACGGCTTATCAGCAGTATGTACTTGTCGCATATAAAGTTTGCCGCAGGTATGCTTGCTTCCACATTTATCACCAGCGTGTCCGGGAAAGACCTTGTTATCTCCGCATTTTCGATATATACCAGCTTTTCCTCTATCTTGTCCGCCATACGCTCCGAGGTCATCCGCACAAGGTTATCCCCCGCCTTGATACCGCTGGCGTCGATAATCTCCTGAGCGGTGTAATTGGATGCCCCCGTAACATTCACATTTTCCACATTGAACAGCAGCGTTGTTGACAGTATCAGCATAATGCACGCCGCCAACAAAAATATCAGAACCCCCGAATAGCCCCGTCCTCTCCTGCGTTTTCGTCCGTTGTATGCCATTTTAACATCATCCTCCGATCGGATAATTTTTTCCCTTTATTTTTATTGAACAAATCATCTCTGTATATATATTTTACACCTTATTTGCAATTGTGTCAATCACCTTGTTTATGCTTGTTTCCAAAGCACTCTCGCCCCAGCCCAGCTCCCAATTGTCACCTGCGCCCGAATCGGATATTACATATATCCCTGCCGCATTGCAGGAGCGGAACTGCGCCGCCGCAAACAAACCCGCCCCCTCCATTTCAACACAAAGAGCGCCCTTGTCCTCCATATATTTTATACGCCAGCTTGTCTCAACATATCCTGCGTCTGTAGTCCAGTGATACCCTCTGTGATACGTAATTCCGCCGGCTTCCATTTCCCTGCATAAAGAATCCGTAAGCTGCTTTGACGATTCGACAATCTCGCCCTTGCAGCCGTACAGCCCCGCAACCGCCGTATCGTTAAATGCCCCGTCGGTAATGACCACATCGCCGATACGTGTCCCGGCACGGCCTCCCGCAAACCCAACATGAATAAGTTCACGAGCGCCTGCGGCAATGAGATCCTCAGCCTGTGTCGCAATTCCCGGGGAACACATTTCACCCTTTACAAATCCGACCCCATTGTCATGCTTCATAACATATACCTCGCCCCCCACATGATAGGTAAGCGTTCCGGCATTTTTCGCCAGCATAGCGTCGTATAAGCTGTCAGCAAGCAGATATAATCTTTTTGGAAAAACCTTTCGCAGCTCATCAAGACTGGTCCCCTGCAATTCCATTTCACGCCTTACCAATTGTGACGGCGCATTGTATTCATGGGGGTCTATGGGGAAATTTTCCTTGCACATGACCTCATATGCCAGCACTTTATTATTCTCAAGAGTATATTCCCTGTATTCCTTGACAGTATATCCCCTGCTGCTGTAAAATTTTCCCCCGGGAAGCGAAGAATCCAGCCACGCAGCGCCATATCTTTTTATTATCTCACTTTCAAAGTACTCCATAATAAGCGTGCCTATCCCCTGCCCCTGAAACTGCGGCAGTACGAACACACGCCCGATATGATCTTCATCAAGCGTTCCTGTACCGACCACGTCCCCTCCGAGAGTGACCGCATATACCTTTCCCTCCGAAATATCCTTTAAAATATTCTCCTTGCTGTGAAGCTCCAGAAAAAATCCCACCGCCTCATCCGAATAGTATCGGGTGTATATTTCCTTTATCGTCCTGCAAACCGCTTCATATATCTGCAAAATCATTTCCGGGTTTGCCCGGATAATGACAGGTTTATTTATCATATCTTTTTCTTGTATGATATAGTTAGACCTAAATCATACACTCCTTTCCAAAAATATGGTA
>CAZGAZ010000169.1:0-2923 GCA_964523835.1 uncultured Ruminococcus sp.
CTCCTTATCAATCCGGAAGTCTTGATGTTAAATCAAGGAGTATTTCCAAACGCGGCTCTCCGTCATTGCGTAAGACTTTATTTCAGGTAGTTGACGTTATTATTAAGAAACAGCCTGAAAACAATGCTGTGTATCAATTCCTTGACAAGAAACGATCCGAGGGTAAGCCTTATAAGGTGTATATGATGGCTGCTGCTAACAAGTTCCTGCGTATTTACTACGCCCGTGTTAATGAGGCTTTAAATGCCACATCTTAATCACTCTCCTGCTAAACCTGCAATGCGATAAACCTCGAGGTTTGGGTCATAGCCCCATCAGCCAGCCGTAAGGCTACTTTAAAACAATTTTGTTTTTAAAAAGACTGCTCAGTGCGGTCTTTTCGTCGTGTCTGTTTTTATACTTGTTAATTATTTGTAAATCTTGCTTTTTTGGGCTTGATTTTTATTTGCAGGTCTGTTATAAATTATAAACTGCTAAAAAAATGCTGTACATTTACTTAATGTACGGCATTTTTTAACATACAATTAACATACCTATGCTTTCAGAATTAACATTGCCTATGATATTATAATAAAAATATTATAAAATGTTTTAAAGCCGAGGAAACTGTGTATATTGCAAACCATGCTTTAAGAAAATAGTTTACAATATGTATATTGGGGGGAGGAAAGTTCAAATGAAAAACAAAACAATGAATTTTCTGACTGTGAGCATAATTACAATTATTATTGCCTGTATAATCCTGTTCGCTGCTTTGGGAATTTTTATGAACCAAAAAAGCGACGAGACCTTGAGCGAAATGGGTACAATATATATGTCAGGTCTTAACGAGCGAATTTCCATGCACTTTGAGACCATTATAGATATGAGGTTTTCAAGTTTGCAGGATATTATAGACGAAGTTCCCGACGATATAATAAAAGATTATGAAAACAGACAATCCGAGATAGGCTACATATGCGCAGCGCACGATTTTAAACAGCTTGCGCTCTACGACCGTGAGGGGAACTTCGATATGCTCTGCGGCGAACCGATTTCCCTTTTTGCTCCCGAGTCGTTTATGGAAACCATGAAAAACGGTGACAGGAAAATATCTGTAGGAAAAACGGAGTCGGGAGAGGATATTGTAATAATAGGTATTCCCGCTTCATACCCGCTTTCAAACGGAGAGCAAAGTCTTGCGGTTCTTGCGGGCTTTCCCGCATCCGAAATGGAAAGAATACTCGCCCTCAACGAGCAAAGCGACATCGTATTTTCTCACGTTATCCGCGAGGACGGCAGCTTTGTTATAAAAAGCATTGACGCTGTAAGAGACAATTATTTTGACAGAATAAGAATGCTTTTCGGTGATTTGCGTACAAAGGAAGCGGAATATCATATTGAAAATCTGAAAAATGCAATGAGAAATCAGGAGGAGCTTTCCGCTATTTTCGATTTGAATGAGGAACGCCGTCACATTTACTGCACGGCTCTGCCCTATTCGGAATGGTATCTTATCACCGTTATGCCTTATGGAATTATGGACAAAACCGTCAGCAATTTCAGCAGGCTGTGGATATCAATGTCAATTTTAAGCTGTACCTTTATTCTGGGTATGCTTCTCATAGTATTTATAAAATACTACAAAATCACGGGACGGCAGATCGAGGCTCTGAATAATGCAAAAAGGGCTGCCGAAAACGCCACAAAGGCAAAGAGCGAATTTCTCTCAAATATGAGCCACGACATTCGGACGCCTATGAACGCCATTGTTGGCATGACTGCAATTGCCGCTTCCAACATAGACAACAAAGAGCAAGTTACAAATTGTCTTAGAAAAATTACTCTTTCAAGCAAGCACCTGCTGGGGCTTATCAACGACATTCTCGATATGTCAAAGATAGAAAGCGGAAAGCTTACGCTGAACATGGAGCAGATCTCCCTACGTGAAATCATGGAAAGTATTGTAAATATAGTTCAGCCGCAGGTCAAGGCGAAAAAGCAGGATTTTGACGTATTCATAAGCGGGATTGAAGCAGAGGAGGTTTACTGCGACAGCGTGCGGTTCAATCAGGTTTTGCTTAATCTGCTTTCCAACGCCATAAAGTTTACTCCCGACGGTGGAAAGATAGAGGTTGCTTTGAACGAGGAAGCTTCCCCCCTTGGCGAGAATTACACACGTGTAAATATTATTGTCAGGGACACGGGCATAGGTATGTCCGAGGAATTCAAAAAAATAGTGTTTGAGTCCTTTGCAAGAGAGGATTCCAAAAGAGTACACAAGACCGAGGGTACGGGTCTGGGAATGGCTATCACAAAATATATCGTTGACGCTATGCACGGTACTATAGATGTTGAAAGCGAACAAGGCAAGGGTACGACGTTCCATGTTACTCTTGATTTGGAGAAAGCCGAGGAGCGGGAGGAGGATATGATACTTCCCAACTGGAATATGCTTGTTGTGGACGACGACGAAATGCTTTGCGAAAGTGCGGTGAATTCCCTAAAATCGGTTGGAATTGACGCGGAGTGGACTTTGGACGGCGAATCCGCTGTGGAAATGGTTGCAAAACGTCATGCGGCAGGCAGAGATTACGACGTTATACTTCTTGACTGGCGGCTTCCGGGAATGGACGGAATAGAGACAGCCCGCAAAATAAGAAAGCTCACGGATATTCCCATACTTCTTATTTCCGCATATGACAGAAACGAGGTCGAGGACGAAGCCCGAAAGGCGGGAATAAGCGGATTTATTGCAAAGCCGCTGTTCAAGTCCACTCTTTATTACGGTCTTAAACAGCTTGTGACCGGAGAAATAAGTGAAAATACCGCTGCGGCAGATGAAGATGTTTTCGACCTTGAGGACAGGCATATCCTGCTTTCGGAGGACAACGACCTTAACTGGGAAATTGCAAACGAGCTTCTTTCAAGTCAGGGACTTATT
>CAZGAZ010000170.1:0-2916 GCA_964523835.1 uncultured Ruminococcus sp.
TAATTGAACTATATTTTAAGAGCACTCTATGCTCTTAGTTCCGATAAAGTAAAAGAATGTATAATATTCGCAGAAACCTTGATAGGATAAAAATTTCTTTTTATGGAAATATTATATATTACATTTACTCAAATGTCAACAAAAAAAATGAGGTAAATAACAAAAATATTGAAAAAAATCACTAAAATGAATGAAAAAGAGGAGTTTTTTACAAACAAATTCATAACAATACGGAAATTTGCAATAAAAAAACGGAGTTTTTTCGCTCATTTGTTTTGAGAAAAAAACTCCGTTTTACACACCAAAAAGGCGCTCGTTTTTGGTTTTTGACTGTGCTTTTTTGGTTCTCCGAGGATTATTTGAAAATAGCACTTATGAACTAAAAAATATCAACGGTCAACCTTGAGTGATCAGCTCCCACTCTGACGACATCATAATGTTTCTTACTGAAACTGCAAGGATTGCTGCAGCCACGAACATTACAACTGACAGAATATCATAAATTCCTCCTGAGTAAGATCCGTTTATAAAAGCAAAAACCGTTTCCCCGACTGCTGTCAGAAAGCAGAACACAGCACAAGATAAAGATGATACCGTAATGTTTTTTGTGTTCTTTTTATAAATATACTCCCGGATCCTGCCGCCTTTTACAGTCATAGCAGGAATGTAATAAATACATATCACGGTAAACACTATTCCCAAAACATACGGAACTATGACATAAAATGTATTCATCATGCTTTCAACCGGAATGCATCCGCAGACGATCTGAAGCACAAGACACCCCACGCTGAAAAGCCAAAGAGAAACAACGTATTTTTTATAAGCAGCCGAATCTCCGCAAAAACGAAATTCCGCACCCTTGTATTCATATTCGCCTTTTTCATTTTTGCGGATGTTTTCAAGATGTTTCTTTTTTGTACCCGTAAAAGCACCTGATCTCTTTTTATTTTGTGCCATTACACCCTCACTTTATTCCGTCAAGATCGTATTCGCAAAGCCATTTTTCGGCAGCCGAGCAGACGTTTTTCAGGCATTTTTCATCAAAGGGGCTTTCAAGTCCGGCGTTTTTAAGAAGCTCAGTAAAGACCGCACCGCCGCCCTGCTTTGTATACGCCATATAATGCTCCCACGCATCGGAAAGATCCTCCTGTATCATATTCCAGAACTGAAGAGAAACAGTTTGCGCAAGACAATAGTCTATATAATAGAAGGGAGACGAATAGATGTGATGCTGGCGCTGCCATCCCTCGCCCTCGCTGTAGAACGGTATATCTCCGTCAAGACGCAGCCATGGCATATATACTCCCAGAAGCTTTTTCCAGACTCCGTGACGCTCAGAAGGACTCATGTCCGGGTTTTCATATACTTCGTGCTGAAAATGATCGACCATGGTTCCGTAAGGGATGAAGGTAAGTGCCGACGCAAGGTGACTGTATTTGAATTTTTTCGTATCTTTTCCGAAGAAGTCCTCAGCCCACGGCCACGAGAAGAATTCCATGGACATTGAGTGTACCTCACAGGCTTCAAGACTCGGCCACTGACAGGAAAGGGGCACTCTTTTGCGGTTCATATAATAGGCAAAGGCGTGTCCTGCCTCATGAGTCACAACCTCAACGTCTCCCTGAGTGCCGTTAAAATTAGCAAATATAAACGGCATTTCGTAATCGGGTATTCCGGTGCAGTAACCGCCTGCCTGTTTTCCCTCTGTAGATAAAACGTCAAGCATTTCTCCCTCAAGCATTTTTCCAAAGAAATCCGATGTTTCAGGCGACAGCTCATCATAAAATTTCCCTGCCGCCGACAGTATTTCATCGGCACTTCCCTGCGGTCTCGGATTTCCGCTTCTGAATTCAAGAGCAGCGTCCGCAAAGCTAAGAGGGTATTCATTGCCCAGCCTCTCCGCCTGGCGGCGATAAATGCTGTCGGCAACAGGCACAAGATATTTTATAACTGCATTTCTGAATTTTTCAACGTCGTTTTTATCGTAGCAGTTCCTCTGCATACGGTAATATCCAAGCTCTACATAATTTTCATAGCCCAGCTTTTTGCCCATTTTGTCTCTCAGATGTACAAGTTTGTCATAAATATCATCAAGCTTCTGTTGATTTTCCTTGTACCATGCTCCCTCTGCCTTCCATGCAGCAAGCCGCCTTTCATCATCGGCATCTGTCTTAAACGGTGTGAGCTGTGACAAAGTATATGTTTTTCCCTCAAAGGGTATCTCAGCGGATGCAAGCAGCTTTTCATATTCCATAGTCAGATCATTCTCCTCCTGACTTTCGGAAATGATCTCAGGAGAAAAGCTCTTTATTTCAAGCTCTGCATTCACGAACATAACATCTCCGAGTTCCCTTTCAAAATCCTCTCTGAAGGGTGACTCCAGCATCGCACTGCTCCAAAGCTGAAAATATTCCGTAAGCTCAGGCATAGCCGAGTTCCAAAAAATCTCCTCACCGTGATAAAACTCATCCTTTGTGTTTACGGAATGACGTATAGACGCAATCGTCGCCAGCGTCTGGATGCTCTTTGACACCTCTTCCTGCTTTTCAAAAGCAGCCTTCGCCTCATCATAGCTTTTTGCTGCCCGAAGGGCGGCAATGTTTTCCTTTATTTCCGACTTAAGCGCTTCTGTGTCAGGTCTTTGATACTTCATGTCTGCAAATTTCATACTATTTTCCCCCTTATTAAAAAGCAGCGATCTGCACGGTAAACTCTATTGCAGATCAATATTGACCGAAAAGAAAGCCGTGACGCCTTATCAAAGGCAGCCGCCTTACTTTCATTCACAAGAATATTTTAACATATAAAAAATGAAATATCAACAAAAAATATACCGCAGGTAAATTAATAAATTCACATTTTTCTCTATATATAATTCGTATACTCAAATAAAACAAATTGAAAATACCGCTG
>CAZGAZ010000171.1:0-2902 GCA_964523835.1 uncultured Ruminococcus sp.
AACCTCTACCGCCAGGACGCTCTTGCAGATATTGAGTCGAAAAAGCAGAACGGAGCTAACTGATCTGCCGATATGCCGATAATTTATAAAATTATAATCCGCCCGGATTTTTTTCGGGCGGATTTTTTGACAGTAATAACATTGTTTGAAATGTAAAAGAATTAATGCCGTATTCATCAAAACAATTCGCTTACTTCCCGCACCTCCTATTACATTTTTAATCATTTATCCAAAAATTAATTGACATTTGAAAAAAAATATTGTATAATAGTTACATAATTATTATACGAGAAATGAGGAATAAATTTGACCCGCACGGAATCAGATATGAAACATCTTTACCCGAAAGCATTTTTTTCCGCTTTTATAGTTTTTCTGCTGGGGATACTGCCTGTGCTTGTCATTACCGGCGGACGGTATATGTCGATCGGCGATTATAATTTGCAGTCGCTGGTATTCGGCGAACATATAAACAGGCTTTTCCGCAGCAAGGACGGCTTCCCTATCTGGGACTGGAATTCCGATCTCGGTATGGATACCCTTGTGTCCTACAGCAGCTTTATGCTCACTCCATTTGCACCTATTCTCTTTGCTGTACCCACAGAGCTTGTTCCCTATGTGGATACCTTTGTGAACGCTCTTAAAATAGGCCTTTCCGCTGTTTTCGCCTGCGGCTACTGCCGCAGATATGTCAGAAAAGACAGCTCGGCTTACATATGCGGCATGCTGTATGCTTTTTCGGGATTTCAGATGTTCAATATGTGCTATCAGTTTGCAGATACAATATGTCTGTTTCCCCTGACCCTCCTCTGCTTTGATGAACTGGTCACAAAGAAAAGACCGGGGGCTTTTGCTGTTATGCTCGCCGTTAACGGCTATATGAATTGTTACTTTCTGTGGGAGGAATGCGTTTTTCTGCTCATATACTATATAGTCAAAACGGTAAAGGGGGATTATCCGAGGCTTGATTTAAAGCTGTTTTTACGACTTGCCGCAGAAACTCTCGGAGGCGTTGCAATGTCAGCGGCAATACTTCTGCCATCGGCTCTTAATATCCTGGGTAACCCGAGAGCGGGAAATCTTATTTTTGATATTGATCTTCTTGCCTATGAGGATGACGGCGTTATACTGAACATAATCGAGTCCCTCTTCTTCCCCTCATCAATGCCTGCCGCCGGCTGGTATTTTGAGTCAAGACAGCTCGCTTTGTCCCCGCCTGCGCTGTTCATACCGTTGTTTACTGTTATCGGCGTAGCGGCGATACTTAAACGGAACAAGGGAAAATGGGAAAATCTGCTCCTTGCTGTATGTGCCGTTTTCGCATGTGTTCCCCTTTTTAACAGCATTTTCTCCATGTTCAATGCAAACTACTACTCCAGATGGTTCTATATGCCCCTGCTGATAATGATCATGATGACGGGCATATATATAGACGATATGGATAATATCAACGTTGACAGAGAACTGAAGCTAAACGGGTTCGTTCTTGGAATACTTGGAGTTTTCGGCATATATTACCAGTATTTCCAAAAGGATAAAAGTTCGGTTGTAAAGGATATGTGGCTGATGTGCTTTATAACATCGGCTGTGTGTCTGGGGATAATGTACGTTCTTTCGCATCCGAGCAGCGACCTGAGCTTTTTCAAGAAAAAAAATCTAGGCAAGATCGTATGTACAGTGTGCTGCGTGCTGCTGCTGGAGCGCAGTGTATTCATAGTGCGTGATAATTTCGGAACATTTCTCCCGGACAGTATGCTGGCTACCTGGAACGAGAATGTGCCTGTGGATCTTCAGGACGACAGCTTTTTCCGGATAACTAACATAGACAGCAATTCGGTAAATTCCGGTCTTATATGGGAGTATCCCGACATAGACCTGTTCAACTCCATGGTAACAGGGGAAGAAACAAATTTCTACAGTCTTTTGGGTATAAAGCGCTATCAGGCAAACTATATGAAAAATACCGATTATCCTGTACTGAGTTTCCTGTCGGTAAAATACTGGTTCCACTACAATGAGCCTACGGAAAAGGACGACCTTATAGATCTGAATTATGTATATATGGATCATGAGGGATTTGACAACATGAAGGTATATAACCGTTATTTAGTCTATGAAAATTCCGCATTTATCCCCATGGGCTATACCTTTGACTATTATCTTGACATAAACAGCATAAAGGAAGCGGACGATTCTGCAGGCAGCAGTTTACGTAAAGACTCGGAAAAGGATGATAAAGAACAGGAAGAGTATGACAAATACAAGCGGCTGCTTCTCAAAGCCATATGGCTGGACGGGGAACAGGCAGAGCGCTATTCGGATATACTCTCCCCTCTCCCCGAGGAACTTGCGGAGGACATTTCCGAGGAAGCATATTATGATGACTGTAAAAACAGGGCTGCCTCTGCCTGCTATGAATTTATCCCGAACGGCAGCGGATTTGACGCCTCAATCAACCTTGAAAAGGACAATCTTGTGTTTTTCTCCATTCCCTGTACGGACGGCTTTACCGCATACGTTGACGGCAGCGAGACGGATATTGAGGAGGTTTTCGGCGGTCTGACAGCGGTCTATGTTCCAAAGGGCAACCATAAGATCAGCTTTGCATACGAGACCCCGGGTATGAAAGCGGGCAGTCTGATAAGCATTGCCGGCGCAGCATGTATTTTCATATACTCCGTTGCCGATACTATTCTGAAGAAGAAAAAAAAGCAAGCGGGCAATAAAACAAAGAGTAAGGGCTAATATAAAAAATCAAGCTATAGTTTTATGAAAGGAAGTTATAAGTTTGAAAGTTAGCGGTAAACCCCTAAGTTTCAGTGTATCTTTGGTGCGAAAGATTAATTGGAGGAGTGGAAAAGTTTGAAAATAGTAAAATGGGCTAAAAATCGAAAAAAGGGTA
>CAZGAZ010000172.1:0-2865 GCA_964523835.1 uncultured Ruminococcus sp.
TATACGCTTATGCGTTATTTGCAGGCCGACACTTTAAAGGATTTAGGTATAAACCATTTTGACGAATGGGCGTCAGATTTCGGCGAGGTCAAGACAGACTACGAGTTAAAGCCCGAAAGTGATGGAAAATATCAGCTTAAAACACGCTTTGCTAAGTTTACAAATCTCCCGGAGCTTATGTCCATTTTCAAGCAAGCAGCCGATATTCGTACAGCGGACACTCTCGATCTTGAAAAACCAAATGCTGTTGTTCAGGAGGTTTTGGCAAAACCGAGCAGACATCAGAAGCGTGCTATAAAGTATCTTGGCGAACGTGCTTCAAACATTCGTCTTGGCGGTGTTGACCCCCGTGAGGACAATATGCTTTGCGTGACTAATGACGGGCGAAAGATCGGTCTTGACGCACGTTTATTCAATCCTTATCTGCCCGACGATCCAAATTCTAAGGTAAATTTGTGTGTAAAAAATGTTTTGGATATTTATGCACAGACCGCCGACAAGCGCAGCACTCAGTGTATTTTCTGCGATATGTCTACTCCAAAAACGGAAAGCAGACAGGACAGGTTTGTCATTTACCGTCCCGACAGGGAAAAGGCTATCGGCTATGATATTGTCCGAAAAAAAGTCGGAATAAAAAAGGAGATGGATTTTTCGGCTATTAAGGAATATATCAAGAATAATTCCGATGAGGAAGCGGACAAGCTAAAGGACGGTGATATTGCCGTTATCCGCAGGCCCAATGAGGACAGTACAAAAATTATTTCCGAAGCTGCGATTTTTGAAAACGGCAAATTCAATACGAGCCGTTCCGAAGAACTGCTTGAAAAGCTGGAGATGTCGTCTATATGTGATATGCCGCCGAAGGAATTTAACATTTATGATGATATTAAGACTAAACTTGTTGCACAGGGCGTTGCCGAAAAAGAAATAGCGTTTATCCACGACTACGACACTGCTGAAAAGAAACAGGCATTATTTAATCAGATGAATGCGGGCGAGGTCAGAATTTTGCTTGGAAGTACAAGCAAGTGCGGCGCAGGAATGAATGCCCAGAAAAAGATGATTGCTCTGCACCATTTGGACGCCCCGATGAGACCGTCAGATGTTGAACCAGCTTAAAGGTGCGTTATCAAATGGCGTAAAATCGGGCATTGTACAAATAAGTTCTATTAGTCCAATAGACCCACAAACTTGTAGTAAACGTCAAGCCTCTGTACCTTATCGCCGTCTATAACCTCGGCTTCGTGTACAACAATTTTATCAATTAAGGTGTTCAGCATAGCGGCATTTAATTCGGTTATGTCGGCGTAATTCTTAATTGTTTCAACAAAATTCCCGGCATTGATGTCATTCTCTTTATTTGACTTTATTACCTCATTCAGAGCATTGATTTTGTCCTCAATTTCAATCTGCTCCTTTTCGTATACCGCCGAAAGATTTGTGTAATTTCTGTCGCTGACTTTTCCGCTTGCGTTATCCTCATACAGTTTGGCAAAAAGCCTGTCCAGTTCCGCAAGCCGCCGCTTGCAATTTCTTAAATCCTTTTCATACTGCTTGGTTTTATCGGTTTCATTTTTACGGAGCTTTTTGCTGATGTTTTCAAGCATTTTTTTGTCGCTTTTTATTGCGGCATTTGCAATGCGCTTAATATCCGCTAAAATAGCCTCGTTTAAATCCCTTGCTTCAAGCCAATGGTGCGTACAAGCCTCTTTGCCGTTCATACGATAGGTATTGCATTGATAGGCATAATTATCAATGACATCGGGACGGTTTCTGCGATTTGCGCGGGTTGCCGTAAGAGAATATCCGCAGGTATCGCACTTTAAAAGTCCGCTGAAAATATTGTCGTATTTCGGCTCGCCCTCGGGTCTTGTTTTGTGTCTGCTTGTAATAAGCCTTTGCACAAGCTCCCATTCCTGCGGGTCTATAATCGGCTCGTGGCAGTTTTCGACAATGAACGTTTCCGCATTTGACTTCGTTTTTCTCTTGTCGGTTTTCAAGGAAATTTTCGGTCTGCGCTGTCCCACAATATGCCCCGCATAAACAGGATTTCTGAGAATATCTCTCACGCTCCCGTGAGACCAAGCGAAAACTTTTTCTTCTGTATCAACATATATGTCATATTTTTGATTTTCCTTTGCGGCAGCGGCAGCAGGACGAGGAATTTTTTCTGCCCTTAATTTCCTGCTTATTGCATTAACGCCCATTCCGTTTTTGGACATTTCATAAATACGGCGCACAATGGGCGCAAAACGCTCATCAATAACAAGGTGATTTTTGTCGGCGGGGTCTTTTAAATACCCATAGGGTGCTGTTGTGCCGATAAATTTTCCCTGTTTTTGACGTGTCAGAAGTGCAGATTTAACCTTTTTAGATATGTCCTTGACAAACATATCATTAAGCAGATTTTTGAACGGAGTAATATCCATTGTAGAGCCTTGCGAGGTATCTACCCCATCGGTAACGGCTATGTAACGTACACCGTGTTCAGGAAAATAAATCTCCGTATATCCGCCCGTTTCAAGGTAATTTCTGCCGAGACGGGAGAGGTCTTTGGTTATGACGCAATTAATCTTTCCGTCCTCAATATCGGCAATCATACGCTTAAAATCGGGACGGTCAAAATTTTTGCCCGAATAGCCGTCATCAATGTAATAATTGCAGATGATAAAGCCGTTTTCACGGCAGTATCGGGTCAGCATTTCCTTTTGGGTCTGAATACTTGAACTATTCTGCTCCAGACCATCGTCCTTTGAAAGCCTGCAATAAATCGCAGTATTATATATGGTTGGTTGTTTCATTAAAAATATTCCTCCTTTGTTTGAAACAACCGAGGTAAATTGACTATATCAATTATACCACGGC
>CAZGAZ010000173.1:0-2750 GCA_964523835.1 uncultured Ruminococcus sp.
ATAATTATATCGGAAAAATACCCGTAAACGGCGGCTCTATGGATCATGCGCAGCAGGGTGAATGGGTATATTTTGCCGGTGAGGGCGAGCATATCTGCAAAATCGGAAGCGACGGAAACGGCTTTTCGGAAATATGCTCCGACAATGCTTGGTGCATTAATATACTGGGTGAATATATTTATTATCTGTGGCTGGGCGAAAATCACGATCAATATATTTGCAGGATAAAGCAGAACGGCACGGATAAGCAAAAACTGGTTTCCATAAACACTCAGGATCGTATGTCATATAATATGATTACCGAAATTATTGCAGCCGGCGACAGGATATATTATGTGCTGTCGAGGGGAAGCTTTGAATATCCGAACACTTACAGTCTGGATTCTGTCAAAACAGACGGCACGGACGAAAGGTGTGAATTTGACTTCAGCTATTGTAAGCCGCATATTCTCGGTATATATGGCGATATGCTTTATATGGGGTACAACAGTGATGAATTTAAGGACGTGGATGGAGACGGTTTTCACTTATATAAAAATGACGAGTACATTATCAAGACATTTTTCGGTGATGAAGAATTTGAATCAGCTATTCCCGTAAGGTGTGCGGCAGCCTATTATTTTAACGGCAGCACGTTTATATTTAATGCAGAGGACGAGAATGTTTATTCATATGATATCTCTTCGGAAAATTTTAAGTGTATCGGTGAAAATGTAAATTCTGACAAAGCTGTAGTCAGGGAAGAGAGTATTTATTTTTCCGATAAGGACACCAATGCTTTAATGAAAATGGACATAAGAGGCGGTAATATTGAAAAGATCGCAGAGAGGTTTACTCCGGCAGCATTGATAGATGACAATGTCTGGCTTTTTGATGACAATAACAGTATTTATATCCTTGACAGCGAGATAAATAATACCGAATAAATAAAGTCAAAAAAGTCATGCACCGCTTTGGAATGCGTATATTTACCGTTATCTGCGGGCTGACCCCAGCGGAGTATGTTCGGCTGTGTTCCCCGATTTTTCGGGGAATATTTTTTATCTTAAATGCTCCAGCAGTATCTTTATTCCTAAAATTATAAGGATAACGCCTCCTATGACTTCCGCTTTTTTTCGGCTTTTGCCTCCGAAAACAGAACCTATTTTTACTCCCATAGCCGAAATTATAAAGGCACATCCTCCGATGACCGCCATTGAGATGAAAATATTTACCGATAAAAATGCGAATGTTACCCCCAGTGCAAGGGCGTCAATGCTGGTGGCAACTGCCGCCGCAAGCATTGCCCTTGCTCCGAATGAGGGACTTTCCGGTTCATCCTTGTCAAGGGAGGATTTTATCATGCCAAAGCCGATAACGCTAAGCAGCACAAGGGCTATCCAGTGATCGAAAGCTGCAATGTACCCTTTGAAGCGTATGCCGAGAACGAAGCCGATAAACGGCATTATCGCCTGAAAGCTGCCGAACCACATACCGCATTTAAGGGCATTTTTTACGGTACATTTTCCCGCCGCCAGTCCTTTGCATACCGCTACAGCAAATGCGTCCATGGAAAGCCCCACTGCTATCATTGTTAATGTGATAATATCCAAAATTTACTCCGTCCTTTCGGTAGTTTACTTTAATCAAGCGCCGATCGACTTTTCCCGTTTGCAACAGCTCCGGGAAATAAATTAGCGGCAGTTACTTAATGTTTACAAAAACATATGCAGCCAAGCCCCGATTTAGAAGAGCAAACGGGTAAATTTGAGCAGATTATTAATAAATTATTATTATATGCCATTTTTTTGTGAATATTTACAAAACCCCTTGATTTTTTTGGAAATATAATGTATAATATAATTGTATGGTTTGCGTGAATGTTCCCGCAGACGAAAATGCGAAAGGAGTTTGTAACTGTTATGATTTATTCTCATGAGGTTGAAACAATGTGTCCAGTAGCGCAGGGCGTTGCGCACGGAGCGGCTCCCATTCCCGAGGAGGCAAAGTGGGTAAAAGCAAAGGAGATCAAGGATATTTCGGGATTTACTCACGGTATTGGCTGGTGCGCTCCCCAGCAGGGTACTTGTAAGCTGACACTTAATGTCAAGGAGGGCGTTATCCAGGAATGTCTCGTTGAGACAATAGGCTGCTCTGGTATGACCCATTCTGCGGCTATGGCAGCGGAAATTCTTCCCGGCAGAACAGTGCTGGAGGCCCTTAACACCGACCTTGTATGCGACGCTATCAACACCGCTATGAGGGAGCTGTTCTTGCAGATAGTTTACGGGCGTTCTCAGTCCGCATTCTCCGAGGACGGACTTGTTGTAGGCGCAGGCCTTGAGGATCTCGGTAAGGGGCTTCGCTCCCAGGTGGGTACTATGTACGGCACACTGGCAAAGGGTCCGAGATACCTCGAAATGACCGACGGCTATGTTACAGGCATTGCACTCAATGAGGACGATGAGATAATCGGCTATCAGTTTGTCAACTTCGGCAAAATGATGGACTTCATCAAGGCGGGCGACGACGCCAACACTGCTTTTGAAAAAGCTAAGGGGCAGTACGGCAGAGTAGCGGACGCTGTTAAGATCATCGACCCCAGAAAGCAGTAATATTTACTCATTACATAATGCAGTTAAACTGTAAAATTTTGTAGGAGGTTAGTCAAAAATGGCTTTCTTTGAATCATATGAAATATGAGAAAAGCAAATTCTTGACGTACTTTCGCAGTATGGCATAAACTCCATTGAGGAGGCTGCCGAGGTAAC
>CAZGAZ010000174.1:0-2511 GCA_964523835.1 uncultured Ruminococcus sp.
AAGTCTCCGCAGTCTTGGATTCCTCTATTGTAATAACGCCGTCAGCAGTTACCTTTTCCATAGCCTCGGCAATGAGCTTGCCCACAGTATCGTCAGCGGAGGAAACAGCCGCAACTCTCTCAATATCCGCCGAACCGTCTATATCCTTGGAATTGGCCTTGATAGCCTCTACAGCAGCGTCAACCGCCTTAGCCATACCCTTTTTAACGATCATGGGGTTAGCCCCTGCGGCTATGTTCTTCATGCCCTCTCTTATCAGCGCCTGGGCAAGCAGTGTAGCGGTGGTAGTGCCGTCGCCCGCTGCGTCGTTGGTCTTTGTGGCAACTTCTTTAACAAGCTGTGCGCCCATATTTTCAAAAGCGTCCTCCAGCTCGATCTCCTTGGCAATGGTCACGCCGTCGTTGGTGATAAGGGGCGAGCCGAACTTTCTGTCCAGCACTACATTCCTGCCCTTAGGGCCGAGAGTGATCTTAACCGTGTCCGCCAGCTTGTCAATGCCTGCCTGTAAAGACTTGCGGGCATTTTCGCCGTAAATAATATCCTTAGCCATGTTTATCTACCTCCAGATTTTTTCTTAGATCAAAGCAAATGTATTTAATATAGTATATCCGAACGCCGTCCGCCAATTAAGCTTTTGCAGGCGGAAAACGCCCGTCAGCGATACGCCTTATTCAACGATCGCCAGCAGATCCGACTGACGGAGAATAGTGTACTCCACGCCGTCGATCTTTACCTCGGTGCCCGCATACTTGGAGGCAAGAACCTTCTGCCCTTTCTTAACGGTCATCTTGACTTCATTTCCGTCAACCATACCCCCGGGGCCGACCTCAACTATCTCGGCGATCTGGGGCTTTTCCTTGGCATTGCCCGTAAGAATGATACCGCTCTTTGTGGTTTCCTCCGCCTCGGTCATTTTGATAACGACCCTGTCTGCAAGTGGCTTGATTTTCATAAAACTTACTCCTTCCGTTTATTTATATTAGCACTCGTTTAGCTATTCTGTTAGCACTCATTCTATTTGAGTGCTAATTATATTTTACCACATTTAAGAAAAAAATCAAGTGGTTTTATGTAATTTGTTATATTTTTGGTTGTTTGTACATCTTCTATAGCTGATATGGGCGGAATTTTGTTGAATTTGTATAATTATTTGAGTGTCCCCAGTAGGTAGGCAGGGGAATTAATGCCGAATGTGTGGAGTATATCAATAATGGTTTTAACATAATTATCATTATGAGTAAATGCACGGTCTACATTTGAAACAGCTATTTCAAACATTTTCTCTGTGCTGTCAAGTCGAACCGAAACAGTAGCAGCTAAAAATTTAATTAGGCACATTTCGGCGGCAAGGTAACAGAAATTTTCAAAAAGTGAAAGGGTCTTATCCCTGAATGGCATACCCTGTGAAATGTACAAGTTCAGGGCGATATTTCGCATAACATAGGGTCTGTCTTTAAAAGTTTCGTTCCACTTGTCCATACCCTCCTGCCATTTTTCCTTGCTGAGAGTGCCATTTTCAAAAGCATTTTGGTATATATCATTGTCTTTAAGAACTTTCGAAACAGCTAACGCAACATTTCCTTTCAAAGAAAGATTGGGCTTTGCATTTTCCAGTTTTTCGATTTGTGCAGGATTATTCAGCTGCGGTTTCAAAGTCTTGATAATATTGGGTATGCGGTCGTGTTGTCCTTTTTTGATAAACTCGTCAATTTTCTGCGCCGCCATTGCACTCAAAACCATGGAGGTTTCTATACTGTGAGTTTTGTCCGAGAGTAATTCATAGAAAAATTCAAAAAGCTCTCTGCGGTATTTAAGGTGGGGATAGTTTATGTACTCCTTTGTTTCATAAGCGGGTTCAAGATCAATTCCTTCGACCTTGCGATTGTTTTCAAGCTTCATGCAACTTTCTTCATTACAGAGTATTTTCATAACATGAACGCAGGATAACTGACAGGTTCTGAAAATCACATTTTCGCAGAGATAGCCCTTTCGGGGATATACCATACATACATTGGATAGATAATCCGCTCCAAGCTCTTTCTGTATTTTGCATAATCCACTTTCCGTTAAAAGCGGACATTTATTCTCGTTGGTAAATCTGATCTGATAGTCAAATATTTTCTTTAACTTCTCATTTTCCACCGGCTTAAATGCGGAATCTACAAGTTCCCTAAGGGAATCGGACATTTGTGCAGAGGACAGTTTTTCAAACTCTTTTTTACTCCACCCTATATTCCAGCCGAAACAGCAACTTACGGGGCATTTATCGCCTATACACTGAAAATCCTTGTAAAATTTAGGCTGTCTGAAATATTGAATATTGATTTTATTATTCATGGTAGCTTTCTCCTGTTTATAAGTATTGCCGCCCCTCAAAATGGGGGGCGGCAACGATTAGCATTTTAAGCAGCCATCAAGCGACTATCAATTTGTCGGTAATTAGCCGAGAAGCTGGAGAACGCCCTGAGGAAGCTGATTTGCCTGAGCCAGCATAGCCTGAGAAGCCTGGCT
>CAZGAZ010000175.1:0-2465 GCA_964523835.1 uncultured Ruminococcus sp.
TCTTGATATAATTCTGACCTTTTCCCTTGCCTTTGCAATGACAGCCTGCGGAAATGCCGCACAGGAGGTCACTGCGGAAAATTCGGCATCAGCGACATCAGGCACAAAAACAGGCACTGCCGCTTCCGAAAAAGAGGAAAGCAAGTCCGAAAGCGGGGAGGAAAATTCCTTGAAAAATAATATCCTATTTGATTTTGAGACAAAAACCGTTACCCTCAACAGCGGCTATGAAATGCCGATTTACGGTCTCGGCACTTACAGTCTTACGGGCGAAGAATGTGTATTGTCCGTGACAGCAGCTCTGGAAAACGGCGTGCGGCTTATTGACACGGCATATATGTACAGCAATGAGGAAAGCGTGGGTGAGGCAGTGAGAAATTCGGGTATTCCCCGTGAGGAAATTTTCATTATCACAAAGCTTTATCCCAATCAGTTTTCGGACCCCGAAGCGGCTATTGAGCAGGCTCTTGAAAAGCTTGATATAGAATACATTGATATGATGCTTCTGCACCATCCGGGCACGGACGATGTAAAGGCATACAAGGCAATGGAAAAAGCCGTAAGCGAGGGCAAGATACGCTCCATAGGCTTGTCAAACTGGTATGTGGATGAACTGGAGGAATTCCTTCCTCAGGTAGATACTGTTCCCGCACTTGTGCAGAATGAGATACACCCATATTATCAGGAAAATGATGTTATACCGTACATTCACGGCCTGGGAATTGTTGTGCAGGGCTGGTATCCTCTCGGTGGAAGAGGGTATACAAAGGAGCTTCTTGGAGATGAGGTCATTTCCGGGATTGCAGAAGCTCACGGCAAATCCTCAGCACAAGTAATACTGCGGTGGAATCTGCAAAAGGGCGTTGTGGTAATTCCGGGTTCAAGCAATCCCGACCACATCAAGGAAAATACCGAGCTGTTTGACTTTGAACTGACCGACGGGGAAATGGAGAAAATAAACGCTCTTGACCGAAATGAAAAGCACGATTGGTACTAAGAAGAAAAGGAGCAATGACGAATGAAAAATATTATCAGCGCTATTTTATCATTTGTAATGTTTATTGCAATGACCGCATGCGGAAATTTTCCAAATGAGGAAACACAGAAGGAAATATCCGAAACGGTAAATAATCTGCAGAAAACCGCAAGCGAAAGCGATACGGAAAGGTCAGAAAATACGGAGGAAAATATGAAAACCAAAACTCTTGTTGTGTATTTTTCCTGCACGGGTACAACAGAATCTCTTGCTGAATATGCTGCGGAAATTCTCGGTACGGATATTTACGAAATCGTCCCCGAAGAGCCGTACACCGAGACTGACTTGGCATACTACACCGACGGCAGGGCGGACAGGGAGCAGAGCGACCCGAAAGCCCGCCCGGAAATTTCGGGACGCTTTGAAAATATGGATGACTGCGACACAATAATTCTCGGCTATCCCATATGGCACGGTCAGGCTCCGAAAATTATATATACGTTTTTGGAAAGCTACGATCTTTCGGATAAAACTATTGTACCATTCTGCACGTCTCACAGCAGCGGAATAGGATCAAGTGCGGATAATCTACACAAACTTTGTGATGATTCCGTCACCTGGTTTGAAGGCAAACGCTTTGACGGCGGGACTTCCGAAAATGATATTCGTGAATGGCTCGGGAATATAGGTTTAAATTAAGTCTATTAATAATATGCTATGCAATACAGCTGATATATTTAATTATGTATCAGCCGTATTTTTGTATTCTGACTGTCATTTTAGCATTGCTTTATAGTTATGTATGACAGTTTGAAAATTTTATATTTTACGTTAAACATTAAAAGTGTAATACCGTTAATACGTGTAATATAGGCGTTTTCGACATAATGCGATAACATATAAAATTAAGAAAGGTTTGTTTCAAGTCCTGTCGCCCGCAATGAGCTTTAACCCGATAAATGGCTTAGATCAGCTATTTATCGGATTTGATTTTCCGGAATTTCGATTTTGTCTGCTATTTGAGAATTCATGTTCGCAAGGCTCATTCTTCTTTCTGCCTTCCCATAATTGAAGCTGAATGTACCCGGTCATTGTCCTTATGTTCTTTTCCACCGTTTCAATTATCAACCTCTACACCAAAACGAACGACTTCGGTACTTGTAATCCATATTGCCCCACATAAAGCATATCTTCATTTCAACAGCCCTTTTGATAAAGAACTTTTAAGTTAAATATAATACTTTTCTGCAAAAATTGCATATTTTTATGTGCAATTTTTGTCCTTGACTAATTCGTGTAATTGTGATATAATATATACTGTATAAATATACAGAATATCGGAGATGAAAAATTATGAAACAGTTTGCCTTTAAATACAGTGACCCGAATTGCTTTGAAAAAGAGCTTTGCGAATTCAAGAAACAGAATATCCCTCAGGACAGGATGCTTTTTTACATATATTCCGAGATACTGGAAAAGGAAGCTGTCA
>CAZGAZ010000176.1:0-2248 GCA_964523835.1 uncultured Ruminococcus sp.
CACGACCCGGAGAACGGTCAGTTTACAAGCGGAGGTGGAGGTTCGACGGGGAATTTTGAAAACGGGCTTGACAAATCCGAAAAAAGTGGTATAATAGAAGCAGGGAGTGAGAGAATGCTAAAAGTAAGTACCGGAGGGCATCGGAATGAAAAGCCACTAAATACCGAACAAATCAACGAATGTATAGATTTCGCACGTATGTTGGGATTTGAGGGTGATATTGATTATTCTGACTACAGCTATACGGCATTTGTAGGTTCGACTGAGGGTGAAAAATATTGTCGCATGGTTATTGGCACGGACGTTTTTCCTTGTAGTAATCCTGCAACACCTAATGAAAAATTAAGCTTTAAAGCAGCTATTGCTCATGAGGTTGTAGGGCATTATGAAGCGTGGAAAGGCGGATTTGAGCAGAATATAACAGCACTGGATGAAGCCCAGGCAAGTATAAGAGCAGCTCGTTTTGCAGATGGTTTAACCACAGCAGACAGGATTGGGTTACTTAAAGACGGTGTTTCAAGATTACGAAATGAAGGTATTCCGTTAAAAGATGCAAGAAAATATATGAAAATTTCCGAGAGGTGATATTTATGGTAAAAATTTTAGATATTTTGAATAGCGATTTTACAACCGTTATATGTGAACCTTGCGAAAAAACCAGTCAAAAAATCCGCATAACCAATCCAAACGAAACAATTGAAACAGACAATTTTTTTGTATCATATTCAAGACCTTGTTTTTCTTCAAATAAAACAATGTTCATTAATTTTAAAGGATTAATAAGTTTAGGCAAAAATTCGCATCTTGAGTTCATATGATTTTTAAATACCAATTTCTCGAATAATTTCTAACCGCCTGTAACAAGGCGGTTTTCTTATGCCCGAAAGGAGGAAAATCAATGCAAGTAACGGTAACGGGCGGAACGCTTTCTCACGAGGAGATAACCGCTTATATCAAGCACTGTACCGAAAAGCACAAGGACAAGAGAATAAGACACATCAACATCAATGTTGACGGTGATTTTGTTGACTTGGACGTGACTTTTGAGGGTATGCCCTTTGAACGCATACGGCGCATTACGGGATATCTGGTGGGCACGCTCGACCGTTTTAATGACGCTAAGCGTGCAGAGGTGGCTGATAGGGTCAAGCATTTATGAAAAAGTGGGGTTAGATATAACGATACCCGAAAAGAACGATACGAGAATAAGAGGTTTTACAGCGATATGGGACTATTCAGCTTCCAAGCTATATTCATCTGTTTCTTTTTTTATAATATCCTTAATAAATTCCATGCTTTCCGGTTCAAGAACGGCATACGCATTGCTCGGCAGAATGCCGTTCAGAATGTTATAGATACTTCTGTAACAGGTGGTCACAATGAAAAACGGTTTCACATCACGATTTGCCCATTTCCCGACAAATTCAAGAATGTCGTTTGCATTATCGGCACCCCAGATAAGTACAAAATCAGGCTTTAAACGCTCTATATCACATGCAAGCTCTGCTCTGTCATTACTGCCGATAACAACATTCATTTCGGCAGAGGTCAATGATATTTCAGATATTTTTACAGTTACAGGGTCATTCCCGCTTATTAAAATCAAATTACCTTTTTTCACCGAAAATTTTCCTTTCGTGTTAAAAGTTAAATCATTACAGGCTGTTCTTCTTCGATTATAAGTGAGCCGAGCAAGCCTATGTCTATCCCGCAGCCGGTACAAAGTTTCACGAGCGTTCCAAGCTTCGGTTCGGATAGACCCCGTTCAATGTTACTTATACATCTGTCGCTGACATTGCACAATTCTGCAAGGGTCTCACGGGTGTAATTTTTATTTTCACGGTAATGACGAAGGATTTTTCCGAACTGTTCGCAGTATGTATACATATCTTGTCACCTCCTAAATATATTTTAAGAGATACATTCTCATTTTAACAGGAACTGTACTTCCCATTGACGAATTTTGTCTCTTTTTATATAAAATAATCGGTTTATAAAGAACTGTATACCTATGATAGAATATAAAATCCCATTATAATGTAAATACATAAAATGTCAAATATCAATAGATATCCGACAAACGGCATTATTTTGGGAATAAAAAGTATTTTGCGTGCTAATGACAGAAGCAGGCATGATATATAAAAGCCGGGATATGTCCCGGCGGTAAACTCAAACAGATAAATTATCCGTTTCGGGGCGTTATGTATAACGCATTTTTCCGGGCGGATTTTTTATATAAAAATTT
>CAZGAZ010000177.1:0-2140 GCA_964523835.1 uncultured Ruminococcus sp.
GAACCGCCGAACAGTCATAACCGAGCTTTTCCAGCAGCGCCACCGAATCCTTTTCAAGCCTGCCCTTTGTCAGCGCAATGCGCAAGGGTCTTGCATTATTGTCCATTTTTCACAATACTCCTTTATAATTTTTGGGGTCGGTCATTTCCCCTTTTTAAACTCATTAAAATCCTTTTCATCAAACTGCTCACCGCAGCGTTTAACTTCCCCCATCACACGCTTTATCCCATAGGACGAAGTATGCCAGTTATCTCTTGTAATATTCATTTCCCCGCATTCAATGTCCGCAGGAACGACCAGAATCTCCGCCTCGGGAAACGCCGCCCGGAAGAACATCAGACACCGCCTTGCATGAAACCTCTTGCAAACCAGTATCAGCTTCCGAACATCGATCCCCCGTTCCTTCAGAACCGCAGCCGCAAACTCCGCATTCTCCCTCGTGTGCCCCGACCTGTCCTCACGGATCACCGCACTTTCGGGGACGCCGTTTTTTATCAGTACATCCTCATAAAAATCGCACTCTGTAGGGTAATCACCGTCATAAATATCCTTTTTGTCCTTGACCCCCGCAAAAACGCCTGTCTTTACACCAACGCCGCCTCCCGCAATGACAAATTCCGAAAAGCCGTCCCTGTAAAGCTCCGCAGCCCTTTCTGCAATCTGCGGATAACTCCCTCCCACAGTAACGATCACATCGCATTTTTGCGGTATATCCTCCACAAAAATAAACTCGCCTATATCCCTTATAGGATCACGCATATATTTTCAAACCTCATTTTTCGGTAAACCTCCCTCAAAAAACGCCGCCGCACAATAACACAATAACACAATAACACAATAACACAACACCACAGCAGCATATCCCCGCAAACAGCCCGCAATAACGGTCAACATATAACCGCTAATTCCTCCACACCGTTTCCCGAAAAAATATCCAGCCTCTTTATTCCCTTTGCCGCCGCATATTTTTTCGCCTCATCTGCCGAATCGCATACCGCATATTCCGCTTTATATCCCTTTGAAATAAGCTCCTTGCAGTAAACCGCCGCAGCCGCCTCAAAGCCGTCCTCCCCGAAAACAATAACATCCGCCGCACCCGGACGAAAGCTCCTTGTTTTCATCTCCGTCCTTGCCACAGCGTCTATATTTACCGCAAACCCCGCCGCAGGCAGCTCTAAGCCGTACTCACCGAGCAGACCGTCATACCGCCCCCCGGACAATACAGCGTCTCCGCAGCCCTCAATATACCCCTTAATAACCGTCCCCGTGTAATAATCCATTCGGTTCACAAGCCCCAGATCAACGGTAATTTTCCCCTCATAACCCATGGAAATAAGCCGTTCATACGTCCCCCGAAGCTCTCCGAGAGCCGCCATTCCGTCCTCCCCCGGGTCAAGCGCCGCCGCCGCTTCAAATATCTCACCGCCGCCGAAAAGCCTCGGCAGCTGCTTTAACGCCCTTGTTACCTCATTATTCCCCATATCATCAAGCAGGTCATTGAGCGCAGGATAATTCTTCACCTCAATGAGACTGCGAATGCTCTCAACCTTGTCCGCACCGCACCCCAGCTTTGCCACCAGCGACTTAAAGAAACCGATGTGCCCCAACTCCAGCCTGTACCCACCCGTTTCAAAGGAACCAAGCACCTCCAGCGCATTCGACAGCACCTCCAGTTCAGCCCTCGCCGAACCCGAGCCTATAAGCTCAATCCCCGTCTGCCTGAACTCATCGCTCCTGCCCCTCATCACAGGCTTGTTCCTGTAAATGCTCTGACTGTAGCACAGCCTTATAGGCAGCTGCTGCCCCTGCAGCCTTGTCGCCGCCATCCGTGCAATGGGCATAGTCGAATCGGGACGAACGACCATAAGCCGCCCCTTGTTGTCACAAAGCTTGTACATTGTCTCCTGGGGAAAATACCGTGATTTCTGATCGAAAACATCATAAAATTCCAACCCCGGAGTAATGACCTCCGAGTAGCCCTTGCTTTTGAAAATACTCTGAAGCCTTTCCTCCACAGTCCTCACCGCAGCGCACTCTTCAAAAAGCAGATCTCTTGTCCCCTCGGGGGTTATCAAATCATATCTTTTCATTTTTATAAACCGCCTTTCTGCGAAAGGCACCAACGAGGCTATGAAAAGGT
>CAZGAZ010000178.1:0-2092 GCA_964523835.1 uncultured Ruminococcus sp.
CCCTGATGCCAGCTTCCAATCGTATCCACATTGGCATATACCACTCCAAACGCCAGAAGCTGAATGACGAACAAACTGCCATCTATCAGAAACGGTGCAAAAAAATCCAGCCTGAACACCACCAGCCCATGAAAACGCAGATATAACAATTCTTTTAATACACGCATGTTTTTCTTTATATTTCTCACCATAATCCTCCCTTCTTACTCAAATCCCTATCCCGTCATACTTTCTCAAATATTTGTTCCAAGTCACATAAATCAGTCCCTGCATCAGCAGACACCATGCCGACACGATACATAATCCGGGAACTGCTTCGCTTAGGCACATGCCTGTGAAAAGCATTGCCGGTAAATATGTGACATAATAAAACGGCAGTATTTTCATGATATTTACCACTGCTTCCGGAAAGAGCGCCAGCGGCACAATGCTTCCTGTCACCAAGGCTGCCAGATTGTCTTTTATCATTAAAAATGTGCCGATTCCCTGATACTTCAAAGTCAGTAAACCAAGAAAATAATTTAGCTGTACCATAAAAAGCATCCCTAAAACCGTCATTACTGCCGCGCACAAGATGACAAGCGCATTTTTCGTGAAAACAAATTCGATATGAAACACAAAAACCCATATGAGCGCCGCTGTCAGGTCAAACAGGAAATAAAACAATACAACTCCTAATTCCATCGCCATAAAATACCTTTGGATTCCCACGGGAATAACCATATATTTGGAAAACGTGCCGTTACGAATCCTCTCATGAATTTCCCCGCTGATACCACCGGACATTTCCAACTGTGATAAAAACGAACTGACAATATAATAGGACAGCATACCGTGAAATGTGAAAACGCCGATTTTTTCCCTGCTCTGAAAAATAATGCCCCATAACAGATAGGCAAACAGGATTTTGCTGATTGTAAAAACCATGTTGAATATCACATCGGCTCTCCATACTAACTGCGTTTTCATATATATTTTGGAAACTTCCCAGTATTTACGCATTCTCTTCACTTCCTCTCTGATATATCTGCTCGATATCGCCACGAAACAGCTTCTCCGTCGCTCCGTCATACCTTTTGACGCCATGATTTATCACAACGCTTCTTTTACAAAGTTCTCTGATATCCTCCATATAATGCGAGGTCAAAATGATGGTTGTTCTTTTCTCTTCGTTAATCTCCTTTAAAAACCTGCGTATCTGCTTTGACGCCACAATATCCAGACCTATCGTCGGTTCGTCTAAAAATAAGATTTTCGGGTTATGGAGCAGTGCCACAATCAATTCCATTTTCATCCTTTCGCCAAGCGACAGAGTCCTCACCTGAACGTCCATAAGCTCCTGTACGCCGAACAGTTCCACAAAATATTGCTTATTGCTAAGAAACTCATTTTCCGAAATTTCGTATATTTCTTTGAACAGACGCAGGGTATCATTTACCGTCAGTTCAAAAAAGAGCTGGCTCTTTTGCCCCATAACTACGGCATATTGCTTTTTAAACGCATTTTTTAAGTCATTCGGATAAAACCCAAGCACATCAATACTCCCTTCCGTCGGCGCAATGATACCTGTCAGCATTTTAATCAAAGTCGTCTTGCCCGCACCGTTTGGCCCAATCAGCCCGATAAATTCACCCTCTTCCACAGACAAATCAATATGATTTACCGCTGTTTTTTCCTCATACTCCCTTTTCCATAAACTTGCGATACTGCCGCCGATGCCCTCTCTTTTCCGGTATCTGCGGTATGTTTTCACTAAATTTTCTGTTTTGATAATTGTATGATTCATTCTAATCATCCTCCCTTTCTTTTCAGTCCCGATATATGTGATTGCAAAACGCCTTTATTTCACAGCTTCAGTTGTACAATATTGACAAAACGCAAGCAGGGTACTCTGCCGCCGTCGGCACTTGGCTGCCGTACTTTGGCAGCTTATGCGCCGCTACGAGCGACAATGTAGCGCAAGCGTGCCCTGCGGTGATTTGTCAATATCGTACAACGAGAGCTTGAAATGCACAGTTTTGCAATTTCTTATATAACAAAAAAGACCATAGATACCCTAATTGCATTAAGAATCCATGGTCTTATCATCTAT
>CAZGAZ010000179.1:0-1996 GCA_964523835.1 uncultured Ruminococcus sp.
ATAAACATTATCGGTGAAATTTTCTTTTTGAATATTGATTTTGAGCCAAATATAATTAGAGCTAATACAATCGTCATCACTATAGGTTGAACGTTTAATGATAAATCCGAACGGTTTGGAACACAATTTAAAAGTGTCATATAAGCCCCTGTGGCGAGGATTATTCCTATTATGCAAGGTTTTAATCCTTCTAATATGGCTTGAAAATAACGATTGTTCAATATATTTTTCAATACGGTCATTAATAACAAGATGATTAAAAAGGCAGGTATAATGACAGCTATAGTTGAAACAACTGCGCCCAAAAATCCCGCTTGTGTACTTCCCACATAGGTTGCTAAATTAACCATAATAGGTCCGGGGGTACTTTCACTTACTGCAATCATATAGGTCAAAGTTTCATCTGAAAGCCAACGGCGAGATAAAACGACATCACGAATTAGGGGAATAGCGCCATAAGCTCCTCCAAAAGAAAACAAACCAACTTGCAAAAATCCCCAAAAAAGCTCTAAATAAATCATATCAACACCCCCTATTTCCTGTTTTTTAAAGCAAATACAACAAGACTTATGACCGCTGCCACCAACATAAGAACGATAGACGAAAAATTCCACGAAAAAACATTTACAAACACCATAACTAAACTTGAACCAATTATTATTACCATTGGAAGTGTTTTCTTTTTCATTTTTCTTATCATAGAAATCGCAGTATCTAAAATCAGTATTCCTGCGGCAATCTTAATGCCTTTAAAAGCATTTGCGATTATTGTAATTTCAAGAAAGTTGTCCAGAAAAACAGAAATCAAAAAAATAATCACAAAGGACGGAAGTGCGACACCAAAGGTCGCAGCTAATGCCCCCCAAACCCCCGCCTGCTTATAGCCTACAAAGGTAGCGCAGTTAATAGCTATCGGTCCCGGTGTAGACTCTGCGATGACTGTAATATCCATCATTTCGTCGTGAGTAATCCATTTCTTTTGTTCTACACAATTGTTCTCAATAATTGAAATCATTGCGTACCCACCGCCGAATGTAAATGCCCCTATTTTTGCGAATGTTAAGAACATATCCAGCAAAATACTCATATCACACCTCAAATATTAAAATCAACATAAAATTGCCAACAATATAATTTAATTATACTATAATGGTGCGGGACTTTTTTACCCTTTCAGCATTTGTTCTGTACGCCAGTTTTTGGGCGAAACTCCATATATGTTCTTAAAAGCCCGTGAAAAATGAAGCTGATTGTCGTACCCTACTGCATTGCTTATATCCCCCACGGAAAGCTTTGTAAGCTTTAAAAGCTCGGCAGCCTTTACCATACGGTAATTCAGCAGGAAATCCTGCGGGGACTTTCCCACAGCTTCCTTGAAAATTTTTCCGAAATAACTCCTGTTCAGACCGCATACCTCTGCGATATCCTCTACGGTAATGTCGTTCTGAAAATTCTGCTCTATAAAAGCAAGGGCTTCGTGAATGTAAAAATCCCGCAGCTTGCTTCCCTGACGGATTTTTATTTCCGCCGCAGAGCGTGCAAAATAATCTATAAACAGATAAAGATGTCCGATAAGGTGAAACGGTGAAGAATTACTGTTTTCCGTAATGTAAATCATTTCATTCATCATATTTTCACGCAGTTCCTTTGACCTTGCCTTGTATACGGGATTGTCGGGAGACAAGCCCGCCGCGTCAACGATCGACTTTGCACGCAGACCGTCAAACTCGATCCATATATATTCCCACGGTACATTTTTATCCGCAATATAAGTAGTTATCTGGTCAGGGAATATCATAAAGCCCTGCATACTTTTAATGGAGTAAGTCTTTGTTTCGCCGCTGCTGTCGTCAGCCATAAGCGTCCCCGTACCCGAGATAACGTAATGAAAAAGATAATGGTTTCTTGCGGCGGGACCGAATGAATGGGCGGGCTTGCATTGCTCGCGTCCGAACTGATACAAGCTAAGGTCGATAAAATTTTCATTTGGAAACAC
>CAZGAZ010000180.1:0-1689 GCA_964523835.1 uncultured Ruminococcus sp.
CTGCTTTGCTATGCTCTTTTTTATCCTGTGTTATTTGATTCTTGTTTCAAACTTTTACCTCCCGCTAATCTTTCGTTCGCACCAAAGTTTCTCTGAAACTTAGGGGATTATCGCTAACTTTCAAACTTTTGAGCTCCTTTACTTAGTTTTGTACACCATAAATACATTATGACTTAGGGGATTCCCCGTAACATCCAAACCTTCCCGCCTTTCATTAATCAAAAAATCCCTTGCCCTCTGCTCCTGTAAGCTCCTTTGCGCCCATGAAGCTGCAAACGGCTGCCGCAGTGTACAAAATATCCCCGAAAACGGAAAACAGTACAGAGAACCTGAGCAAAGAAGCAAGCCCCGAAACAAACTCCGAACCCAAAAAATCTTTCGAGGCAACTGCAAGCAAAACACCGAAAGCAATGCTGACAACAAGGGAAATAATATAAAATATCCCTGCGCCCGCAGCGGTTTTCTTCCGTGCGCCGCCGTATGCCGCCCAGGACATTATCGCTCCGATTATCCCGAAAATATTCAGCGACGGTATCGACCAGAGCAGTGCGGCAGACCCAAGCGCCACTGCCGTTTTAAGCTTTCCCTTTTTCATGCTTTTGAGCCCCTTTACTTAATTTTGTACACCAAAAATACATTGAAACTTAGGGGATTCCCTATAACTTTCAAGCTTCGGTCCTTTGCAGACAGGAAAATTTCCGGGGTTTACCTTGCCTTACAGCTTCTTTATGGGGAAATACATATAGCTCTTGCCCGTCCGGGGGTCGGTATGATCGTGAACAGCGCCTGCAAGCGTTATCCCGTTTTCCTCCATATACCCTAAGACCTCGGGAAATGTATTCTCATTTTCGCACTCCGCACGCAGATATTCATAGCCGGGTATGACCCATTTTATCCAGTTCTCGGGCGGTTGTGCATTATCCTCACATTCCGCACCTGCAAGATAAAGCCCCTCTTCAAAATTATCCCAAGGCTTAAAGGAGCGTGAAAAATCGGACATAGCTCCCCATACGCCTGCGATATTTCCGTTCCCGTCCTTTTTGGCAAGGTGCTCTATCTCTCCGAAATGGGAATTTGCCTCATTCCACAGCCGCTCGATAAAGCCCTGTCCGTCCTTTGTGGAACCCTCTTTTCCGATTACGGCAAAGGATCCCTTTTGCACCTTTTCAATTTTCATAAAATCCTCCCTGCATTTGAGAAGTCAAGGAAACGCCTTCGCAAAAAAGCGTTTCCCCGACAAATCTTTTCTTTTTAACGGATAATTACACCCTCGCTGCCCTCTGCCAGCTCGCCCATAACATAGGCTTCCTCCCCTGCGGCGTTTATCGTCTCAACTGCCTTGTCTGCCTCCGTTTTGTCAACAACTACAGCCATTCCGACACCCATATTAAAGGTGTTGAACATATCTCTTTCGGGGATATTTCCCGTTTTTTCAATAAGCCCGAAAACAGGCGGTATGCGCAGAGAAGATTTGTCTATCACGGCGGTTATACCCTCGGGAAGTGAGCGGGGGATATTCTCGTAAAATCCGCCGCCTGTGATATGGCTGATCGACTTTACTTTTACGCTGTCCAGCAGGCTCATTATCGCCTTAACGTAAATTCTTGTGGGTGTAAGGAGACACTCGCCGAGAGTTGTCCCAAGATCCGACTGGTGTCTTGCAAGGTTCTGTTCATTAACGCTGAAGAC
>CAZGAZ010000181.1:0-1665 GCA_964523835.1 uncultured Ruminococcus sp.
CGGGAAATTCCTTTAATTCAAATCCCTCGGGAATTTTTCCGCTGTAATCAAGGGGTACGCCCGTGCCGTAAAAATATCTGCGTTCTCCGTTTGTCTTATACCAGCCCGCAGTGTGACTTGTAATAATAAGATCGCATACATTGTTTAAACTGTCAACGATTCCGCATACCTTGTCACAGTCGTGATAATCCCACATTTCACCATAGTGTCTTGCTTTATCCTCCCAAATGCCAAGGTACTTGTGAGGGGGGATATATTCGGTTTTTATGTGAGCCTCGGTCAGAATTGTTTTGCTCATAGTTTTTTCTCCTCTCATATTTTGGTAATATTCGGGGCTCAGAACCACCTGACGTACAGAAAGCGGGATAGGCACAGGTTCTCTCCGATATGACGCAGGTGTGCACCCGAACGCCGCCTGAAAAGCCCTCGTCAGAGCCTCCTGCGAAGAATAACCGCACCGTACGGCAATGTCAATGATACGTTCGTCCGTGTCCCGCAAAGCAAGAGCCGCAAGAGTGAGCCGTCTGCCTGCCATATAGCTTTTTATGGTCATACCGGTTATCTCACGGAAACGGACGGAGCAATAATAGGGCGAATAACCGATCTGCTTTGACATTTGCAGAAGCGACGGATTTTCGCACAGATTATCCTCTATCCAGTCTATCATTTTCTGTATTGCTTCGTTCCATTCGTACAAGCCGTTCTCCTCCCTTCAAAAATAAATATACCACATATCGGATGAAAAAATCTTGATTTAAGTTGCGAACTTTATTTTTACGAAATTTTTACAATACTGCCCGAGCTTTTATGAAAGCTTACAGCCTTAAAATATACCGCATTGTCGGTGCTTCGGAAAAATATATTGTTAAGCTTCCGTCCGGTCAACATACAGATTAATAATTTCCTTTCCCTGCTTTTCCGCTATGCGGACGGTCTGCCCAGTGCCGCTGCGAAAATGCTTTTCGTCATAGCAGCACACGCAAATATCTCCCAAGCCTGCAAGCCGTTCGTTTCGTTTTTTCATTTTTCATGCAGTTTTTGTCGTAGTGCGGCGAGACAATTTCAACGCTGTCTGCGGCTTTGAGTATCTTTTGATACTGCTGCATGTCGTAACTGCCCCAGTTTTCGGTCTGCTCCTCGGGGGGACAGGGCAGGACTAAATGCAGCTTTACCAGTGGGAAATAATTGTCACGCAAATCCAAAACCATAGTTTCAAAAATCATATCCCAGCCCCGTGCACCTCCTGCGTAAAAATCGGTTGCGCCCTCTATGACAAGCTTACGCAGCAGATTTATAGCATTGCGCATATCCTCGGTGTAGACCCTTGATTGTCTGTGTCCCGTAAAGAATATTTTTTTCATAATACATTTCCTTTCAAAAAATTTTTATTATTATATATTCATATATTCATTTTAGGACAAATAGTCCAATTTATCAATAGAATTATTATATTTAAGTTATAATAATTTTAGGTGATATTGTTATGAGACTTCGTATAAGAGACTTGCGTGAGGATAGAGATTTAACTCAAAAGCAAATTGCAGAATACCTTATGTGCGACCAGTCGCTTTATTCAAAATATGAGCGTGGCGAACGTGAAGTGCCGCTTAATATTATAATCAAGCTTGCAGATTTCTACAATGTTAATATTGATTATCTTGTCGG